>NZ_MLHS01000018.1 GCF_001999335.1 Rodentibacter sp. Ppn85 | reverse complement strand
ATGAAGGTGGATTTTTACTAATAAAAAGTATGCTTAATAATTAGGCATTTTCTGGAACATAATTTTGTTTAAGATATTAACTAAATAAGTTTTTCCAGAAACTTTGAATAAATTCCCTTTCCTTACAAAACTCCGAATCTGAAACAATTGGAGGTTTTCCGATTAAATTAAGATGATGAATTTTGTTACGTAAATCTACATAGCATTGCTTTAATTTTTCACTATGAGATAAAGAAATTATCTGATAATTTGACATATCTTCAAAAATCCTTACATTGTCCGACCATTTTGTTAGCTTTGGGTTTTGTGGTGCATAAGCCAGCATTAAAAATTGCGCAATAAACTCAATATCGGTAATACCGCCACGATCAGTTTTAATATTAAATTCTCCCTCTTTGGACTTAGAAAGGGTTTGATACATTTTTTCCCGCATTTCTTGAATATCAATTTTGAGTTGGGCTACATCTCTTGGCGTAGCAAGAACTTTTTGTCTAATTTGCTCAAATTTTTGGCGTAACGGTTCATCACCGAATATCGCCCGACTTCTGACTAAAGCTTGTTTTTCCCATGTCCAAGCCTCATTCAACTGATAGTTTTCAAAGGCGGAAAGGGAACAGCCCAACAATCCTGCATCCCCGGAAGGGCGTAGGCGCATATCCACTTCATACAATACGCCGGCACTGGTATTAAGGCTAAAAATACTCACAATTTTTTGTATCAAGCGTAAGTAAAATTGATTACTGTCAATAATTTTTTTTCCACCTACTGTTTGGCTTTCAACGGCATCATAAATAAAAACAAGATCGAGATCGGATTTATAACCTAATTCAATTCCCCCGAGTTTGCCATAACTAATGACTAAAAAACCTTTTTCCCCATCTTGCAAATGTTCAGGTACACCAAAGCGGGTTGAAACCTGTTTCCAAGCTAAGTTGATTACGGAGGTAATGATCGCTTCTGCTAAATAAGTAAGGTGATCGCTGACTTTCATTACGGGCAACACGCCCAAAATATCAGCTGCTGCTACACGTAATAATATAGCCTGTTTAAATTGACGCAGTGCATCAATAAATTGTTCCTCATCCTCCTCCGGAAGCCGGAGCAAATATTGTTGAAGTTCATCAGGATATTGTGTGAAAGGTATTGGGTTACGTAAACTTTCAGTGTTAAGTAGTTCATCTAACAAAATTGGGTGGCACGCTAATTGGTCGGCAATTAACTGAGATTTTGCACAAAGATTTACCACTTGCTGCAAAGCTTGCGGATTCTCTAGAAGTAATTCTAAATAAGTCGTTCGACTGGAAATTTTCTCAATAATGTGCAGCATCCGAGGTAGTAAAGTGCGGTCGCTTTCTTGTTTAAAAATGAGAGAAAATATTCTAGGCATTAACTGTGCCAGTACATCCCGTCCACGGTTTCCAATAATACGTCGTCTTAGACTCTCTTTAAATTGTCCTAGTTTATCTAAAATTTCACTAATGTAATCGGATTGAATACCACTTTCTTCCAGCATTTGTGCGATTTCATCAAAGTCCGCTTCGAGAAAATCCTGCCATTGATTTTCTTTCTCGTTGTTTTCATCGTTTTCCTCACCAATAAGATGATCGAAAACCGACCGCACTTTTTTTTGCATTTGCTGTAAAGTGCGGTAGAAATCTTGCCAGTTTTCTATTGGATAGGTGCGCTGAATTGCAATATTTTGCTCGTTGAAACTTGTAAAGTTTCGACAGGCTGTAATTAAACGTTGTTGATCGATTTCATTAGTCGGTAGGGTTTGGGTTTGTTGATCATTAATTGCTTGTAAAATATTTTCTACTCTTCGCAAAAAAAGATAGCTTTCATGTAAAGCTTGATGTTGTGTTTGAGTAATAAGACCAAGTTTTGTTATTTCAGGTAAGATCTTAAGCAAGCTATGTTGCTGTAAAGCAATCTCCCTTCCACCACGAATCAGTTGGAAGACCTGTGCGATAAATTCCACTTCGCGAATACCGCCGGCACCGAGCTTGATATTATCTTTTAACCCGCGGCGGCGTACTTCCCGTTCAATTTTTCCTTTCATTTCACGCAGTGACTGAATGACGCTAAAATCAATATAACGGCGATAAACAAAGGGACGCAGCATTTTTTGTAAATACAGGCTATTCGGATCATCCGATTTTTCGCCGAGAATACGTCCTTTAATCATGGCATAGCGTTCCCAATCCCGTCCCTGATCCTGATAATATTGCTCCATGGCGGCAAAACTTAATGCTAACGCACCGCTTTCACCAAAGGGGCGCAGACGCATATCCGTACGGTAAACAAACCCATCAGCGGTAAAATCGTCTAATGCACTGATTAAACGCTGTCCGAGGCGAGTGAAAAATTTTGCATTATCCACTGATTTTCTCGCATTGCTTCCCTCAATACGGGTTTCTCCCTGAGACGGATAAGTAAAAATTAAATCAATATCGGAAGAAAAATTCAGTTCAAATCCGCCCAGTTTACCCATGCCAAGAATATAAAGCGGTTGTGGGTTACCTTGTTCGTCCACTGGTGTTCCCATTTCGGCACAAGCTTGGCGATAAAGCCAATCACGTGCACCAATGATGAGACTTTCAGCCAGTTCTGAGAGGCGGATAAAAATTTCTTCTACGCTTGCCAAATTGAGACTTTGACAAAAACTTAATTTCGCCATTTCTGTATTACGAAAAACACGCAGGGTTTTATAAAATTCAGCCTCATTGGAAATGGTTGATAATTCGGTATTTAAGCGTTCTTGATATTGCTCACAGTCGGAAAATGTAGGGCTTATTTCCCACCATTGTGCCAGTAAGTGCGGTTGTTTTTTTAAGACTTTTTCAACAAAATCGGACATTGCAACGGCATAGCCTAATCTTCCGATAGGATGGTTTTTATCTTGTTGGTGTTGTTGAATGGTTTGAGTAATGTCATTGGCATCCATTTCAGGAAAAGATTGGCACAAGGTTATGCCAAGTGCGGTGAGTTTTTGTTTTGTAAGGGATAAAAGTGCGGTCATGTTGCTAATTTTTTATATTTTGATCGACAATCTGTAAAACTTTCTCTTTCGCCTGTATAGGCTGTAAACTATCTAGCCATTGAATCGGTGTTTTCCAGCCGCGTAACCAAGTTATTTGGCGTTTAGCCAATTGGCGTGTGGCACAAATACCTCGGAAGATCATTTCTTTGTGATCGTAATCGCCTTGCAAATATTCCCACATTTGGCGGTAGCCTACGCAACGGATAGAAGGCAAATTAACGCTCAAATCGCCGCGAGCATAGAGTTTTTCCACTTCATCTTGGAAACCTAAATCAATCATTTTATGGAAACGCTGTTCAATGCGGGTATGCAAAATATGACGATCTGCCGGTGCGATAGTAAATTGTAGAATATGATAAGGCAATGCTTCGCCTTTTTGTGCGGTTAGCTCGGTTAAGGATTTACCGGTGATATAGAAGACTTCTAACGCACGATTAATTCGCTGTGAATCATTCGGATTAATGCGTTGTGCCGAGATAGGGTCAATTTGAGCGAGTTCACGGTGTAATGCCGCCCACCCTTGTTGGGCCGCTTTTTGTTCAATTTCTGCCCGAATAGTTTCATTAGCGCAAGGCAAGGGGGAAAGCCCTTCGAGCAAGGCTTTGTAATAAAGCATTGTGCCTCCGATTAAAAGCGGAATTTTCCCTTGCGTGCTAATGTCCGCCATTTCGCGTAAGGCATCATCACGAAAGTTCATGGCAGAATAGCTTTCGGCGGGATCTAAAATGTCGATGAGCCGATGGGGAGCTAAATCAAGTTCTTCTTTGGAGGGTTTTGCCGTGCCGATATCCATATTTTTGTAGATTAAGGCGGAATCGACACTAATGATTTCCACCGGCAAGTGTTGGCGTAATTGAATGGCTAAATCGGTTTTACCGGACGCCGTTGGTCCCATTAAAAAAATTGCAGCTGGTTTCATTTATAGCTCGTCTAATAAAGGTTGCCAATGAATGGGTTTGAGTAATTGGTCAAATTCAGCCCGATTGGTGTTATTGAGCAAGCGTTCTATGTCGCTTAATAAATTCACCGCATCAGCAAATACGGTCACGGTTTTGCTTTCTAATTGTGAGCAAAGTGCGGTTGAAAAAGGAGTTGAATTTTCCGAGTGATTTAAAATTGTTATTACGCATTTTTGTAAATTTTGTGTGCGTAAAAAACGGGGAACTTTGTTTAAGGTTAAGCGCATTTGGGGCTTATTCTCGATAAACTCAAAACCAACTTGGGCAAAATTTTCAGCCACTTTTTGCCATTGGCTAAATTGCTTTTCCGTTAAACGAAATACGATGGGGATTAGCAAAGGTTGCTGCTCAATTTGTGGCTGTTGTAAAGCTAATTTCCACTGTAATTGTTGTAATTTTTCCAGTGAAAGCAAAAAGTGGTGTTGGTTTTGCTGTAATAAAAGTGCGCGGTTTTCAATAAGTGATAAGGCCCGTAAATGCGTTGGCTTTTCGCTTATTTCCACTACTTGTTCTGAAATTTTAGGCTGAATAAAATTGTCATTGTCTTTTGTTGAACCTAGCAATTCTCCATACAATCTTTGCTCGGTTTTACCGGGTTTTTCTGAACGATAATTTTCTCGATAATCACGAGAGCTTTGATTAGATGCACTATTGTTTAGTGAAAAGTGCGGTGGATTTTGCATAGGTTTTTCCGCAGAAACATTTCGGGCAAACATATTTTGTCCGGCTGACGCTCGATTGGGTTTATTTGTCCAAGAGGCACTGTAAGCCGGAGTGGGTTCTTTTATTTTATTTTCTCGTGAATTTTTATCCGCACTTTGTTGAGGTAGCGTTTTTTGAAGCGATGGTTGATTGTTTAATGCATGGTTTATCCCTTCATAAATAAAATCATGAATGAGACGTTGTTGATGAAAACGTACTTCATGTTTTGTCGGGTGAACGTTCACATCCACTTCGTGAGGATTGAGGTCAATAAATAACACAAAAGCAGGGTAGCTTTCGTTGAGTAAATATTCCGCATAGGCTTGGCGAATAGCGTGGGTAATAACTTTATCTCGCACCATGCGTCCGTTGATATAGCAATAATTTAAATCGTTTTGTGAACGACTGAAGTTAGGGGCGGCAATCCAACCGGAAAGATGCAAATCATCGTATTTCCAATCAATACGCAGGGCATTTTTGACAAATCCTTCTCCACAAATTGCCGAAACCCGTTTGAGTTGCTGGGTAAGATCGGTAGCCGGGCGATACTGACGAATAATTTTGCCATTGTGGGTGAGGGTGAAGGCAATATTAAATTTTGCCAGAGCAATGCGGCGAATGACCTCATCAATATGGGCAAATTCGGTTTTGTCGGTGCGTAAGAATTTACGGCGTGCCGGGGTATTGAAAAACAGGTTCGCCACTTCCACTGTTGTGCCAACAGGATGTGATGCTGGTTTGACAGTGGTTTCCATATCACGCCCTTGGGCATAGACTTGCCACGCTTCGGTTTGTTCTGCGGTGCGTGAGGTGAGCGTTAAACGGGAAACCGAACTGATACTTGCCAACGCCTCACCACGAAAACCTAAACTTAAAATAGACTCAAGATCTTCTAAATCAGCAATCTTACTGGTGGCATGGCGCGCAAGGGCGAGGTTTAATTCCTCTTTTGCAATGCCGCTGCCATTGTCACGAATACGGATAAGTGTTGCACCACCGTTTTCAATATCCACTTGAATTTTATTGGCGCCGGCATCTAAGCTGTTTTCAACCAATTCTTTCACCACAGAAGCAGGGCGTTCCACTACTTCTCCTGCGGCAATTTGATTGGCAAGTTGTGGGGAAAGAATTTTAATCGCCATTATTTTTCTCTCAGTTTAATTTTTTGACCGGTAATTACTTTACCGTTTTTTAATGTTGGATTCAGTTTCAAAATTTGCTTCACCGGAATGTTATATTCCCGTGAGACCGCATAAATCGTCTGATCTTTTTTGATGGTATGATAGAGCGGAATATCCGCTTTTTTTCCATCAGTTTTACTCTTTTTCTTTTCGTCTTTATCTGTTTTTTGGTTGTCTTTTTTATCCGCTGATTTCATGGTCGTTTTTTCAGCTTTTTGCGCTTCAACGATTTTTTGATTTTTACCGTTATTCGGAATTTTTATTGTTTCGCCAATCCATAATTCTTTACGTTTCAATTTGTTAAGCCGAATAATATCCGTTACTTTAACATCGTATTTATTAGCAAGACTGCCGATACTTTCACCGTTTTTTACTTTATGGCGAATACCACTGTCTTTTACTTCCGAAGTGCGGTCAGTTTTTGCTGTGTTTTTTTCGTTTGTTTTTTTATCGGTAGAACCCGTTTTTTCCGGTTTTTTGTGTTTTTCGTTATCCGGAATTTTAATGGTTTCGCCTACCCATAGTTCTTTTCGTTTTAAATTATTGAGAGCCACTATATCGGCGATTTTCACGTCATATTTATTGGCAAGACTGCTAAGACTTTCACCATTTTTCACTTTGTGGCGAATTAAACTGTCTTTCGTCAATAAAGTACGGTTAGTTTTGATGCTGTTTTCTTTATCATCATTTTCAAAGGCGACAAGAGATTTTAAATTGCCGTTGCGATATGCTACTAACCCCTCATAAATCATATAAGCGATACGGCGGCGATAAGTGGGGGAATTGAGTTTTTGTTCTTCCTCGGCATTCGACAGAAAACCGGTTTCCACTAATACCGAAGGAATATCCGGAGAACGTAACACACCAAGGCTTGCGTGCTGTGGTGTATTACGGCTTAAGGTAGTGATTTTTGAAAAGCGGCGTAAAATATGTCTGCCTATTTCGTAACCGGTGCGTTGGCTATGTCCAAATTGTAGATCGAGTACGGTTTGATCTAAATATTTATCGTTATTATGAGAGAGAACCTTTCCGGCCCCGCCCAATAATTCGGAGCGTTTTTCATCGTCTTCCAACCATTGCCCCATTTCATTATTTGCCCGACGGTTTGAAAGTACCCATACGGAAGCGCCGCGTTGGTTGGGATTAAGAGAGGAATCCGCATGGATGGACACCAGATAATTGGCTTTAAATTTACGGGCTATTTCCGAGCGTTCTGGTACGGAGATGTAATAATCACCGTTACGGGTTAAAACACCGCGGAAATTTGGATCTTTATCCAATAAAGCTTTGAGTTCGCGTGCGATGGAAAGGGTCACATTTTTTTCGTAAATACCAAGGTTACGCCCGATTGCGCCGGGGTCTTTACCACCATGGCCGGGATCAATGGCAATTGTCCACTGTGCTGCAAAAGCAGTGGAAACAAAAAGAGAGAATATTATTCCTAAAAAAAACGAAAATTTTGTGTTCATTGTAAATTGATAAAAAGGATTATAGTTGTTGAATAATTTGCTCGCCTCGGGCACTTTGTGCAATTAGCGTGATGTTTCGTGCATCATCGTAGTAATCGATATTAACAAGCAAATCAGCCGAAGGAAGGATCCCGTTACCTTTTTCAGCCCACTCGATAAGGCAAATAGAATCTTTGGCAAAGTAATCACGAATTCCCATAAATTCTAATTCCTCCGGATCGGCAAGGCGATATAAATCAAAATGATAAATCATTTTTCCGGCAATGTTGTATTCTTCCACCAGAGTATAAGTCGGGCTTTTTACATTACCTTGGAAACCTAAACCTTGTACCATTCCTCGTGTTAGCGTGGTTTTTCCCGCGCCTAAATCACCGTTGAAATATAAAATGACGGCACGCTTAGTGTGGCATTTCAAAATAGTTTCGGCTAATTTTTTGCCAAAACGTAACATAGTGGATTCATCAGGAATGTATTGAGTTAATTGATTCATCTTGATTGTGATTGTTAAAGCCAAAACTGGTAGAAATTCTACCGCACTTTTGTTTTTTTCGCTAAGGGGATTTTATCCGTATTAGAGGTTGTTTTATGGGAAACGTTCCATTAACCGGGAATAAAAAAAATCCACCGCCTTTTCCGCAATGGATTAAAAATTTGGAGCGGGAAACGAGGCTCGAACTCGCGACCCCAACCTTGGCAAGGTTGTGCTCTACCAACTGAGCTATTCCCGCAGTGAGTGTAAAATTGGAGCGGGAAACGAGGCTCGAACTCGCGACCCCGACCTTGGCAAGGTCGTGCTCTACCAACTGAGCTATTCCCGCAGTTCACATCAGTGAATGGGCTCGCATTATACGAATATTTTTTTCTCTTGCAAGAGCAAATTTTTCAAAATGGCTTACCTGACTAAGTTTTCGTCAATCTAATTTAATGAAATGCTCGCGATAATAGGCGAGTTCTTTAATGGATTCACGAATATCATCTAAGGCTAAGTGCGTATTCGCCTTTTTAAAACCTTCTAAAATATCAGGTTTCCAACGGGCGGCAAGTTCTTTTAATGTGCTGACATCCAAATGACGATAGTGGAAATAATCGGCCAGATCCGGCATATATTGGTAAAGAAATCGTTTATCCTGTGCAACACTATTGCCGCAAATTGGCGATGCACCTTTGGGTACCCAACGTTTCAGGAAATCTAAGATTTGTAATTCGGCAGCCCGTTCGGTGAGTTTGCTGGCTTTTACGCGCTCCACTAAGCCGTTTGCGGTGTGAGTTTTTACACACCATTCGGACATTTTTCCTAATAAATCATCGCTTTGGTGAATGGCAAGGACCGGGCCCTCCGCAAGAATATTGAGATCTTTGTCTGTTACGATAGTTGCGATTTCAATAATACGTTCTTTATCCGGTTCCAAGCCGGTCATTTCTAAATCAATCCAGATCAGATTTTGTTTATCTAATTGCATAATATAAGGTATCCTATGTGAAAATTTTTTCCATTTTATCAAAATCGTAGTAAAAAACGACCGCACTTTTATGGCTAAACGTAAACTCACTCAAAATCAGTTCCGCCGAATTGAATTTAACAATGCCCGTACTCTTCACCGCCACAAGAAAAGAGAAATTGAATGGCAAGACGAGATGCTGGGGGAATCACAAGACGGCTTGGTGGTGACACGTTATTCTATGCATGCGGATGTAGAAAATGAGCAAGGGGATATTTACCGCTGTAATTTACGCCGTACTCTTTCAAGCTTAGTGGTGGGCGATAGAGTAATTTGGCGGAAAGGGAACGAACAGCTACAAGGTGTGAGCGGGGTGATTGAAGCTATTCATCCGCGTGTGAACGAAATTTTACGCCCTGATTATTATGATGGATTGAAACCGATTGCAGCGAATATTGATCGTATCATTATTGTTTCCGCAGTGTTGCCGGTTTTTTCTCTTAATATTGTTGATCGTTATCTTGTGGTATGTGAAATTGCGGGTATTGAACCGATTATTGTAGTCAATAAAGGCGATCTTCTAACGAATGAAGAGGAAAAAAATATTGAACGACAATTGCAAATTTATCGTGATATAGGCTATCAAACCTTGATTATTTCTGCCTCAAACGGAAAAAATATGGAAAAACTGACCGCACTTTTAAGTAGTGGCACATCTATTTTTGTCGGGCAGTCCGGGGTCGGGAAATCCAGTCTTATCAATGCTATTTTTCCCAACGTAAATGCACAAGTCGGCGAAGTGAGTGAAGGTTCGGGGCTAGGGCAACATACGACAACTTCCTCACGTCTTTATCATTTACCTCAAGGTGGAAATCTCATTGATTCGCCGGGTATTCGCGAATTTGGATTATGGCACTTAGACGCCGATCAAATCACCAAAGGATACCGAGAATTCCAATATGTCTTAGGTACCTGTAAATTCCGTGATTGTAAACATTTGAATGATCCGGGCTGTGCTTTACGTGAGGCGGTTGAAACTGGGAAAATTGCTCAGGTGCGTTATGAGAACTACCATAAACTTATTGCAAGTTTATCGGAAACAAAGTCACAACGGCATTTTTCAACAAGTTAGTCAGAACTTAGCGTAAAATTTGGTTAATCGGATTAGAATGTTGATCTCACTTAAGTTTTTTTGCCTTTTTCCTTGATTATTTTGTTTTTAACAAGGATACTATGGCAGGCTTTGAATCTGACAGTTTTATAATTAAACTATTTTATTAATAGAGGTAACATTATGTTCTCAAAAGATGTAGAAATCACAGCACCTAACGGTTTGCACACTCGTCCTGCTGCGCAATTCGTAAAAGAAGCAAAAGGTTTTGTTTCAGATATTACTGTGACATCCGCAGGGAAAAGTGCGAGTGCAAAAAGTTTATTTAAATTACAAACTTTGGGTTTGACACAAGGAACGGTTATCACCATATCCGCTGAAGGTGAAGATGAGCAACAAGCCGTTGAACATTTAGTCGCATTAATCCCTACTTTAGAGTAATTATTGAGTATAAGATAGCCATAAAATCCGTTTTGATTTACTCCTGTAAACACGTTTTTATGGCTATTGTTTTATTTAATCCTATTAATCTCGGAAGGTGAACATGATTTCAGGTATTCCAGCATCCCCCGGTATTGTTTTTGGTAAGGCGTTAGTTCTTAAAGAAGAAAAAATTGTCCTTGATACAACGCCGATTTCTGATGATCAAATTGAAACGGAAGTTGCACGTTTTTACAAAGGGCGTGATGCCGCTGTTGAACAATTAAATTCCATCAAAGATCGTGCTTTTGCTTCGTTGGGCGAAGAAAAAGCAGCGATTTTTGAGGGGCATTTGATGATTTTGGAAGATGAAGAATTAGAAGAAGAAATTATCGACTATTTACGTTCACATAAAGTTAACGCGGGTGTCGCTGCAAGTAAAATTATCGATCAGCAAGTGGCGATGTTATCAGAAATTGACGATGAGTATTTGAAAGAGCGTGCCGGTGATATTCGCGATATTGGTAACCGTTTAATCAAAAACATTTTAGGTATGCATATTGTTGATCTAGGCGATATAAACGAAGAATCTATTTTGGTTGCCTATGATCTTACCCCCTCTGAAACGGCACAATTGAATCTTGAGAAAGTATTGGGATTCATTACGGATATTGGAGGCCGTACTTCACATACTTCTATTATGGCTCGTTCTTTAGAATTGCCGGCTATCGTTGGAACCAACAATGTGACTGAAAAAGTGAATACCGGTGATTTCTTGATTCTTGATGCCGTAAATAACAAAGTCTACATTAATCCGACTCAAGCTCAAATCAATGAATTAAAATCTTTAGAAGCAAAATTAGCGGAAGAAAAAGCCGAATTGGCAAAATTAAAAGATCTTCCTGCCGTGACATTAGACGGGCATAAAGTTGAAGTGGTGGCGAATATTGGTACGATTCGCGATTGTGACGGTGCAAATCGTAATGGTGCCGAAGGTGTAGGTTTATACCGTACAGAGTTTCTCTTTATGGATCGCGATCAACTTCCAACGGAAGAAGAGCAATTTATTGCTTATAAAGAAGTCGTAGAGGCAATGGGCGGACGTTTGGTAGTGCTTCGTACTATGGATATTGGCGGTGATAAAGATTTACCGTACCTAGATCTTCCAAAAGAAATGAACCCGTTCTTAGGATGGCGGGCAATTCGTATTGCACTTGACCGCCGTGAAATTCTTCATGCTCAGTTACGTGCGGTATTGCGTGCCTCTGCCTTTGGCAAATTAGCCGTGATGTTCCCGATGATTATTTCGGTAGAAGAAATTCGTGAATTAAAATCCGTGATTGAAACTCTGAAAGCGGAGCTACGTGCAGAAGGTAAAGCCTTTGATGAAAATATTCAAATCGGTGTGATGGTGGAAACCCCATCCGCTGCGGTGAATGCGAAATTCTTAGCGAAAGAAGTGGATTTCTTTAGTATCGGTACTAATGACTTAACACAATATACCTTAGCAGTTGATCGCGGTAATGAATTAATTTCTCATCTTTACAATCCAATGCAACCGTCTGTGCTTGGCTTAATTAAACAAGTTATCGATGCTTCTCATGCGGAAGGTAAATGGACGGGGATGTGCGGTGAGTTAGCCGGTGATGAGCGTGCAACCTTGCTCTTGCTAGGTATGGGATTAGATGAATTCAGTATGAGTGCAATTTCTGTACCCCGGATTAAAAAACTCATTCGTAGTGTGAATTTCCAAGAGGTAAAAGAGCTTGCAAGTAAAGCATTACAGAAACCGACCGCTTTGGAAATTGAGCAATTAATTAAAGAATTTTTGTTAGAAAAAGCACTGAGCTAGATACAAAATCAGTGTTTTAAGCTAGAATATCAACCATATTTAATGGATAGGAGATGAAAATGGGGTTATTTGACAAGTTATTCGGTTCCAAAGAGAACAAATCGGTTGACGTTGATATTTATGCACCGCTGTCTGGTGAAATTGTAAATATCGAAGATGTACCGGATGTTGTGTTTTCTGAAAAAATTGTTGGTGATGGCATTGCTATTCGCCCGACAGGTAATAAAATTGTCGCACCGGTTGATGGCGTTATTGGTAAGATTTTTGAAACTAACCACGCCTTTTCAATGGAATCAAAAGAAGGGGTTGAATTATTTGTTCACTTTGGTATTGATACCGTTGAGTTAAAAGGTGAAGGTTTTACTCGTATTGCTCAAGAAGGGCAATCTGTAAAACGTGGTGATACAGTAATTGAATTCGATCTTGAATTGCTAGAAGCAAAAGCGAAATCTGTATTAACACCGGTTGTAATTTCCAATATGGATGAGATCTCAAGCATTGAGAAAAAAGCAGGTGAGGTCATTGCCGGCGAATCCGTAGTATTAAGCCTTAAAAAATAATCTTATATAGAATGAAAAAGTCCGCCGTTGTGCGGATTTTTTGTTTAGAGGTGAAAAAATGATTTATAAATTAACCGGTGTTTTACAACATTACGTCTGGGGCGGACAGCATTACATTCCACAATTATTAAATCTTTCGGTGGAAGAAAATCAACATTATGCCGAATGGTGGCTTGGTGCACATATTTCTGCCCCCTCCATAATTGAAGTTGAGGGCAAAAATTTACCGCTGACTGAATTTTTACAGCAAAATCCGACCACACTTGGCGAGAAAAGTCGAGAAATTTTTGGTGAAGAATTACCCTATTTATTAAAGGTTCTTGATGTGGAGAAACCGCTTTCTATTCAGTTACATCCGACAAAACAGCAGGCGGAAATCGGTTTTGCAAAGGAAAATGCCGAAGGGATTGATTTAAAAGATTCGAAACGAACTTATAAAGATAATAACCATAAGCCTGAAATGATGATTGCATTGTCCGATTTCTGGCTGTTACACGGATTTAAGACAAAAGAAAAAATCCTCTCTTCACTCAATGAACGTCCTTCTCTTGCACCTCTTGCAGAAAAATTACGTAATCAGGAGCTGCATTCGTTTTATGCGGATGTCATGCAAGCGGATCAATCCCAATTGTATCAATGGCTTGCCCCTATTGTTGAGCAAAATCGTGAGGCTTATGCTCAGAATGAACTCAGGCTAGACAATCCCGATTATTGGCTGGTTTATTCTGTGGAAGCGATGGAGATTTCACTGGAAAAACTCGATGCGGGTTTAGTGTGTTTTTATCTTTTCAATATTGTTCAGCTTAAAAAAGGCGAAGGGATTTATCAAGCTGCGGGTATTCCGCACGCTTATTTACGCGGACAAAACATTGAACTGATGGCATGTTCCGATAATGTCATTCGTGGTGGGTTAACACCAAAATATGTGGATATTCCGGAGCTATTAAAAGTGGTGGATTGTCGAGAAATAGAACCGCAAATTATTTCTGCCGCCCCTCATGATATGCGTGTATTCACTTATTCCACACCGGCAAAAGATTTCGCGCTACAAAATATTCAATATGAATGTGGTGAAACTCATCGTTTAAAAATTCAAAGTGCAGGCATTTTCATGGTGATGAAAGGGCAAATCAATTTACGCTCGGAAACAACCGCACTTTCCCTTAAAAAGGGAGAGTCTGCCTTTATCACTTCCGGTTCTTCTTATGAAATCGAAGGATTATCGGAAGGCTATACCGTTGTTGCGAAGCTGCCTTGAGAATCTGACAGTAAATTAGCTAATGCCATAAAGGATATCGGATATTGTGATCTCCCTCACAAAATCCAATATCCTTTCTGAATAAAAGACCAAATTCAGTTATAGTGAGGCTACCTTTCCTCTTTCGGAGTTGCTATGCCGTTACCGAATTATTTCCAAGATCCTCAAATTCTTCACGTCAATACCACACCGCATCATGCCTACTTTATTCCTTTTGATTCTGTGAAAAGTGCGGTCAAAAATCAGCGAGAATCTTCAGCTTTTTTCACTTTACTTAATGGTGAATGGGATTTTGCCTATTTTGATCGCTATGTAGATTTACCGAAAGATTTTCTTCATTTCTCTTTTTCTGAAAAAATCCCGGTTCCCTCAAATTGGCAGAATTACGGTTATGATCATCATCACTATACCAACGTGAATTACCCTTTCCCTTTTGATCCGCCCTATGTCCCGATTGAAAATCCTTGCGGACTTTATCACCGTGTTTTTACCTTATCACTAAATAAAAAGAAACGTTATTTTCTGAATTTTGAAGGGGTGGACAGTTGCCTGTTTGTGTATGTAAACCGCCAATTTGTGGGTTATAGTCAAATTAGCCATTGCATCAGCGAATTTGATGTGAGCGATTTTCTGAAAGACGGCGAAAATCATCTTCATGTTGTGGTATTAAAATGGTGTGACGGTAGCTATTTGGAAGATCAGGATAAATTCCGAATGTCAGGGATTTTTCGTGATGCGTATTTGTTAGAGCGGGAAAGCTATTACTTACAGGATTTTTTTATTCACCCCGAACTTGCGGATGATCTAAAAAGTGCGGTCATTTCTGTGGATGTTTCTTTTGTGGAAAAGGGTAAACCGGCAGAGTGTCGTGAAATTGCATGGCAACTGAGTGATCCGCAAGGCGAAATTCTGCTTTCCGCTGTAACGGAAAATGGTTTCAACTTCACATTGAATGAAATCACCTTATGGAATGCAGAAAATCCTCAACTTTACACACTGGTATTTCGCTATGGTTCAGAGGTGATTTGCCAAAAAATTGGTTTACGTAAAATTGAAGTGAAAAATGGTGTGATGCTATTTAATGGTAAAGCCATCAAGTTTAAAGGCGTGAACCGCCATGATAGTGATCCCAAAACAGGCTATGTTATTAATCGAGAGCAAGCTTTACAAGATTTACGCTTGATGAAAGAACATAATTTTAACGCAATTCGCACCGCACATTATCCTAATGCACCTTGGTTCGCCGAACTTTGTGACGAGTATGGCTTTTATCTGATTGCGGAAAGCGATATTGAATCTCACGGCACCAATGCAGTGTATGTGAAATCGCCTGAAACCAGTATTTTGCTTGGTGTGAAAACAGAAATTGATCATCAAGCCATTCGCCAACAAATTATCGACAATTATTGTTATATGGCGCGTAGCCCGCAATTTAATGCTGCAATTTTAGACCGCACTTATGCCAATATCGAGCGTGATAAAAACCGCCCTTCTGTGGTGATATGGTCGCTTGGCAATGAAAGCGGGTATGGTGAGAATTTTGAGCAAGCGGCTTCTTGGGTGAAACGCCGTGATCCAAATCGATTAGTGCATTATGAAAATGCAATTTTCCAACATTCCAACCATCAAAACGATTTAGCGAATCTTGATTTTCATAGCGAAATGTACACTAGCACGGAAGAGCTGGACGCTTATTTCACGGATCCGAGCAATACCAAACCTTATTTATTCTGCGAATATTTGCACGCAATGGGGAATTCTTGCGGTGATGCGGAAGATTATTTCCAAGCGATGGAACGTCATAGCGGTGCAGCGGGCGGTTTTGTTTGGGAATGGTGTAATCATTCACCTTACTTGCCTCATTCCGAGCGAATGGGATATGGAGGGGATTTTGGTGATGTACCAAATGATGGTAATTTTTGCGCTGACGGTTTAGTGACGGCAGATCGCCAAATTCAGAGCAATTTGTTAGAACTAAAAAATGTACAACGTCCGATTCGAGCCTTTTTAGATGAAGGTAAAGTGTGGTTAAAAAATTATTTGGATTTCACCGATGCAGAAGAATTGATCGCCATTCATTATCAAATCACCGAAAATTTATGTGTAATCAGTGAAGGCTATGTTGATGGGATAAAAATTGCACCGAAAGCCACCGCACTTTTATCCATTGATTTGCCTGAAACCGATAATGAGCTATGGCATATCACTCTCACATATTATCAAAAAATTGATCACGGCTTAGTGGCAAAAAATCATTGTTTAGGTTTCGATCAACTTTGTTTTTCTTCCCAAATAATGTTGCCCGTTCAGCAAATGAAGAAGGCGACACACACTATTTCTATTGATGAAAATGCCCATTATGCATTGATTTCTGTCGGACAAATTTATTATGAATTTGATAAACATAGGGGGATTATTAGACAAATTTCTTGTGGGGGAAGGGCATGGTTTAATGCGCCTTTGGATTTTAATATTTGGCGGGCGCCATTGGATAATGACAGCCTGATTAAAACTCATTGGCTGGCAGCCGGTTATGATCAGGCCGTTACTCGTGCTTATGATTTTATTATTGTTGAACAAGAAAATGCGCTGGAAATTAGAGTAAAATCCAGAATTAATGCGGTTTCACGTGAGCGTATTTTAACTCTTGATGTTATCTATTTGATTGATGCTCTGGGCAATCTATCAATTAAAATTCGTGCTAAAAAACAACCGCACTTACCTTTTTTACCTCGTTTTGGCGTTCGCTTTTTCTTAAAAGATTGCTTTCAACAAGCTGAATATGTCGGCTATGGAGAAATGGAAAGTTACCTTGATAAACATCAGGCAGCGCAATTTAACCTGTATAAAACGACCCCCGAATCCAATCATGTTCCCTACTTAAAGCCGCAAGAAAATGGAAGTCATTTTGGTTGTCAGATGTTTACGATTAAGAACGATCGAGAGGGATTTTCAATTCATTGTGATAAAGCCTTTAGCTTTAATCTTTCACCTTATACACAAGAAGAATTGAGCGCGAAAAAGCATAACGATGAATTGGAAGAAAGCGGCAGTACAATATTGTGCGTGGATTATAAAATGAGTGGCATTGGTTCTAATTCCTGCGGCCCAAGTTTGAAAGAAAAATATCGCTTAAGTGAAACGGAATGGGATTGGGAAATACAACTTTTACCCTTCTAACGAATATTAAAATGAAAAAGTGCGGTTGATTTTAACCGCACTTTTTTCAAACTATTGTAAATACTTCTTAAAGACCCATTATAAAAATAATGGTTTTTCTAAGGATGAACAATTCCTAGTTTATTTTAAATGCCGCTCTTGATGACCAATATAAATTTGTCTCGGACGAACAATTTTTAGACTTTCTTCATTCATTTCTTTCCAGTTGGCAATCCAACCAACAGTACGCCCAAGAGCAAAAATTACTGTGAACATTGATACCGGAATGCCAATAGCTTTTAAAATAATACCGGAATAGAAGTCCACATTTGGGTAGAGTTTGCGCTCAATAAAATATGGATCATTTAATGCAATTCGTTCAAGCTCCATGGCGACTTCTAGTAATGGAGTGCTTATACCAAGTTCTTGCAAAACTTCATGGCAGGTTTCACGCATAACTTTAGCGCGTGGATCATAATTTTTGTATACGCGATGACCAAAGCCCATTAAACGGAACGGATCATTTTTATCTTTTGCTCTTGCGATAAATTCTGGAATACGATCTACTGTGCCGATTTCTTCTAGCATTTTTATGCAAGCCTCATTGGCACCGCCATGTGCCGGTCCCCATAAAGAGGCAATTCCTGCCGCGATACAGGCAAACGGATTTGAACCTGATGAGGCAACACTACGTACCGATGAGGTGGACGCATTTTGTTCGTGATCGGCATGCAGAGTAAAAATTCTATCCATCGCTTGTTCCACTACTGGGTTAACAACATAAGGTTCGCAAGGCGTTGCAAACATCATATATAAGAAATTGCCGGCATAGGATAAATGATATTGAGGGTACATAAACGGCCGACCAATACTATATTTATAGCACATTGCTGCTAAGGTCGGCATTTTGGCCAATAAACGAATCGCTGTACGCTCAATGTTTTTTTCTGCTTGGAAATCATCATTATAGAATGCAGCTAAGGCACTGCTAGCAGCACACATTACTGCCATTGGGTGGGAGTCGCGACGGAAACCTTGGAGTAGACGAGTAAATTGATCGTTTACCATATAATGCGAGCATATTTCTTTTTTGAATTCGGCAAGTTGTTCTTCCGTTGGTAGTTCATGTTCTAGTAATAAATATGCTACATCAAGATAAGTTTTATTGAATGCAAGCTCATCAATAGGATAACCGCGATGTAATAAAATACCTTGATCACCGTCAATGTAGGTAATATTGGATTCACAAAGTGCCGTAGAAGTTAATCCTTGATCATAGGTAAATAAACCTTGTTTTTGCAATGTTTCGACACCGATAGCATCATAACCTAAATTACCTTGATAAACTGGTAATGCAATTTTACGACCATCACTTAAATGAAGTTCAGCGGTTAAGTTAGGATGTAAGTTTGGCATATTAAGTCTCCTTATTTTATGTTTACGTTATACTGTTGTTTGAAAAATTAAACCATCAACTTTGTTGGAGTAGCTGCTGATTTGATCGAAATTCATATAACGGTAGGTGTCGTCTTTATCAGCCTCGAGACTTTGCATGTATTGCAAATATTCTTCAGGTGTAGGAATACGCCCAAGCAAGGCGCAAATCGCAGAAAGTTCTGCTGAGGCGAGATAAACAAAGGCGTCTTTGCCCATTCGATTCGGGAAGTTGCGGGTAGAAGTGGAAACTACCGTTGCGCCATCAGCCACACGTGCTTGATTGCCCATACAAAGCGAGCAACCCGGAATTTCTATGCGAGCCCCACTTTTTCCATAAATGCTGAAATAGCCTTCATCACTTAATAGGTGTGCATCCATTTTGGTTGGTGGAACGACCCATAAGCGGGTGGGGAGCATTCCTTGGTGTTGATTGAGCAATTTACCGGCGGCACGGAAATGTCCGATGTTAGTCATACAGGAGCCAATAAAGACCTCATCGACTTTATCACCTTGTACCTCAGACAATAAGCGGGCATCATCAGGATCGTTAGGAGCACATACAATAGGTTCTTTGATCTCGTTAAGATTAATTTCGAGTATGGTCGAATATTTAGCATCTTTGTCAGCTTCTAATAATTGTGGGTTAGCGAGCCAATCTTGCATTGCTTTAATTCGACGTTCAAGAGTTGTTTGATCACCATAGCCTTCGGAAATCATCCATTTTAACAGCACAATGTTAGAATTGAGATATTCGATAATCGGTTCTTTATTAAGCTTGATACAACAAGCAGCCGCAGACCGTTCGGCAGAAGCATCGGAAATTTCAAAAGCTTGTTCTACTTTTAGATGTTCCAGTCCTTCTATTTCAAGAATTTTACCAGAGAAAATATTTTTCTTACCTGCTTTTTCTACCGTGAGTAATCCTTGTTGAATTGCATAATAAGGAATAGCATGCACTAAATCCCGCAGAGTAATACCCGGTTGTATTTCACCACTAAATCGAATTAAAACCGATTCCGGCATATCCAACGGCATAACTCCCGTTGCTGCGGCAAATGCAACCAAACCGGAACCTGCCGGAAAGGAAATCCCAATTGGAAAACGAGTGTGGGAATCTCCCCCTGTACCAACGGTATCTGGTAATAGCATACGATTTAACCAAGAATGGATGACCCCATCACTAGGACGTAATGACACTCCTCCTCGATTCATAATAAAATCCGGCAGGGAATGATGAGTTATTACATCTACCGGTTTTGGATAGGCAGCTGTATGGCAAAATGATTGCATAACTAGATCTGCTGAGAAACCCAAACAGGCTAAATCTTTTAATTCATCACGAGTCATTGGGCCAGTGGTATCTTGTGAACCGACAGTGGTCATTCTTGGTTCGCAATACTGTCCGGCACGGATACCCGCGACACCACAAGCTTGACCAACGATTTTTTGAGCTAGGGTAAAGCCTTTATTATTTTCATTGGATAATTGTGGTTTCACAAATACATCGCTTTCCGGTAATCCTAACTCTATACGAGCTTTGTGAGTCAAGCCTCTCCCGATAATTAATGGAATACGTCCGCCAGCCCGTACTTCATCAAGCAATACATCAGTTTTAAGTTCAAAAGTGGTCAATAGTTCATCAGTATTATGTTTGCATATTTTACCGGTATAAGGGTAAATATCGATCACATCTCCCATACTGAGTTGGCTCACATCAAGTTCTATTGGTAATGCGCCTGCATCTTCCATTGTATTAAAGAAAATTGGTGCAATTTTGCCGCCAAGCACTAAGCCGCCAGTGCGTTTATTGGGAATATAAGGCATATCTTCGCCCATTAACCATAATACTGAATTAGTGGCAGATTTACGTGAAGAACCTGTACCGACCACATCACCCACATAAACCAACGGAAAACCTTTTTGCTTCAAGGTTGCAATTTGTTTCATTGGTCCAATCACACCGGCTTCATCCGGTTCAATACCTTCTCTTGGATTTTTTAGCATTGCCAATGCGTGTAATGGAATATCGGGACGTGACCATGCATCCTGTGCAGGTGACAGATCATCCGTATTGGTTTCACCAGAGACTTTAAATACGGTATAGGTTAATTTTTCAGCTAATTTTGGTCGGGATAAAAACCATTCTGCATTTGCCCAAGATTGTAAAATCTGTTGGGCATAAGGGTTGCCTTGTTTGGCCTTTTTAGCTACATCGTAAAAGCTATCAAACATTAATAAAGTATGAGACAACGCTTTCACAGCTAACGGCGCTAATTCATCATTCTCCAAAGTATTGAGTAACGGCTCAATATTGTAACCACCTTGCATCGTCCCTAATAATTGCACGGCTTTTTGTGGTGAAATCAATGGTGACTGAGTATTGCCTTTAATCAAATCTGATAAAAAAGCCGCTTTCACATAGGCGGCTTCATCAACGCCTGTAGGAATGCGGCTTTCAAACAATTCTACTAATACATCTTGATTTTCTGTCGGTGGATCTTTCAATAGCTCGACTAATTTTGAGGTTTGTTGAGCATTGAGTGGGAGTGGCACGACACCTTGGGCAGCGCGTTGATTAACGTGGGTTTGATATTCTGTTAAAAATGACATAGGTGACCCCCTTTTGAATAAGAAATAAAGGCAATGAGTAAAAATTCATTAAAATTATCATTGGTAAAAAATAATAAAACAATGGAAAACGAATTGTTTTTACATATTACTAACAATGTCTTGGGCAAATTCTGTCGTAGAACGTATTTGTGCATTTTCCAAGGTTTCTGCCAGATCTAGGGTTACAGTTTTATTGGCAATTGTTTTTGCTACTGCTCTTACAATTAAATCTGCGGCTTCGATCCAACCTAAATGACGTAACATCATTTCTCCACTCAAAATAATTGAGCAAGGATTAGCTTTATTTTGCCCTGCAATTTTTGGGGCTGTGCCATGGGTTGCTTCAAAAATTGCTGCTTCTACACCAATATTGGCTCCAGGAGCAAGCCCGATACCGCCAACTTGAGCTGCCAGTGCATCAGAGATATAATCGCCGTTTAGATTCAAAGTTGCTATCACATCGTAATCCTTTGGATGCAATAACACCTCTTGTAAAAACGCATCGGCAATGCAGTCTTTAATAATAATTTCCCGTCCGGTTTTCGGGTTTTTCAACTTATGCCAAGGACCGTTATCAATTACTTCGGCACCGAATTCTTTCGCCACCTGATAACCCCATTCCTTAAATGCTCCCTCGGTAAATTTCATAATATTGCCTTTATGCACTAAAGTGAGCGAACTTCGATCATTATCAATGACATATTGCAATGCCGAATGTACCAGACGTTGTGTTCCTTCTTTTGATACAGGTTTAATACCAATACCGCATTGTTCAGGGAAACGAATATTTTTTACACCCATTTCATTGCGTAAAAATTCAATGACTTTATCCGCCTCTGCCGAGCTTGCCCGCCATTCTACTCCGGCATAAATATCTTCCGAGTTTTCACGGAAAATCACCATATCGACAAATTCAGGGTGTTTTACCGGGCTTGGTGTACCGTCATAATAACGAATCGGACGTAAACAGTTATATAAATCCAATTCCTGTCTCATTGTGACATTCAACGAACGAATGCCTCCACCCACCGGTGTCATCAATGGGCCTTTAATAGCAATATGGTATTGTTTAATGGCATTTAATGTTTCCTCCGGTAACCAAACATTTTCACCATACATTTGATTGGCTTTTTCGCCGGCGTAAATTTCCAACCAATCGATCTTACGTGCCGTACCATAAGCTTTTGATACCGCTGCATCAATCACTAAACGCATGACAGGCGTAACATCTACACCGATACCATCACCTTCAATAAATGGAATAATAGGATTGTTTGGTACGTTGAGGGAGCCGTCTTGATTTAGTGTAATTGCTTGACCGTTAGCTGTTACTGCTTTGTGTTGCATAATTCACCTCACAGATTTGAGTTAGGGAAGAACTGAGAAAAAATTTTCCTAGCTGGTGGTAGGTAGTATAATCCTTATACACAATAAATAACAATACATTTACAAAAATATAAAGTAATTTAAATAGTTTCTAGCCTGAAAAGAGTATTTAAGCTTAATAAGCCTTTGGGCCGGAGGAATTCATAGTGATATAGATGATTCTCTACAAGTAAAAAATAAAAAGACTAAGCTTCGATGAATAGAGAACTTAGCCTTTAAATTAAATAATGTCAAATTTTTTACCAAAGGTAAATTTTTTCAGTTTTAAATGCTTTGAAAATCAACCGCACTTTTACAACCGTTAAGTTAGTGTTAAGCCACAACACCAAATTGTTCTTTCATTAATGCTTCAAAATCAGTACAGCCACCAATCGGTTTTTCATCAATAAAGATTTGTGGTACGGTTTCAACAGGTTTACCGACTGATTTGGATAAATCTTCTTTGGTAATACCTTCCGCATGAATATCGACATAACGGTAATCGAAATCTGCTACTTCGCCTTTTAGTTTTTCAGCAAGATTTTTTGCACGTACACAGTAAGGACAACCAGGACGACCAAAAATAACAACAAACATAAATTCTTCCCCTTGATTAACGTAAAAACTTCGGCGATTCTACTCTTTTTTTAATTTGCCATAAATAGTTTTTCAGGATTTTTATGATTGGTATAATGTATCGTCATTTTTTGTTTGGAATCTCTGATGAAATTTTTAATGCTTTGCCGTGAATCTCGTTTATACAGTAGTCGGCGTTTGAAAGAAGCAGCAATACAATGCGGACATGAAATGGATATTTTGGATCCGAATCGTTGCATTCTAAAACTCACGGAAAATTTACCGCACTTTGATATTTATTATCAGCCAAAGGAAGGCAATGCTTATCCTTTGCCTGATTATGATGCTGTGTTACCACGTTTTGGTACCGCAAGTACGAAAATAGGCTGTGCCGTCTTGCGGCATTTTCAAGCAAAAGGGATTTATTGTTTAAACACAGAAAGGGCGTTTTTAACGGCACGTGATAAATGGCAAAGCTTGCAAATACTGCGAGAGCAGAACATTGCCGTGCCGAGTAGCCAATTATCCGGTATTGAAGTGGATGCTAAAGCCTCCGTTCAAAAAATGGCTTCTCCTTTGATTCTTAAAACTTTAACCGGCTCTCAGGGCATTGGCGTTATGTTGATGGAAAATACACAAAGTGCGGTTAGTATTTTAGAAACCTTAAAACAAGTGAATGTTCCGGTGTTATTGCAAGATTTTATTAAGGAAGCCGATGGCGCGGATATTCGCTGTTTTGTTATCGGGGATAAAGTTGTTGCAAGCATGCAACGCTTTGGACAAGACGGAGAGTTCCGAGCAAATTTCCACCGAGGCGGAATTGCGCAAAAAATCATATTGACCGAACAAGAAAAACACATTGCAATCAAGGCGACCAAAGCATTAGGATTGGTAGTTTCAGGTGTGGATTTTATTCGCTCAAAATCCGGTTTATTGGTGCTGGAAGTGAATGCAAGTCCCGGCTTGGAGATGATCGAGAAAACCAGCGGTGTGGATATTGCGCTGCAGATGATTTTATATTTAGAAAAAATGATTTTGCAAAAATAAACGGCGAGCAATTATTCGCCGAATTATTTATCCGTTCAAATTATTTTTGAGATCATAATTAGGCGGTAATTCAGGCATTGAATTTTCATCGTCAAAAGGCTCACTGGCCGGTTGGTATTGAAATTCTTGCTGATTTTGATCGCTCTTTTCTTTGCCCAATAGTTGCGGTTGTAATGTTACAAAGCTACTTTTAGGGGAAAGCCAAATACTGATAAAAGCTTGGGTAAATTTACAATCAAACTCATGATCCAACACGGTATCATTAGCAATGAAATAACCTTTATTGTCCAGTACCACGAAATTTAAAATGTCGTTTGGTGAAAAATCAGGAAAAATTTCTTGCATTTTTTTTAGCCAAGCAGTGGTGTCGTCCGTATTGAATTGCTGAGCTTCCATTTCTTTTATCAAGGTGATGGCGAAGTTTTTGCCTTCAATAGGTTTTTCATATTTTATGGAAAACATTAGCGGGTATTGATTTTCTTGGTATGAGCCGGTTTCAGAAAAAAGCCCGACACTGTACACATGGAAAGGACCCCAAGTATATTTGGCATTGCCCACCAACTGCCAATGGGCGGAAAGTGCGGTTGAAAAAAAAGCTAAAATTGTCACGAAAAAATATTTAATTTTCATATTGTTATTTTACGGTTCGATATCGCACGGATTATAGCAAAAACGCCTAAAAAACCACAAATAAAAGGCGAGTGAATCACCCGCCTTTGACCGCCATTTTATGGGGAAGTTTATTTTAAACTACCCACCATATCTTCCGGGCGTACCCATTTGTCGAAATCTTCGGCTGAAACCAAACCGAGATTAATCGCTTCTTCACGTAGAGTTGTACCGTTTTTATGCGCTGTTTTGGCAATTTTCGCCGCATTTTCATAACCGATATGGGTATTCAGTGCGGTGACTAACATTAATGAATTTTCAAGTTGTTGTTTGATTCGCGGATAATTTGGTTCAATACCCACAGCACAGTGTTCATCAAAAGAAACACAAGCATCGCCTAACAATTGTGCGGATTGTAAGAAGTTGGCGATCATCACCGGATTAAACACATTTAATTGGAAATGACCTTGTGAACCTACAAAAGCAATGGTGGTGTCGTTACCAAATACTTGTGCACAAACCATGGTCATCGCTTCGCATTGGGTTGGGTTCACTTTGCCCGGCATAATAGAAGAACCAGGTTCATTTTCAGGAATTAAAATCTCACCGATGCCGGAACGAGGGCCAGAGGCTAACAAACGAATATCGTTAGCAATTTTGAATAAACTCATCGCGAGCTGGCGTAACGCGCCGTGGGTTTCTACGATAGCATCGTGCGCCGCTAATGCTTCAAATTTGTTGTCGGCAGTGACAAACGGAAGTCCGGTGAATTTAGCTATATAATCCGCTACTTTCACATCATAGCCTTTCGGGGTGTTTAATCCCGTACCTACCGCCGTACCACCTAGGGCTAATTGGCTTAGATGAGGAAGGGTGTTTTTTAATGCGCGTAAACCAAAATCCAATTGTGCAGCATAGGCAGAGAATTCTTGACCTAACGTTAATGGTGTCGCATCCATTAAATGAGTACGACCAATTTTTACTACATCTTTGAATGCTTCGGATTTGGCAGCGAAAGTTTTTTGTAAACGTGCTACGCAAGGAATAGTGTGTTCCACCACTTTTTTGTATGCCGCAATATGCATAGCTGTTGGGAAAGTATCATTTGAAGACTGTGATTTATTTACGTCATCATTTGGGTGAATAATCGATTTTTCCCCTAATTTACCGCCATGTAAAACGTGTGCACGATTTGCTACTACTTCATTGACGTTCATATTGGATTGCGTACCGGAACCGGTCTGCCAAATAACGAGTGGAAATTGATCATCTAATTTCTTGGCAAGAATTTCATCGCAGGCTTGAGCGATTAAATCACGTTTTTCAGCAGGCAATACACCCAAATCATGGTTTGCAAAGGCTGCCGCTTTTTTCAAATAACCAAAGGCTTCAATAATTTCAGTTGGCATTGAGGCTTCAGGCCCGATTTTAAAGTTATTGCGTGAACGTTCGGTTTGTGCCGCCCAATATTTATCGGCAGGAACCTGAACTTCGCCCATCGTGTCTTTTTCAATACGAAATGCCATTGTGATACTCCTTATAGAATATAGATTGAAAATAAAAACGGGTTGATTCTAACACCTAGGAGTTATGAATGGAACGTGACGGAAATGCTAAAAATCAGTTTTGTGATGTAGATCATAAAAGTGCGGTGTGTTTTTAGCGTGTTTTTTCATATGGCGTTTCACAGATGATGAGTGACTTTCTTTTATTTTTTCAATATAGGATTTTGCTCAATGAATGACTTGCTTTTTCTATAATTTGTACAACACAAAGTAGGCAAAAAGAAAACACGCCCTGTTTTTTTATTTTATCCTTTAATTCCCTTAAATTTATGTTACAGAAATTTTCTGAACTTGATTCGTTCAGACAGACGAAAATTTCCTATAAATTCAACTCTATAAGGGAGGAAAAGAAAGAAAAAGGGCATTAATTTAAAAATCATGGTAGAGCAATAATCTTTTCTTGAAGGATTTATTTTTTCATCATTTTTTAGTAAAATCTTGCAGTTTTAAACTTGGCAAAATTGAGACAAAAATGGCGAAAAATGCACAATTTTATATTTTAAATGCAGAAAGTAAGAAAAGTGTTGAACAACTCGCCTGTGATCTTGCTGCCTCTGCTTGGCGTTTAGGAAAACGGATTTTGATCGCTTGTGAAACAGAACAACAAGCACTTGATATTGATGAAGCGCTTTGGCAGCGGGAGCCGAATGAATTTGTGCCGCATAATTTATCGGGTGAAGCGACTCAATATCCCACACCTATTGAGATTTCATGGCGCGGAAAACGCAATGCACAACGACGTGATTTACTCATCAATTTGCAGCACGATGTGCCGGAGTTTAGTCATAGTTTCACTCAACTGATTGATTTTGTTCCGGTGGAAGAAATGTCAAAAGCACAAGCACGGGAACGTTATAAACAACTACGTATGCAAGGTTGGCAGCTTTCCACTGAAAATGCGTAACACTTTTCGAATAACCTAACGGAGTTTATATGAGATTATCAACTAAATTTGTTTTATCTCTTTTTGTCGGAGCAAGTATTTTAACGCTAACCGCATGCGATAACCAAGAAACAAAAACAACTGAAAAATCAACCGCACTTTCAGAATCTACAGCAAAAGCAATGAGTGATAAGGCGGAATCGGAGGTGAAAAAAGACGAATCGGTAGCTGCAACGGTTTCGGTAGAAACTAAACTTGAAGCTCAAGCTCAAGCTCAAGCTCAAGCTCAAGCTCAAGCTCAAGCTCAAGCTCAAGCTCAAGCTCAAGCTCAAGCTCAAACAAACGCCAAAACGGATGATGTTAAAGTTGAAATCGAAAAAGCAGAACCTGCACAGGTTGTAGAAAAAGACAATACTCCGGCGGCAACTCAAGTTATCACCAAGTCGGTAAAAAAAGTGAAAAGTACCGTGCAAAGCCGCTACCTGAACGAACAAAAAGCAATGCTTAAAGTGTTAGAATCTCAATACAAGCAAGTACGTTGTACCCCAGAAGCGGAAAAATTAAGCGAGAATAGTTTCTGTCGCCAAGAAGAACGCCGTTTATTTTTAGAAATTGAGCGAGTGAAAGACGAGATTCGTTTGAATCAGTAATCAAAACTTCCTGAAATTTAACCGCACTTTAAGGAATAAATGTAACCAAACGACATCACCTTTTACCAACGTTTTGAAGCCGATATTCTCGCCGGTCGTAAAACGATTACTATTCGGGATAAATCCGAAAGCCATTTTAAAACTGGTGATATTTTACGTGTCGGACGGTTTGAAGATAATCAATATTTCTGTACTATTGAAGTATTAAGTGTTTTGTCTATTACGTTAGATGAATTAACGGAACAACACGCCAAGCAAGAAAATATGACGTTGCGTGAGTTGAAAGAAGTGATTCGGAGGATTTATCCGAATGAAGATCGGTTTTATATAATAAAGTTTAATTATAAGGAAAATATTAATGAACTTTGATGAAATAATAAAAAAAAGACCTATTTTTTGGCTTTTTTCTAGCTGTGGTGCTGTTGTTACAGCAATGTTTCTTCTTATGAAATATGTCAATTCATCTCATACTGAAGCTTTAACGGAGAAAAATAATTACTTGAAACCATTTGAAGATAAATATGAATCTTTGAAGAAAGAGAATGAAATTATTAAAGCAGAGAATAATGAATTAAAATTTAAAAATAATAATATAAAATTTGAGCTAGAAAAAACAAGTAAATTATTAGAAGAGCGAGAGTCTGAAAATGCAAAATTAATTAATGACTATAAAAGCTTAGAAAAAGATTATCTGTTGGTTAAAGATAATCAGAAGATTATTAAAAATAGACCTAAAACAAAAAATGATCTTATAGCAGAACAAATAAAAAAATTAGAGCAAAAAAAGAAAGGTTGCTCCATTATATGGATAGAGCCTTTAGATATCAGTGATAAAGGGAAGTACGTCTAACCTTGTGAAGAATATAACCAAAAAATTGATCAAGATATCAATGATTTAATTAAATCATTAAATTAAAACTATATAAATTCTATTGGTATAACATTTTAACAATTAAGAAGAGTCGAACCTTTTATAAAAAAGAGAGCAACAATGACAAAAAATTTTCAAATGGCAGATCGCTTTGAGGCGTCTGCGGTAGAGCAAGCCCTGTATAAACACTGGGAAGCACAAGGTTATTTTAAACCGACTGAAAATCCGAACGTACCGAGTTACTGTATTGCGATTCCGCCGCCGAATGTAACGGGCAGTTTGCATATGGGGCACGCATTCCAGCAAACTTTAATGGATACCTTAATCCGTTTTAACCGTATGGAAGGGCATAATACCCTTTGGCAATCAGGCACTGACCACGCGGGTATCGCCACGCAAATGGTGGTGGAGCGTAAAATCGCTGCCGAAGAGGGCAAAACCCGCCACGATTACGGGCGTGAGGCGTTTATCGACAAGATCTGGGATTGGAAAGCCTATTCAGGCGGGACAATCAGCCAACAAATGCGCCGTTTAGGTAACTCGATCGACTGGGATCGTGAACGTTTCACAATGGACGAAGGCTTATCCAATGCGGTAAAAGAGGTCTTTGTCCGCCTGCACGAAGAGGGGCTGATTTACCGTGGCAAACGCTTGGTAAACTGGGATCCGAAACTGCGCACCGCCATTTCTGATTTGGAAGTGGAAAACCGTGATGAAAAAGGCTTTATGTACCACGTTCGCTACCCGTTTGTGGATAAATCCGAAACCTTTGGCGGCGGTTATATGCACATTGCCACCACCCGTCCGGAAACCATTTTAGCAGACGGCTGTTTAGCGGTTCACCCTGATGATGAGCGTTACAAAGATGTGATCGGTAAAATGGTACACGTCCCGATGACCGACCGTATCATTCCGGTGGTTGCCGACCCTTACCCAGACCCTGAATTTGGCACGGGCTGTGTGAAAATCACGCCGGCGCACGATTTTAACGACTACGAAGTAGGCAAACGCCACGATATTGAAATCATCAATTTAATGAACCCTGATGCGACCTTAAACGACAATGCCCCTGAGCGTTATTGTGGTTTGGATCGCTTTGATGCGCGTAAACAAATCATTGCGGATTTAGAGGCGGAAGGTTACTTGGAAAAAATCGAGCCGCACGAATTAAAACGCCCTTACGGCGACCGTTCCGGCGTAGTAATTGAGCCGTATTTGACGGATCAATGGTATGTGAGCGTCAAACCGCTTGCGGAAGTGGCGACCAAAGCGGTGGAGGACGGTGAAATTCAGTTTGTGCCGAAGCAATACGAAAACCTTTATTTCTCTTGGATGCGGGATATTCAAGATTGGTGTATTTCTCGCCAGTTATGGTGGGGGCATCGTATTCCGGCGTGGTATGACGAGGCGGGTAATATCTACGTTGCCCGTAGCGAAGAGGAAGCCCGTCAAAAACATAATCTACCTGCTGATCTTGCCCTAAAACAAGATGAAGATGTGTTGGATACTTGGTTCTCATCAGGCTTATGGACATTCTCAACCTTAGGCTGGCCGGAGCAAACCAAAGAGCTGAAGATGTTCCACCCGACCGATGTGCTGATCACCGGTTTCGACATCATTTTCTTCTGGGTTGCCCGAATGATTATGTTTACGATGCACTTCATCAAGGACGAAAACGGCAAGCCGCAAGTGCCGTTCAAAACCGTCTATGTAACGGGGTTAATCCGTGATGAACAAGGGCAGAAGATGTCCAAATCCAAAGGAAACGTGCTTGACCCGATTGATATGATTGACGGGATCAGCCTTGAGGATTTATTGGAAAAACGCACCGGCAATATGATGCAGCCGCAATTGGCGGAAAAAATTGCCAAGTCCACCACCAAGCAGTTCCCGGAGGGGATTGCGCCGCACGGCACGGACGCATTACGCTTTACCCTTGCTGCACTGGCGAGTAACGGTCGGGACATCAACTGGGATATGAAACGTCTTGAGGGCTACCGTAATTTCTGCAATAAATTGTGGAATGCCAGCCGCTATGTGTTGATGAATATGAATGCGCTCGAATTGGGCGAGGGCGAGAAAACCTTCAGCTTGGCGGATCGCTGGATTCAGGCGGAATTTAACGACACAGTGAAAACTTTCCGTGAAGCACTTAGCCAGTACCGTTTCGATATGGCAGCCAATGCCCTGTACGAATTTACTTGGAATCAATTCTGCGACTGGTATTTGGAGCTGACCAAACCGGTATTTGCGCAAGGTTCAGAGGCGGAAAAGCGAGGAGCGTGCGACACCTTAATCAACGTGTTAGAAAAATTGCTGCGTTTGGCTCACCCGATTATTCCGTTTATCACTGAAGAAATTTGGCAGAAAGTGAAAGGCTTTGCCGGCGTAGCGAGCGAAACCATTATGTTGCAGCCGTTCCCGCAATATGACGAAACCTTGGAAGATCCGACCGCACTTGCTCAAATCGGTTGGCTGAAAGACATTATTGTGGCAGTACGAAATATCCGTGCCGAAAGCAATATTGCACCAAGTAAACCGCTGGAACTGTTGATTCGCAATGCCCAAGAAAGCGATTGCAAAATTTTGGCGGAAAACGACCGCTTGCTAAAAGCAATGGCGAAGTTGGACAATATTCAAGCCATTCCGGCAGGGGCAGAAGCGCCGCTTTCCGTTGCCAACTTGGTTGGCAATATGGAAGTGTTGGTGCCAATGGCGGGCTTTATCAACAAAGACGCAGAGCTTGCCCGTTTGACCAAAGAGATCGACAAACTGACCAATGAGGTTAAACGCATTGAGGGAAAACTCAGCAACGAAGCCTTTGTTGCCAAAGCACCGGAAGCGGTGATTGCCAAAGAGCGTGAAAAAATGGCAGAGTACCAAGCAGGCTTTGAGAAATTGCAAATTCAGTATAAAGCGATTGAAGCATTATAATTTTGAAAAAACGCTGACCGGTTCAGCGTTTTTTATTTTCTGATGTGACTATCCCACTCATACTAACTAATAGATATACAATTTTCCTTTTGGTGCTAAAATACTTTTCCGGTATCTTTTCCAACATTTAACCAATAATGAAAAACTTTAAATATTTTGTTCAGCGATATGTTGATTGGGTTATAAAACTTGGACGTGTTCGGTTTTCTCTACTTGGATTATTAATTCTTGCCGTCCTGGCTTTGACTGCACAGATTTTACTTAGCCTATTTATCACTAATCAAATTGATTGGATGGTTCTTGTCCGTTCAATTATCTTCGGGCTTTTTACTGCGCCTTTCGTTATTTATTTTTTTACTTTACTGATTGAACAATTAGAACGCTCAAGGTTAGATCTGTCTAAAACGGTATTACGTTTACGAAATGAAGTATCGGAAAGAATTATCGCTGAAAAGAAACTTTCTATTGCCTTAGATAAATTAGAAAAAAATAATCGAGAAAAAAGTAGTTTACTTGCGACTATTAGTCATGAATTGCGAACACCGCTTAACGGTATTATTGGGTTGAGCCATATTTTATTGGATGATCAGCTTTCAGAACAGCAGCGTAATTATTTAAAAACAATTAACTTAAGTGCGGTCAATTTGGGGTATATTTTTAGTGATATTATTGATTTAGATAAGTTTGATACAAAACGCCTAAAATTGAATCTTGAACCTATTAATTTAAATGAATTATTAAACGATATTCAAAATTTTGCCATGCTAATGGTCGAACCTAAAAATCTTAAATTTATTTTAGAAATCGAACCTAATTTACCGGATTTACTTTATTTGGATAGAGCTCGTTTGAGTCAAATTCTTTTAAATTTGATTGGTAACGCAGTGAAGTTTACTGAAAAAGGCACAATTAAACTTGCTGTTCAGGCTTTAGAAAAAGATATTTATCGTTTTAGTGTTTCTGATACCGGTATAGGGATCGCCCAATGTGAGCAAGATAATATTTTCAAAATGTATTATCGTGTGAAAGAAAATACGAATCGATCTTCCGGTAGCGGAATTGGTCTAGCAATATCAAAAAATCTTGCTTTATTGATGAAGGGCGATATTGAAGTCAAAAGTGAGCTTGGTCAGGGTTCGACGTTTGATCTTACTATCCATGCCAAAGAAGCTTATTCAATTAATCATTATGAACCTCTCCAACCGTTGAATTTATCCGTTTTATTAGTTGAAGATATTGAGTTAAATGTTCTTGTCGCAAAAAGTGTATTGGAAAAACTTGGGCATCGTGTTGATGTTGCGATGAATGGGAAAGATGCAATTAAGCTTTTTGAACGCAATACTTACGATATTATATTGCTTGATATTAAATTACCGGATATGTCGGGTTTTGATATAGCCTCTTACCTACGTAAAAAATATGAAGACGGCATTTATGATTTTCTCCCTCCTCTTGTCGCTTTCACTGCAAATGTGATGCAAAGTGAAGAGGAATACCAGAGTAAGGGGATGGATTCCGTTCTGCGTAAACCTCTCGCATTAGATGACTTAAAACGCTGTTTTCATCATTTTTTTGGTGAAGAAAATATAAAATGCATAGAATCTAAAGGCGTGGAGAAACAGTCATCCTATCAGTCTTTCAATCTGGAATTGATAGAATTGTTAGGTAAAACACAAACCGAACGGAATCTAGTATTGTTTAAACAAATGATGCCGGCGTATCTTCAAGAGCTTAACGAAGCCTTTAAGGTTTATTTATTGGATCACTCCGCTGATCAAAGCGTTGCTGATGTTGCACATAAAATTAAAGGTGCGGCAGGTTCCGTCGGATTAAGTAAATTACAGCAACTTGCAGAAAAAATGCAATGTAATCAAGAAGAGGGTTGGAACGATAATATTGAAAATTGGCTTCGTGAACTGAATAGTTACTGGCAAGTTAATGTCAAAGAATTGGAAGATTATTTGAATTCTGTTGGATAACAAAAAGACCGCACTTTAAAGCGAAAGTGCGGTCGTTTTTTTAAGGGTTTTTATTATTCAATTTGTCTTCCGAGAATTTTCGCAACAGGTGAATTTCATGTTTCGCCTTATCAGACAGCACTTTATTATCTTTTAGCATTTGCTCGGAACGCGCCATAATAAAGTGTAAATAATCGGCATTTTGCGTTTGTTCAAAAAATTGTTTTGCTTGATACATATCGGCAAAATCTTTATTTGCTTGAGTAAGCAGCATTTTTTGCCCGAATAGTACGAATAATGCCAGAGCTAAGGATATTACCGTGCCATAGCCGTTTGTCGGATAATAAAGTAATCCGCCGATAATAAATAGAGCAGAAACCAAGCGGGAACTGTTTTTGATATAAGTTTCACTGGGCGGCGCTTGTATTAATTCTTTGAGTTTCATCATTTTTTTCCTAAAAAATAAGGGCGTTATCATACGCCCTTACGGTTAAATATTTCAAGTATTCTCTAAGCGAGAACACCGGCCCAGTAACCCAAAATCCCGATTCCGAATAAGGCAAAGATAATAATCATCGCATTGACTTTTTTACGTAATAAATACATACATAAGAACGTGAGTAATAACGCGAGTAAACCGGGGAGAAGATCGTTTAATACGCCTTGAAGAGTCACGACCACTTCTTCACCCAGTGGGTTATTATAACGGTTTAATTCTAACGGTACGTTGATAGTGGTCCATTTAGAGACCAACGAGCCCATGACAAAGAGACCGAGAATGGAGGCTCCTTGCGTAATTTTTTGTAAACGACCACCGCCCATATCGGAGACGATTTCCGTTCCTTTTTCATAACCATACTTGAAACCATACCAACGTGTTACTACACGAACGATGTTAATTAAAATAAAGAATAATAATGGGCCTAAGGGACTACCGGTTAAAGCAATACCGGCCCCCAGTGCGGCTAAAACGGGACGCAATGTTCCCCAAAAAATGGGATCACCCACACCAGCAAGCGGCCCCATTAAGCCCACTTTCACCCCACTGATTGCCGCATCGTCCACATCTTTTGCACCGTTTGCACGTTCCTGTTCCATCGCAGCAGTAACTCCCGTAATGGCGGAGCTCACCCACGGATGGGTGTTAAAGAATTCAAGGTGGCGTTTTAATGCGGCCGCTTGATCTTCTTTTTTACTGTATAAACGCTTGATGGTTGGGATCATCGAAACACAAAACCCCATTGATTGCATACGTTCGAAGTTGAATGAACCTAAAAGGAACGTTGAACGAAAGTAGGTTTTTAAAATATCACCTTTAGTAAGTGTCACTTTTTGATCTGACATAATGCGCTCCTTATAGACCTTCTAATTCGTTATCGGCTAATTTTCTTTTTGTCTCTACCGGCATTGCAGCTTGGTTAAAGCGTGGATTTAATTGGATATAAAGCATTGCCAAACAGGTACCTAAAATGCCTAAACCCACTAAGTTATAGTTAGTGAATGAGGCGATCACGAAGCCAAGGAAGAAAAATGGCATTAATGCACCCGCACGCATCATATTGATAACCATCGCATAGCCCACAACTACAATGAAACCGCCGGCGATTTGTAAACCATGGGTAATAACTTCAGGAATCGCATTTAATGCTTCGGTTACACTATCAGTGTTTGCTACTAAACCAACGGCTAATGCGGGAACCGCCACACGTAAGGCTTGTAAAGAAAGACCGGCAAAGTGGCAAAGCTCAATACCTCGGAAATTGGCTTGTTCTGCAAATTTATCAGCTCTGTGTTGTAAGAAAATAGTTAAAGTACGAACGAAGATTGTTAATACTTGGCCCGCTGCGGCAACCGGCACCGCAATGGCTATTGCCGTACCGACCGATTGTCCGCCTTTGATAACCAAGATTGCAGAAATGACACTCGCCAGTGCCGCATCCGGTGCCATTGCCGCACCTACGTTCATCCAACCTAAGGCGATCATTTCTAAGGTACCGCCAAGAATGATACCGGTTTCAAGATCGCCTAAGACTAGACCTATCATGGTACAAGCAAAAAGCGGGCGGTGGGTTTGACGTTCGTCTAACACACTTCCCATACCGCAGATTGCCGCAACCAGTACGACTAAAATGAGTTCCATTGTTGACATAAAAGGCTCTCCTAAAATTTAATTGAATCTAATTTTTCACGGGTAAGCTCAACCGGTTTATTCGCCGCCACTTTCTGAAGTGAGAGTTTTACACCCATATCGAGTAATTTTTTGAATGCTTCCACATTAGACGGGTTGACGGTGACTGCATCGGAAAGTTGTTTATTGCCTTCTTTGTGCGTCATTCCGCCAACATTGATGGTATCAATACGTAATCCGCCTTCAATTAAACGCACCGCATCTTCCGGTTTTGTTACCAGCATTAAAATATGACGGCTGGCATATTTGGGATTGTTATACACCTTAATCGCTTTATCCACAGAAATAACATAGGCTTTCAAATGCGGAGGCGCAATTTGAAGTAACAATTCTTTGCGAAGTTCGTCATTTGCCACTTCATCACTGATCGCAAAAATGGCTTCACATTTCACCGCTTTTGCCCAAGAGGTCGCTACCTGACCATGAATTAAACGGTCATCGATACGCAATAAATTGACACTCATACGACCATTTGGATCATATTGTATATTGTCTTTCTCCGTTTCCTGTTCTTCCGATGATTTTACCGTTGCCTCTTCCGCTTGGGTAAAGGAAGCCGTTTCATCAGGTTTACGATAGCTTTTCACCGCCATCACTCCTACTTCTTTTGCTGTGGCAGCGAGATCTTCTGCTGATTTCGCATCGTCTTTCGCATCCAATACTTCCAACAACATAGGTAAACTTACGCCGGTAACAATATCATCTTGCGGGCGTTTTGCCGCCACACGAGCTGCCGCGTTATAAGGGCTGCCACCGAATAAATCCACCAAAAACAACACCGAATCGGCGGGATCACATGCAGCAATAATAGCTTCATATTTTTCCACCAAGGTGTCCTGTCCTTCTCCCGGAACGAATGTAACGCCGTGGAGTCCTTCCACTTCGCCAAATATCATTTCAGAAGAGTTCACCAACTCTGCGGCAAGTTTACCGTGAGCTGCAACGATTACTTGAATCATTGAATACTCCTAACGTTATAAAAAACTTTGCAAGCATAATGTAAACGATTGTGCAACTCAATATTGCTATGAAAGGATTTAGAACAAAAACTGTGAGCTAGATCAAAATTTATTCATAATGATGGCAAAATCGACAGCGAATAATGGAGGGCTTTTGATAGGAAAGTGCGGTCAAAATTTATCATGTTTTGTAGAACATCAAAATTTCGCTAAAATGCACCGAAATGATGATAAGGATTCCTTATGCCAAATCGCCAATGCCAAGTACTTATTTCTGATATATTACCCGAGTCTTTACCCCCACAAGTTTTAATTGTTGGGGAGCAGGGCGTGCCCTTTTCTAAAGCGGTAAATTTACTGGGTCAAGAATTTGAACACATTTTATTCGATGCAAGAAACGGCATTCATCTAGAAGCCCTGGCTATTGCTGCCGGCACCTTGAAAATGGGAGGAACCTTGTGTTTGTTGTTTTCGGACTGGGAAAATTTAGAAAAACACGCTGATTTTGATAGCCTTCGTTGGAATGGCGGTACTTCTGCCATCAGCACACCAAATTTTATTCATCATTTCAAACAATGTGCGGAACGCTACTATTTTCCTATTTTGAGAAAAGCAAGTGCGGTCAGTTTTCCGTCAGTTTTCTATCATGAGGAAAAACACAAACTGGCGACAGTGGAGCAGCAACAAATCCTTGAACAAATCTTGCAACAGCAATGTGATCTGTATTTTTTGACAGCAAAACGAGGGCGGGGAAAATCAGCATTATTAGGGCTGCTGGTTAATCACATTGATACCCCGATTTATCTCACCGCGCCTAACAAAAGTGCGGTCAATTCATTATATGATTTTGCGAAAGGAACCATTGAATTTATTGCACCGGATGAATTAACCCACCGATTACGGCAAGATGCGGCATTTGCCGAAAATGCTTGGCTTTTGGTTGATGAGGCGGCGATGATTCCTTTGTCTTTGTTACAACAGTTTTCCCAATATTTCCACCATATTGTTTTTAGTACAACCATTCATAGTTATGAGGGAACCGGGCGTGGTTTTGAATTAAAATTTAAACAAAAAATCCACCGCACTTTTCAACAATTTGAACTCTATCATCCCTTGCGTTGGCAACAAAATGATGCCATTGAACATTTTATTGAGGATCTTTTGTTGTTGGATGCGGAGAATCAAGTTGCGCAACTTGAGTATAACCCGCAAGGTAATATTCAGATTCATGAAATTGCACAGTCTCGGTTAACTCGCTCGCCTGAACCTTTTTACGGCTTGATGACCTTGGCGCATTATCGTACTTCGCCCACTGATTTACGCCGTTTGTTTGACGGCGAAGGGCAAAGTTTTTATTTAGCGAGTTATCAACGATACCTTATTGGTGCCATTTGGGCATTGAAGGAAGGCGGAATGAATGATGAAAATCTCATTGAGCAAATCCGACAAGGAATACGCCGTCCGAAAGGAAACCTTGTGCCGCAATCTTTATGTTTTCACGGCAATTTTCCCGAAGCCTGTGGTTTGAAATCTTTACGAATTTCCCGCATTGCCGTACAACCTCATTGGCGACAAAAAGGTATCGGGCAAAGCTTGATAAAAGCGATGGATAATGCCGAGGTTGATTTTCTTTCCGTGAGTTTCGGTTATACGGAAGAATTAGCGTATTTCTGGCAAAAATGCGGTTTTGCGTTAGTCCATTTAGGGGAGCATCAAGAAGCTAGTAGCGGTTGTTATTCGGCTATTGCTTTGAAAGGCTTGTCGGAAAAGGGAAGTGCTTTGACGAAAATTGCACGGCAACAATTTCAACGTAATATGGGGTTATCTATTCATCCCTTAGCTAAAAAAATAATGAGCGGGAAAATTGATTGGGCGCTTAATGAGGACGATTGGCAAAGCTTAAAAAATTTTGCGTATTTCAACCGCTCTTTATTTTCCTCAATACCCGCCATTCAACGTTTGTTAAGGGCGCAGAATAAACGCAATTTTCCACAACTTTCAAACTATTTAACGGAAAAACAGTTTCCCTTTAACCGGAAAAAAAGCGTAGAATGTTTTCGTTTGGAAATTAAACAATATTTAGAGGAACTTTTATGACGACAACAGAAAAAACAGAGAAACCAAAAGGCTGGTTTAAACGGGCTTTGGAAAAGTATGATAATTTTCTAAAAACCTACGATCTTGATTCCCCGAGCTGCTGTGGCGTACCAAAAATGCGCGAAGATGAAAACGGAAACTTATGTAAAGAAGATTCTCTTTTTAAAAAATAACCTGTTTTTTTATACATATTTTGGCTTGAATCCCCTTTTTTAATTCAGTAAACTATGCATCAATTTTTATAAGAGATTGGCGCATTATTCATGAAAACCGCTTTTTTCCAACTCGATATTCCTTCCAACCCAAACGATCATAAAATTTTAGGTAATGTCTTGCAAGGTGCCGATGCCCTTGCGATTAGCGAGATTGCCGAACAACACCAACATTTAACCGTCGTAGTGACACCCGATACCAGAAGTGCGGTTCGTTTATCCGGTATTTTATCGGAATTAAGCGAACAAGAAGTGAGATTGTTTCCTGATTGGGAAACGCTGCCTTATGATACTTTTTCGCCTCATCAAGATATTATTTCTTCCCGTCTAAGCGCGCTTTTTCATCTCCAAAATGCAAAAAAAGGCATTTTTTTGTTGCCGATTGCGACCTTAATGCAGCGCCTTTGCCCGCCCCGGTATTTACAACATAATGTTTTATTGATTAAAAAAGGCGATCGCGTTGTTATTGAGCAAATGCGTTTACAACTGGAATCAGCCGGTTATCGTGCCGTAGAGCAAGTGTTGGAGCATGGTGAATATGTCGTGCGGGGTTCATTACTTGATCTTTTTCCGATGGGAAGTGCGGTACCTTTTCGATTAGATTTTTTTGATGATGAAATTGATTCTATCCGCACTTTTGATGTGGATACGCAACGCACGCTAGATGAAATTCAATTCATTGATCTTCTGCCTGCACACGAATTTCCTACTGATGACAAAGGTATTGAATTTTTCCGTACTCAATTTAGAGAAACTTTTGGGGAAATTCGGCGGGATCCGGAACACATTTATCAACAAATTAGTAAGGGAACATTGATTTCCGGAATTGAATATTGGCAGCCGTTATTTTTTGCAGAAATGGCGACGTTATTTGATTATTTGCCTGAACAAACGTTATTTGTCGAGATGGAAACCAATCAAGCACAAGGCGTGCGTTTTTATCAAGATGCAAAGCAGCGTTATGAGCAACGTAAAGCGGATCCGATGCGCCCGTTATTACCACCGGAACGTTTATGGTTAAATATTGATGAAGTGAATCACCACCTGAAAGCCTATCCGCGTATTACACTTAAAAATGAAAAGGTACGCTCATCGGTACGTCAGAAAAATTTACCGGTAGCCTCATTGCCGGCGATCACTATTCAATCACAACAAAAAGAACCCCTAGGCCAGCTTCGTCAATTTATTGAACATTTCAATGGAAACCTATTATTTTCAGTCGAAACGGAAGGGCGCAGGGAAACGCTACTTGATTTGCTTCAACCGTTAAAAATTAAACCTAAACAAATTCAGTCCCTCACACAGGCAGAGCAAGAAAAATTTAGTCTATCGGTCAGCTCCTTTGAGCAAGGCTTTATTATTGAGCAATCCTCACCGCTAGCCATTATTGGTGAAGCCAATTTACTGGGCGAAAGGGTTCAACAGCGCCGACGTGATAAGCGGAAAACCATTAATCCGGATACGCTTGTGCGTAATTTGGCCGAACTTAAAATCGGGCAACCGGTGGTACATTTGGAGCATGGGGTAGGGCGTTATGGCGGCTTGGTAACACTTGATGCTGGAGGCATTAAAGCAGAATATTTACTCCTGAATTATGCCAATGAATCTAAGCTTTATGTGCCGGTAACCTCGTTACATTTGATTAGTCGCTATGTAGGCGGTTCCGATGAAAGTGCGCCGTTACATAAACTGGGTAATGAGGCTTGGGCGAAATCACGTCAAAAAGCCGCAGAAAAAATTCGTGATGTGGCAGCGGATCTGTTGGATGTTTATGCACAGCGTGAGGCGACAAAAGGCTTTGCCTTTAAATATGATCGTGAAGAATTTCAACAATTTGCAGCGACTTTCCCTTTTGAAGAGACCCATGATCAAGAAATGGCGATTAACGCCGTTATTTCAGATATGTGTCAGCCAAAAGCGATGGATCGTTTAGTCTGTGGCGATGTAGGCTTTGGTAAAACCGAAGTGGCAATGCGTGCGGCATTTTTGGCTGTGATGAATCATAAACAGGTTGCTGTTTTAGTTCCGACAACATTGCTTGCACAACAACATTATGAAAATTTTAAAGATCGTTTTGCCAATTTACCGGTGAATGTGGAAGTGTTATCGCGTTTTAAAACTGCGAAAGAACAAAAACAAATTCTACAAAATCTTGCGGAAGGCAAAGTGGATATTTTGATCGGCACCCATAAACTGATTCAAGCGGATGTGAAATTTCATGATCTCGGTTTGTTGATTATTGATGAAGAGCACCGTTTTGGCGTGGGGCAAAAAGAAAAAATTAAACAATTACGTGCGAATATCGATATTCTCACACTTACCGCAACCCCGATTCCACGCACTCTTAATATGGCAATGAACGGTATTCGTGATCTCTCCATTATTTCCACGCCGCCGGCTCGCCGCTTGAGTATTAAAACCTTTGTTCGTCAAAAGGATGACTTAGTGGTACGTGAAGCGATTTTGCGTGAAATTCTGCGTGGTGGACAGGTATATTATTTACATAATGATGTGGCGAGCATTGAAAATACGGCAGAAAAATTGACCGCACTTGTACCGGAAGCTCGAGTGGTGGTGGGACACGGACAAATGCGTGAGCGCGATCTGGAACGGGTAATGAGCGATTTTTATCATCAACGTTACAATGTATTAGTTTGTTCAACTATCATTGAAACAGGGATTGATGTTCCGACGGCAAATACTATTATCATCGAACGAGCGGATCATTTTGGTTTGGCGCAATTACACCAATTGCGTGGTCGGGTAGGGCGTTCTCATCACCAAGCCTATGCCTATTTGCTGACCCCTCCAGCGAAAATGATGACAAAAGATGCACAACGCCGTTTGGAAGCGTTGGAAAGTTTAGATAATCTTGGGGCCGGTTTTATTCTTGCCACCCACGATTTAGAAATTCGTGGTGCGGGGGAGCTGCTGGGGAACGAACAAAGCGGACAAATTGAAACTATCGGTTTTTCCCTTTATATGGAATTGCTCGATGCGGCAGTGAAAGCTTTAAAAGAAGGACGTGAGCCGTCTTTAGAAGAATTAACCCGACAACAGGCTGAAATCGAACTGAGAGTCGCGGCTTTGTTACCGAATGAATATTTAGGCGATGTGAATATGCGTTTATCCTTCTACAAACGTATTGCCGCCGCCGAGACAAGACAAGAATTAGACGAGTTAAAAGTCGAATTGATCGACCGTTTTGGTTTGTTACCGGAGGCAACGAAAAATTTACTGCAAATTGCCGAACTCCGTTTATTGATCGAACCTTTAAAAGTGCTTCGTATTGATGCCGGCACACAAGGGGGCTTTATTGAATTTTCACCAACAACACAAGTTGCGCCGGAAAAATTTATTCGGCTTATTCAAAAAGAACCGATTGTCTATCGTTTTGATGGCCCGTCGAAATTTAAGTTTATGAAGGAGCTTTCAGATAATAAAGTACGGTTGGAGTTTGTGGTGGATTTGGTGAAATTTTTAATCGAGTAAGATTCTATTCAGAAAATTATTGTATTACCTTTAATAATTTAGCATTACAAAAATAACGCACTATAAAAATAGTGCGTTATTTTTGTTTTTACTCCATTTTTTCTTGTGGAATGAAATGAAGTGACATCAAAATATTAAGTTAAATTTCGTATAAAAAGTTGGGGTATTTATACGAAATTTCTCAACTTGTCAGGAGGGATTTGCTGAAAATATGGATTATTTTGCAATAAATTCATACTGTGATCCAGATCTCAGTTTAATCATTAATAAATACAGTATTATCCTGTCATCGGACGGTAAAGTCGTTAAGTAAGCTGTTTCGAAGGCGGTAATATTCATTTATTGATGTATTTATATTGAGGATCTCGCAATGAATAAACGAAATTTCTTAAAATCATTAATGGTTGTTTCAGTATTGGCTACAACCGGTTCTATGTCTATTTCTATCCAAGCTGCGGAACCTATTAAATTAGGCTTTTTGGTTAAACAGCCGGAAGAACCATGGTTCCAAACGGAATGGGCATTTGCGGATAAAGCTGCCAAAGATCTTGGTGATGTTCAAATTATTAAAATGGCTATTCCTGACGGTGAAAAAACATTAAATGCTATAGATAATTTAGCAGCAAGCGGTGCAAAAGGTTTTGTTATTTGTACACCAGATCCTAAATTGGGACCGGCGATTATGGCAAAGGCACGTTCTTATGATTTGAAAGTGATTACGGTCGATGATCAATTCTTGAATGCAGCCGGAGAACCTATGAATAATGTGCCGATTATCATGATGGCTGCAACAGAAATTGGTGAACGTCAAGGTTTAGAATTGTATAAGGAAATGCAAAAACGCAGTTGGAATGTCAATGAAACCGCGGTATTAGCTATCACTGCAGACGAACTGGATACTGCCCGTCGCCGTACAGACGGCTCTATTTCTGCATTAATCAAAGCAGGATTCCCTGAAAAACAAATCTATAAATCGCCCACGAAAAGTAATGATATTCCAGGCGCGTTAGATGCCGCTAATGCCATGTTAGTGCAGCACCCCGAAGTGAAAAATTGGTTAATAGTCGGGATGAATGATAATACCGTATTAGGGGGAATTAGGGCTACGGAAGGGCAGGGCTTTAAAGCTGAAAATGTTATCGGTATCGGTATTAATGGTACAGATGCAGTAAGTGAGCTTTCAAAGCCTAAAATGACCGGTTTTGTCGGCTCATTACTGCCAAGCCCCGATGTGCATGGCTATCGTAGTACGGAAATGCTTTATAAATGGGTTAAAGAGGGGATTGAGCCACCAAAATATACGCCGATTGGTGATCCCGTATTACTGATGCGAGATAACTTTAAACTAGAGTTGGAGAAAAAGGGGCTTTAGTTGAATGTCATTAAAATATCGGTAAGGAGGAAATATTTATGCAAATTCCTTATTTAGAATTTGACCAAATTAGCAAATCTTTTCCTGGAGTTAAAGCATTACAAAATGTGTCATTTAAATGCTATGAGGGGAAAGTACATGCCCTTATGGGAGAAAATGGTGCCGGTAAATCTACCTTACTGAAAATTTTAAGTGGTAACTATTTGCCGACGGAAGGAAAAATGCATATTGGGGGACGCTCTCTTACGTTTCGCACAACAAAAGATGCCTTACTTGCCGGAGTTGCTATTATTTATCAAGAATTAAATATCGTACCGGACATGACGGTTGCAGAAAATCTTTGTTTGGGTCAATTCCCCCATTCTTTTGGATTGGTTAACCAGAAAGAATTATTAAGCCGTACGCAAAAATACTTGGATAAATTAGCCTTAAATATCTCACCAAATACTCCTTTAAGAGAACTTTCCATTGGTCAATGGCAAATGATTGAAATTGCAAAAGCATTGAGCCGTGGAGCGAAAATTATTGCGTTTGATGAACCGACTAGTAGCTTGTCTGCTCCTGAAATCGAAAAATTGTTTGCAGTGATTGAAGAGTTGAAAGCGGAAGGAAAGGTTATTTTGTACGTTTCTCATCGCATGGAGGAGATTTTCCGTATTAGTGATGAAATCACCGTATTGAAAGACGGTCAATTTATTGAAACGTTTTCAGATTTATCAAGGATTAATAATGACACGCTAGTGCGTAGTATGGTTGGACGTAATTTAGGCGATATTTATCATTATCGTTCAAGAGAAATAGGGAAAACACGGTTAAAACTGACCGCACTTTCAAGCAAAAAATTGCCGGGAAGTTTTAATCTTGAAGTGAAAGCGGGAGAGATTCTCGGGTTATTTGGGTTGGTTGGCGCCGGTCGTTCGGAGTTATTTAAGCTTATTTTTGGTGCGGATCCAATGATTCAAGGAAATATTGAGTTAGACGGAAAAAGTATCAAGATAACTTGCCCCAAAGATGCTATTGAACAAGGCATAGTGTTATGTCCAGAGGATCGTAAAAAAGAAGGAATAATTCCTTTGGCGAGCGTTTCGGAAAACATAAATTTAAGCGCAAGACGATCCCATAATTTCTTTAAATTTATCATTAATGAGTTTTGGGAAAAACAAAATGCAGAGAAACAATGCCAACAAATGAATGTGAAAACACCGTCTATTGAGCAACTTATTATGAATTTATCCGGTGGAAACCAACAAAAAGTCATTTTAGGACGATGGTTGTCCGAGGATATTAAAGTGCTTCTATTGGATGAGCCGACACGCGGTATTGATGTAGGGGCAAAATCCGAAATCTATGATCTGATTTTTAAACTAGCTGATGAAAAGATTGCAATCATTGTGATTTCAAGCGATTTACCTGAGGTTATCGGTTTATCCGATCGCATTATGGTCATGAGAAATCGACAAATTACAGGTATTGTAGAACGTGAAGAGGCAACGGAAGAGCGTGTTTTGAAACTTGCTATGGTGGAAACCGATATCTTTGAAACCGTAGCTAAGTAATATAAGGAGAATTTTTATGACTTCAGTAACTTCTCAAACTCACAATATGAGCAGATTTAATAAAATTTGGAATGCTTATGGTATGTTGTTAATTTTTGCTGTTATTTTTATTTCTGCTTGTTTATTTATTCCTAATTTTGCAACTGTTATTAATATGAAAGGTTTAGGATTAGCCATTTCAATGAGCGGTATGGTTGCTTGCGGTATGTTATTTTGTCTTGCTGCCGGTGAAATTGATTTGTCTGTCGCTTCTGTCATTGCGTGCGCCGGTGTTGTCACTGCAACAGTGATTAATCTTACTCAAAGCGTAACGTTAGGCGTGTTATCAGGCGTTTCACTAGGCGCTTTTATCGGTTTGATAAACGGTTTTGTTATTGCGAAATTAAAAATTAATTCCTTAATTACAACCTTGGCAAGTATGCAAATTGCACGCGGTCTCGGTTATATTATTTCTGATGGTAAAGCAGTAGGTATTACAAAAGAAGAATTTTTCGAGTTAGGCTATCAAAATTTATTTGGTATTCCTTTACCAATTTTATTTACTATTATTTGTATTGCTATCTTTGGTTTTTTATTAAGTAAAACTACTTATGGACGTAATACTTTGGCTATCGGCGGCAATGAAGAGGCGGCACGATTAGCCGGCATTAATGTTGATCGCACGAAATTAATTATTTTTGTCGTATCAGGGGCAATTTCTGCGCTCGCCGGTGTTATTCTTGCCGCTAGAATGACAAGCGGACAACCCATGACTTCCATTGGCTTTGAATTAGTGGCAATTTCAGCTTGCGTGCTTGGCGGCGTATCTCTGAATGGTGGCGTAGCTAAAATTTCATTTATCATAGCCGGGGTATTAATTTTAGGCACTATTGAAAATGCCATGAATTTATTAAATATCTCGCCATTTTCTCAATATGTTGTAAGAGGTCTGATTCTATTGATTGCCGTTATATTTGATAGATACAAGCAAAAACTAATAAAGTAAAAATGTGAATAGGTAATAATGCGGATACTTCAGTCTCCGCATTTTGTTTTATATTTATCCGTATTTTATATCTATGCTTGTGAGCCAATTGGTTTTTTGCTAGAACAATATCCTAAGTAGGGTGTGCAATTTGAGAGATAATATGAAAATCAGAAATAAAAATAATGTTCAACTGAACCCGTTATTACCCGGCTATAACTTTAATGCTTATTTAGTTGCCGGTTGTACGCCGATTGAAGAAAACAGTGAATTAGATTTTACGATTAATCGCCCACATGGAATGAGGGGATATATCATTAATCTCACAACAAAAGGAGAGGGACGGATATTTCAAGGGAAAGAGGCATTTAATTGCCAAGTCAGGGATTTGCTTTTATTTCCGCCAAATGCCGTTCATTATTACCATCGAGCCAATAATTCGCCGAGTTGGCATCATCAGTGGATTTATTTTCGACCAAGAGCATTTTGGCTGGATTGGGTTAAGTGGACCGATACGGTTAATAATGTCGGAAGACTGACAATTCCCAATGAACAAAGTTATCAACAGATTCTCTCTTTGTTTTTACAGATTGAAGAGGAATATAATTCTGATGACCCGCTTTCGGAAGCCGTCTCAATGTGTTTATTGGAACAGTTATTAATTCGTTGTTTTCGATTTGACCCGGCAAATAAACAAAGAATGCTTGATCCCAGAATACTCGAAACCTGCCATTTTATTTCCGATAATATTGATAAAAACTATACGATTAATGAAATAGCCAAGCAGGCTTGTATGTCCACTTCTCGACTCACTCACTTATTTGCCCAACAAATTGGCACAAGTATCGTAAAATGGCGGGAAGAGCAAAGAATGATTAAAGCAAAACATTTATTACATGCTTCCGGTGAACCCATTTATCATATCGCTCGCCAATTAGGTTATGACGATCAATTATATTTTTCACGAATCTTTAAACGTTACACCGGTTTGAGCCCCTCTCGTTTTCGGGATTCAAGATAAAATTTGATCGAGTTCTCATATTTTCTTATGCAACTTTTTTGTCCATCTTTGTAGCCTATCATTGTCTAACGATTGATAAAAAAAATCGTTAATCTACTACTCATCCGTTTAAGGAATAAAGGTGGTGACAATGCAAAAGATTAAACAAATAATTGAAGAGGGCAATATTTCTATCGGTATTGAATTTGGTTCAACAAGAATTAAATCGGTTTTAATTGATAGCAAAGGAAATATTTTAGCCAAAGGCGAATTTGAATGGGAAAATCATCTTATTGACGGTATTTGGACTTATCCTCAAGAAGAAATTTGGCAGGGTTTACAAGGTGCTTACGCCTCGCTCTCCGAATCCGTCAAAAAACAATACAATGTGGTGATTAGGCAGGCGAAAGCAATTGGTATTAGTGGCATGATGCATGGTTATATGCCATTCGATAAAGCGGGTAATCAGCTGACCTTTTTCCGCACCTGGCGTAATAATATCACGTCAAAATCTTCTGAAAAATTGACCGCACTTTTTCAATATAACATTCCGCAACGTTGGAGTATTTCTCATTTATATCAAGCCGTTTTAAATAAAGAAGAGCATGTACCGAATATTGATTTTTTAACAACGTTAGCAGGTTATATTCATTGGAAATTAACTGATAAGAAAGTTTTGGGAATCGGTGAAGCTTCCGGAATGTTTCCTATTGATATTCAAACACATGATTTTAATCAAAAAATGCTAGATCAATTTGATCGGCTTATCGGTGAATTGGGTTATCCCTGGAAGATTCGTCATATTTTACCCAAAGTAGCAAATGCCGGAGAATATGCCGGCTTGTTGACGGAATCCGGTGCTAAATTGATTGATCCAAGTTGTGAATTACAAGCCGGTATCCCGCTTTGTCCGCCGGAAGGGGATGCCGGAACCGGTATGGTGGCAACTAACAGTGTCAAAGAAAAAAGCGGAAATATTTCGGCAGGAACCTCGGCTTTTGCCATGATTGTATTGGAAAAAGAGCTGTCGAGAGTATATGAACAATTAGATGTGGTAACTACACCAAGCGGCAAATTAGTCGCAATGGCACATGCCAACAATTGTACATCGGACATTAATGCTTGGGTGAGTTTATTCGGTGAATGTCTGGCGACATTTGGTGTAAATGTCAGTCAAAGCAAACTTTATGAAACCCTATTTACAAAAGCGTTAGAAGGTGAGGATGACTGTGGCAATTTGCTTGCTTATGGCTTTTATTCCGGGGAGCATGGCGTCGGCTTAAACGAAGGATGTCCGATGTTCTTACATCCGATGAAAGCAAATTTTAATTTAGCCAATTTTATTCGGGTTCATCTTTATACTGCCTTTGGTGCGATGAAGCTTGGTGTGGATATTTTACTGCAACGGGAAAAAGTCAAAATCCAACAAATTTTAGCCCACGGAGGCATTTTCAAAACAAAAGGTATCGCACAAAAAATTTTGGCTGGCGCACTCAATGTGCCTATCGCTGTCACGGAATCTGCGACAGAGGGAGGGGCATGGGGAATTGCATTATTAGCCAATTATCTTTCACATAAGCATAAATCTCTTGAAACCTATTTAGATGAAGACATTTTTGGTCGTTGCAATAAAGAGATTGTTTATCCGGATAGTGAGACGGTTCAAGGATATAACGCATTTATTAAACGTTATTCTCAGGGGCTTTCTATTGTTCAAGAAGCTGTTAATGCAAAAATTTTAACGATATCGTAGGAGATGATTATGGAATTTATTAAAAATCTGGAGGTTTGGTTTGTTGTAGGAAGCCAACATTTATACGGTGATAAAACATTGCAACAAGTGAAACAAAACGCCGAGCAAATCACAAAGTATTTGAATCAACAAAATCCGTTTATCAAGATTAAGCTAAAAGAATTAGCCACTTCACCGGAAGAAATTCTATCTATTTGTCAATCGGCGAATAACCAAGATAACTGTGTCGGAATTATTGCGTGGATGCATACGTTTTCACCGGCAAAAATGTGGATTGCGGGTTTAACTCGGTTAAACAAACCATTATTACAATTTCATACCCAATTTAATCAATTTATTCCTTGGAACGAGATTGACATGGATTATATGAACCTTCATCAAACCGCACATGGTGATCGTGAATTTGGTTTCTTGGTATCCCGTTTGCGTAAAGCCAGAACCATTGTTGTGGGACATTGGAAAACAGCCGCTGTGCTAGAAAAAATTAATCGTTGGCAACGAGTTTTAGCTGCGATTTATGATCAAAAAAATTTACGCATCGCACGTTTTGGAGACAATATGCGGCAAGTTGCTGTCACTGAAGGAGATAAGGTTGAAGCCCAGATCAAATTTGGTTACAGCGTTAACGGTTATGGTGTTTATCAATTGGTTGAAAGTATTCATGCCGTCACTAATGAAGATGCGGAGGCATTGGTTAAAGAGTACGAAAAAGAATACCAAATCAGTGCTAAATTACAAAAAAACGGTGAAAAACGTACCGCACTTTTTGATACGGCGAAAATTGAATTGGGTCTAAAACGTTTCTTAGATGACGGAGGTTTTAAAGCCTTTACGGATACATTTGAAAATCTACATAATATGAAACAATTGCCGGGATTACCGGTACAACGTTTAATGCAACAAGGTTATGGATTTGGCGGTGAAGGAGACTGGAAAACCGCTGCGTTGGTTCGGGCAATAAAAGTAATGGGATATAAATTGCCGAAAGGAAGTTCCTTTATGGAAGATTATACCTATCATTTAGCCGAAAATAATGAAGTGGTGCTTGGCGCGCATATGTTGGAAGTTTGCCCTTCCATCACTGATGATAAACCGCTTTTAGATATAAAACCGCTTGGTATCGGCGGCAAAGAAGATCCAACCCGTTTGATTTTCACGGCAAAAACCGGTCGTGCGGTGAACGCAACCATTGTTGATATGGGAAATCGATTCCGTATGGTTGTGGCTGATTTGGATGTGGTAGAAAAACCGCAAGAAATGCCTAATTTACCGGTTGGACACGCTTTTTGGCAGCTTAAGCCTAATTTTGATGTGGGAACTCAAGCTTGGATTTTAGCCGGCGGTGCGCATCATAGTGCATTTAGCTTAGATGTGGATGCCGATATGTTACGTATGTTTGCAGAATATTTTGACATTGAATTTATTCATATCAATGAAAATACAGAACTTTCTCAATTAAAAAATGAGTTGCGTTGGAATGAATTAAGTTATAAATAATTTTTCGCCTCTATTTTCTTAAAAGAAAGCCTATTTTCATTTGGAAGATAGGCTTTTTTAAGGAAAGAATTATTTCACCTCCGAGCCTTTTAACCATTTTCTTACCCAAGAACGATTGGCGGATAGGTTTTGCATAATCTTCTCCCCTAAAGGCAAGGGTTCGCCGTAAATTAATGATGCTAAAGCTTCGCCTAATAAAGGGGCGGAGGTTAATCCACGTGATCCTAATGCGGCAACCAGAAAAAGGTTGGGAAAATTGACCGCACTTGGAATCACTTGCTTACGGCGGCGGAGATTAAAGAGATTGTTATAATCTTCGCGTTGTCGGGGGAAATTGGGGACATTTCCCACCATTGGAGCGAGATCTCGCACGGAGCAACGAATGCCTATTCGTGCAAAATTGCCCGAGGTATCCACATCTTGTGTCCAACTTTGAGCAATATTTTGTTGCAGTTTCTGTTGGTTTTCCCGTTGTTCTTGTTCACTAAAGTGACGAACCGTATTATCACGTATATGACTTGCGCCAAGACAATGGCTGGTTTTAGCGTGATCTGCCGGAGTGAGATAGCCATCGTAACAAAGTACGGACTTAAGTTTCAGTAAATTTTCGGAAGTGGGAATTTGGCTTACTTGTCCGCGAATGGGGTAGAGCGGAAGTTTTTCTGTTTGAACAAAATCAGTAATTTTATAGCCGTTGGCGAGTATCACAACCTCGTGCTCGGCGATGTCATTTTGGCTATTATGCACTTGCCAACCGGATTGGGTTTGGGAAAGTGCGGTAATTTTTTGTGAAGTTTTGATCTTTACGCCACATTTTTCAAGTAGTGAAAAGGTATTTTGTACAAATTGGCGAGGTGCAATCCATGCACCTTGAGAAATAAACCCACCGCCGCAGGAAAGCGGTAAGCCGACCTTTTCGCTTAATGCCTCAGTATTGAGCATTTCAAATATTTCATTAGGCAAGTCTAATTGGGCAATTTTTTCCAATTTGACCGCACTTTTTTCATTATAGGCACACAATGCCACGCCACAAAATTCATGTTCAAATTCAATACCTTGTTTTATCGCCCAATCAAGTAATTGTTTGCCGTAGGAGAAGGCATGAAGATAAAAATGTACGGTAAGAGGATTATCATCGCTAAGCTGAGGATAAAACGCCCCTTGTTTATTGCCGGAAGCATTGAGTGCGGGTTGCTCATCTTCACAATAAAGAGTGATCTCGGATCCGCGTTGAAGTAATGAAATAGCTGTACAGAGTGAGGCAATGCCCCCACCGATAATTGCAATGTCTTGCTTTTTCAGCGCGGCCGGTTGGGGTAAATACCAAGGCGCTGAAAGTGCGGTCGGTTTTGCTTGTGTTTTTTGCCCGCTTAGGCACTCCCGTTTTTTGCCAAAACCTTTACGTTTAGTTACCTCAAACCCTACGAATTCTAACCCTTTTTTGACCGCACTTGCGGCGGTGAAGGTGGCAAAAGTACCATTCGCTTTGGTGAACCGATACATTTGGGCATATAAGTTTTCGTTCCACATATCCGGATTTTTGCTTGGTGCGAATCCGTCTAAAAACCAAGCGTCAATATGCTCGTTCATATAATCGCCAAGTTGCGGTAAATTTTCTGTTACATCCCCAAACCATAAATCAAGGGAGGTTTCATCAAAATGAATGCGTTGACAGCCTTTAATCGGTGCGTGCCAGTAACGTTGTAAATGTTGGCTTAATTCGACAAATTGCGGATATGTCGAATGGGCTTGCTGAAGTGCGATCGGTTTTAGCGGATATTTTTCAAAAGAAATAAAATAGAGGCGTTTGAGAGGCGAATTGACATATTTTTGGCGAAATTCTCGAAATAATTGGAGGGCGGCAAAAAAGTTTAACCCTGTGCCGAAGCCAGTTTCGGCAATCACAAAATGAGCATTTTCATAAGTGAGCCAACGTTCCCATAATTGATTACCTTGTAAAAACACATAATCCGTTTCTGCCAATCCATCCTGATTGGAGAAATAAACATCGTCAAATTGATTGGAAATAGGAGTATTTTGTTCATTAAAATGAATGTCTGCATACTGAACGGCGAGCATTTTTATTCCTTTCTTGCATTATTGAATTGACTTATAATAACGGAATTTTAAGGGTTATTGAAATTTGTTAGCTCTGTTGGGGTTTACCGCGCCTAACTGGTCGAACAAATGAATTATTACTTGAAATATTTTTATTTCGTAGTAGTTTTGAGCCGTTATTTTGACATATGAAACAAAAAGGAAGAAGCAATGAAAAGAGCTGTTATTACAGGCTTTGGTATTATTTCCAGTATCGGTAACAATAAACAAGAAGTGCTTGCCTCGCTAAAAGCAGGAAAATCGGGTATTGAAATTGTGCCTGAATTTGTTGAGATGAAAATGCGTAGTCATGTTGCAGGCACGATTAAATTAGATCCAAGCGAACATATTGATCGTAAAGTGTATCGTTTTATGGGCGATGCGGCGGCTTATGCTTATCTTTCTATGCGTGAAGCAATTGAAGATGCGGGATTAACGGAAGAACAGGTATCAAATGATCGTACCGGTTTAGTTATCGGGGCAGGTACGGGATCTGCGCATAATCAATTGATTGCCTGTGATGCGGCGCGTGGTCCGCGCGGTGTGAAGGCAATCGGCCCTTATGCGGTAACAAAAACCATGGCTTCCAGTGTTTCTGCCTGTCTTGCTACACCTTACAAAATCCGTGGTGTGAGCTATTCGATTAGTTCGGCTTGTGCGACTTCGGCACACTGTATCGGTCATGCACTAGAATTAATTCAATTAGGTAAACAAGATGTTGTGTTTGCAGGCGGTGCGGAAGAGTTATCTTGGGAATGTGCCACTGAATTTGATGCAATGGGAGCGGTTTCCACGAAATATAATGATACGCCGGAAAAAGCGTCTCGTGCTTATGATGCCAACCGTGACGGTTTTGTGATTGCCGGTGGCGGTGCGGTTGTGGTGGTGGAAGAATTAGAACACGCCCTTGCTCGCGGTGCAAAAATTTATGCGGAAATCGTGGGTTATGGCGCAACTTCAGACGGCTATGATATGGTTGCACCTAGCGGCGAAGGGGCGGAACGCTGTATGAAACAGGCTATGGCAACAGTGGATACTCCAATTGATTACATTAATGTTCACGGCACTTCAACTCCGGTTGGTGATGTGAAAGAATTGGGCGCAATCAAAAATGTGTTTGGTGAAAATATACCGGCAATTTCTTCCACTAAATCAATGACCGGCCACTCTTTAGGGGCGGCAGGCGTGCATGAAGCCATTTACACATTGTTAATGCTGGATAATGATTTTATTGCTCCAAGCATTAATATTGAAACCTTGGATGAAGTGGCGGAAGGTTGCAATATCGTGACAGAAACCAAAGAAAATGCAGGTTTGCACACGGTGATGTCAAACAGTTTCGGTTTTGGCGGTACGAATGCAACCTTAATATTTAAACGTTACAACGGTTAATTGAAATACTAATAAAAGAAAAATCGCACGGTAGCAATATCCGCGCGATTTTTTTATGGATATTCACTATGATTTTTTCTGCTTATGAATCACACTTTCATAATTTTAAATTAGTGCGTGAAGTTCGTGTCAATCACTTGCGTTGCCCGCTATCAAACCAAACCGAAACCATGGTACTGAGCCTTTATTCTTATGAGGAATACCGTGGTTTTATCGATCGAACCTCACCAAAACTTGCCGGTGTATTTGCTCGTGAAAAGGGTAATGAACCTATTGCCACGGTTGATTGGACTTTGGAGATGGAAAGTTTTTTTAAACGGGAACGCCAAAATACCGATAAATTTGACCGCACTTGGCGTTTTACAGTTGGCGCAAAAATTTGGCTTGCGATAGTAATTTTAGTGGTAGGAGGGATGGGGTATGCCGTCTATCACAAAGTGCAAAAAGGCGAGAAAATAGATTGGTATATTCTCACTAGCCTATGGGATAGTTATGATGCCACACCGGAACTTGGTACAAAATATTTTGTAAAAGTCCAAAAGGGTGGCACAGTGCGAGATAGGTTTTGGGTGAAAATTGAGGAAGTTCTAGATAATAATCGATATGCCATTAGTATTAATTATCACCCTAATCCGATAGCCGAGGTTGGACAGGCATTTGATATTAAAACCTTGTTGCACGATGAAAAATTTAAAGGCAAAATTCTTGTAGAATTTCAGCCGCACTTTTCGCATAATGGTAAAACACAGGCTGCTTTTGTTGATAAGCAAAAGCATCGTGTTTTTTTATTACAAAAACCGACAGAAAAATTATCCCTCGATAAAGTGAAACTTCCGCTTTCCGTGCAGGAGGTTTACCGATGAAACATCCTGTACATAATCCGCAATTTGTTCAACGTTATATGTATCTCGACAAATTATCGACATCAAAAATGTTACCTTTGCTCATCGGATTTTTCTGGGCGGTATGTTGTTGGGCAATAGGCGGTGTTAGCTATTATCAAATCCTTCAGGCGGAGGCGGAACAAAAAGAGATTGTTCTGTGGCGACCGATCAGCGTAATTTATAACTTAGCCGGAGGAGAGGCGGTTTTGGTTATTTCCCTTTTATTGGGTATCGTCTCGTTCTATTTTGGTTGGCGGAATTATAAAATAAAAAATACGCCCTTAATACAAGATAAATCTAAGAACAATAAGGCGCATGATAATAATCCTTACAAGGTGACAGTGGGCGATATAAGTATGTTAGAACGACAAATCGGTTTTTCATTACCCCAAGATTATCGTGATTTTTTACTGCGTTATAACGGTGGATCGCCGGTTGCTTGCGTATTTAATGACGAGATTGAAATTGACTATTTTTATAACCTAGTCACTGATAATCGGGAGCTTCGATTAAGCGAAATTTTTAACAATGTGCCAAATTATGGTTACGGTTTACCGATCGCTCAAACGCTTGCCGGAGATTTATTAATTCTTTCGCCAAAAGGGGAAATTCTATTTTTTGACGTTGAAATATTCTGTGATGATGAGGGAGAATTTCTCTATGATATAGAAGATGAACCGGAATGCATTGTGGAAAGTTTTACCATGTTATTGCAGTCACTTATATGAGTTTGATGTATTTAAAAGGTTAGGATTAAATCTTAAAGATTTAGAATATGTAGAACTTCGTTTGGATAAGCGTGATAAACGTGCTTTAACTAAGATTTATGAAACGGATTATGTGATGATGCAAGATGACATTGCGGCACTTGAGGCTTGAGATCGGGTTTTCTTTACCACAAACTATATTGATTTTTTAATGCGTTATAACGGGGCAAACCTTCTAAATCATTATTTAATGAGAACGTCGTGTAAAATCCCATATATTAATGAGCAATAAAAATGAATTTTATACATATTGAACAAGAAACCATTCCGAATATTATTTCGTTACATGATTGCTTGTGTACAGGTATTCAGGTGGTAGATAACAAGGTTTGTTTTGAATTTGAAGATGGGTTTGTGGTATGCAATACGCATCCGGAAAATCAATCCGGAAAGCATTTGAAAACAGATAAATCTTGCATTGTTTTTAACCATCATGATTCTGATATGGAATACAACTATGAAATAGGTATGTTTCATAATATTCGCTTTTTTAATAAACATTTTTTTACGATTAGGAAATTTATGGATTTTTCTCAGTTATGTACTATGATCAATTCTAAAGAATATGAACTGGAATTTATTAAGCTTGATAAATCAATCACAACAGAAAAATATTTCTTAGAAGCCGAGTTGATAAAGAAAAAAACAAGAAAATATTTCCCATGTTTTATTAAACTTATAAACACAAAAGATTTTCTGTATAAATGGAATAGTTTATGTTGTGATCGTGAAATTCGTTGAGATTAATGAAGACGATGTGTCAGAGTAAAGATAAATCTCTTTAAAAAATGACCGCACTTTATCTATAGAAAAGCCCTGAAAATTCAGGGCTTTGTTGGTTATTGATTAATTTACGATACCTTTATGTCTTAACAGAGCATCTAGCTGCGGTTCACGGCCTCGGAAGCGTTTGAAAAGTTCCATCGGCTCTTCCGAACCGCCACGGGTTAATATTTCATCAAGGAAGGATTTTCCGGTGATTGGGTTGAAAATCCCTTCTTCCTCAAAGCGTGAAAATGCATCGGCAGATAGCACTTCCGCCCATAAGTAACTGTAATAACCTGCGGCATAGCCTCCGGCAAAGATATGGCTGAAACTATGCGGTGTTCTTGCCCAATCTACGCCTTTAATCACTGCAACTTGTGATTTGATGGCTTTGAGCATATTGAGAATTTGGTTTGCTTTTTCCGGATCAAAAGTATGATGTAAACGGAAATCGAAAATTCCGAACTCAAGTTGGCGTAAGACGAACATCGCAGCTTGGAAGTTCTTTGCTTTCAATAGTTGTACTAATTTTTCTTTTGGTAAAGGTTCTCCCGTTTCATAGTGACCGGAAATAAATGCCAAAGCCTCTTCTTCCCAGCACCAGTTTTCCATAAATTGGCTTGGTAATTCCACTGCATCCCAAGGCACGCCGTTAATGCCTGCCACATCAGATACGTCAATTTGTGTGAGCATATGGTGAATACCGTGTCCGAATTCGTGGAAAAGCGTGGTGACTTCATCATGGGTAAATAATGCCGGTTTATCACCAATAGGTGCATTAAAGTTACAAGTTAAATATGCCACGGGTGTTTGAACGGAACCGTCCGGTTTACGTTTTCTACCTATGCAATCATCCATCCAAGCACCGCCACGCTTGTTTTCGCGGGCATAGAGATCAAGATAAAAACTGCCGCGTAATTGATCATTTTCATCGATGAGATCAAAGAAACGCACATCTTGGTGCCAGGTATCTACGCCAAAACGCTCTACCGCACGGATATTGAAAATGCGTTTAATCAGTTCAAATAAGCCGGAGATCACACGATCTTCCGGAAAATAGGGACGAAGTTCTTCATTGTTGATGGCGTATAGATGTTGTTTTTGTTTCTCGCTGTAGAAAGCAATATCCCAAGGTTCAAGGTTTGTGATACCAAATTCTTTTTCACTGTAAACCTTAAGCTCCGTTAATTCTTTTTCACCCTGTGGTTTGGCGCGTTTCGCCAAATTATCTAAGAAATCCAACACTTGTTGCGGATTTTCCGCCATTTTAGTCGCAAGGGAAAGTTCGGTGTAAGTATTAAAACCGAGTAATTTTGCCAACTCTATGCGTAAAGTGAGAATTTCTTCCATGATTTTACTGTTATCCCATTTGCCGGCATTCGGTCCTTGTTCTGAGGCTCTGGTTGCGTAAGCACGGTACATCTCTTCGCGCAATGCTTGATTTTCACAGTATGTCATAATCGGCAAATAGCTTGGAATTTCAAGAGTAAAGCGATAGCCTTTTAATCCTTTACTTTGAGCGGATTGTTTTGCCGCTTGCAGTGCGGATTTCGGTAGCCCTTTTAGCTCCGTTTCATCTTCAACTACTTTTTCCCAACCCATAGTCGCATCAAGCACATTATTACTGAATTGTGAACTTAGTTCGGATAATCTTGTTGAAATTTCACCATAACGTTTTTGTTTTTCTTGCGATAAAGCAATACCGGAAAGATCAAAATCCCGTAAGGAATTTTCAATCGCTTTTTTTTGAGCCACGGAATAAGTGGCAAATTCGGAACTATTTTTGAGGGCTAAATACGCATTATAAAGTCCTTTATGCTGACCAACCCAAGTACTATATTCGGAAAGTAGAGGTAGGCAAGCCTGATAGGCCTCGCGTAATTCAGGACTGTTTTTTACCGAATTTAAATGGGAAACCGGCGACCAAGCCCGACTTAGACGATCGCTCACTTCTGTTAAAGGTAAAATAAAATTTTCCCAAGTAAAGTGCGGTTGATTTAAGACTTGTTCTATTGTGTCACGACAATCTTGAATAAGTTTTTTAATCGCAGGTTGAATATGTTCCGGTTTGATTTGTGAAAAAGGTGGTAGCCCTTGGATATTGAGTAATGGATTTGACATAGATATTTCCTTTTTTAAGTTGTTCTGTATATGACGGTGAATTCTATAATATCAAGGTTGAAAAATCTAAAAAATCAGCAATAATGGTTCGCATTTAAATTATTTAGGAATGTTATGAAATACGTTTATATTTTGCTTGGTTTTATTTTTCTTGCGCTCGGTATTGTTGGTATTTTTCTTCCGCTTTTGCCAACCACTCCGTTTCTTTTACTGACGTTGTTTTTCTTTGCGAAAGGCTCAACACGTTTAGAAACCTGGTTTCTTGGTACGTCTATCTATCAAAAACATTTGAAGTCTTTTAATGAACGCCGAGCAATGAGTAAAAAAACAAAAATAGTTATTTTGGCGTTTGCCAGTTTAATGTTATTAATCGGCTTTTATTTTACTCCCAGTGTGGTGGGCAGAAGTATTATTGCCTTATTAATTGTTGTGAAGTATTGGTTTTTCTTATTTTGGATTAAAACTGAGGAAGAATCAGAAGTTGATTCCGTACAAAGAGAAAGGATGGAAAATGAATAATTTTTTCCCTGTACATCTGAAAAGTGCGGTTATTTTTGCGGTTATTTTTACGCTACTAAGTGGTTGTGATAAGGATAATCTAAATAATCCAACGTTACCTCAATCTCAGTCTGAATCTACTATTCCAGTAGAACAGCCACCGGCTAAAAACAATCGTGAAAAACTGATACGTGGCATAAAATTCAATGCAGTTTTAGATCCTTGGCAAGTGAAAGAGGAAGAACAGCTTTCTCTTATTCGGGATCTGTTTGAAGGACTAACGGCTTATGATGAGCAAGGTAATATTGTTCCGGCGGCGGCAGAGAGCTGGAAAACCCAAGATAATCAAAATTGGACGTTTATTTTACGTGAGGGGCTGAAATGGTCAAATGGTGCGCCTTTAACTGCACAAGATTTTGTTCTCTCTTGGCAATCCCTCTCTCAATCCGAAAGTCCGCTTAAAGCTTATTTGCAGTATTTAAATTTGAAAGGAGCGAAACCTGTTTTGGAAAAAAAACAGCCGTTAACAGATTTGGGAATCTCAGCTGAAAATGACCGCACTTTAGTAATAACATTGGATAAACCTACCCCCTATTTGCCTGAGATGTTAGCGCACATTGCGTTATTGCCGCAATATCACGATTTGGGTTTGTTCGTATCAAACGGGGCATACACGCTTTCATTGCGCGATGAAAAAGGGGTTCACTTGGTGAAAAATCCGTATTATTGGCAAAAGGATAAAGTATCATTTAAACAAGTGGATTATGTACCTTATGATACTAAACGGATTAGCGAATTGGATATTATTTGGTCTGTACGGGAAAAAACGGAAAACATCCAATATTTTCCCCAATTATGCGGTTATTTTTACGAATTTAATTTGCTCGACCCTAAGCTGGCTAATCCTTTAGTGCGAAAAGCGATCGCTTCTCTTATTTCCGTTACCGGTATTACAAATAATGAAATGCCGTATTCCATTCCAAGTTCTTATTTTTTACCAAAAGCTATGTTACAAGGACAGAATTCACGTTGGGAACCCGTATTGGCGGAGCAGTTGTTGGCGCAAAGCCATATTACGGAAAAGCAACCGTTGACTTTACGATTAACTCATGACGATACTTCATTGCATCAAAATATTGCAAATCGCTTAGCGAGACAATTATCGGAGTCGGACTTATTACGTGTAGTGGACGAGCCGATGAGTTGGCAGCAATTGCAGGAAAAACGGAATAAAGGTGATTTCCAATTAATTCGTTCCGGATGGTGTGGTGATTTTAATCACCCTATGGCATTTTTAGAGTTATTTTACTCAAAAAGCCCGGACAACAAGAGCGGTTATACCAATGCCGGATATGATCAGCTTTTTGAACAGGCACTAAAAAGCACATCGGAAAAAGAGCGGTCGGAAATTTATTTAAAATTAAGTGAAATTATCCAACAGGAAAATTTAGTATTGCCTCTGTTTCAATATACAACGGCTGTTTATATATCCTCTTCAGTAATGGGAGTACAAAAAAATCCTATTGGTGCGATCTACAGCAAGCATTTATGGCGAAAAGTGGAAGTAGAGTAAAACGTAATCAAAAAAGCACCCACTTAATATTTAAGTGGGTATTTTCTTTTGAGAATTATTTTTCGTCTTTCTTAACAATTTCTTCGCATGTTTCAATATCGCTACATTTCCCGTAAAGATACAAACTATGGGCTTTTAATTTAATACCATATTGTTCACTAATCTCTTTTTGGCGTTGCTCGATAAGGTTATCGGAGAATTCAAATACTTTGCCACAGTCTTCACAAATAATATGGTCGTGATGTTTTGTTGGCGCAAGCTCAAAAACCGATTTATTTCCTTCAAAGTTATGACGAATTAAAATATGCGCTTCGTCAAATTGGTTAAGCACACGGTAAACCGTAGCAAGACCAATATCACTGCCCTTTTCTAACAAAATTTTATATACATCTTCTGCAGAAAAATGTTCATTTTTGTGATTTTGCATTAAGGCTAAAATAGTTAAACGTGGTTCGGTTATTTTTAAGCCCACTTTTTTGAGCAATTTAATGTTTTCTTCTGACATAAAGTTCCCCTTTTATGTATGATGCTAGGCGAGTTCCGCCAAACACATTTCTTCATAAATTTGTTTACACCATTTTTCTACTCGTTCAGCAGTGAGTTCGGGTTGGCGATCTTCATCAATACACAAACCGATAAACGTACCTTCTTCGAGAAGGGCCTTTGAAGCTTCAAATGTGTAACCTTCCGTTGACCAATTACCTACTATGATAGCGCCTCGGGGTTCTATAATATCGCGTATCGTACCGATAGCGTCACAGAAATAATCTGCATAGTCCTCTTGGTCGCCGCAACCGAAAATCGCTACTAATTTATCAGTGAAATCAATTTCTTCTAAGGTTGGGAAAAAATCATCCCAATCAGCTTGAGATTCGCCATAGTACCAAGTCGGAATCCCGAAAAGTAAGAAATCATAGGCTTCAATATCTTCTTTTGAAGTTTTTGCAATGTCACGAATATCGACTAAATCACTACCTAACTGTTTTTGAATCATTTTTGCGACATTTTCTGTATTACCAGTATCGCTACCATAAAATAGACCCACTACTGCCATTTTTCTTTCCTTTTGAAAAATTTTAAAAAAACACAAAATGGGGGCAAAAACCCTGCAATCTGTGCAGACTATATCATAAACTAATTCTCATTTAAACCAATTAATTCTTATTTAGAAACCTATTAATGGCACGAACAACAAAGTCGGGTTTCTCCGCATGAACCCAATGTCCGCAGCCGTTTATAGTAAATGATGTCGCATTAGGGAATTGCTGTAAAATATATTCTGCATCTTCCGGTTTAATATAAGGGGAATTTCCGCCTTTAATAAATAAACTCGGCAGCGCCACATTAACATTTTGCCAATCCATTAAATGGCTATAATTATTGAAAAGTGCGGTCAAATTAAAACGGAAAAATTCAGGCAAGCTTGGCTCAAAGGATTTCAGCATAAATTGAACTACACTCGGTTCATTGATTTCTCGTTCTAAAATTTGCTTCGCTTGTTGACGTGTTTCCGGTTTGGCTTGTTTCACGGCAAACAAACCTTTAAAAACATCCTGGTGCCCTTGTTGACCGTAAGGGAGCGGTGCGATATCTATGACAACCAATTTTTCGACAATTTCAGGGTGAAGTGCGGTCAGTTTCATTGCCGTTTTTCCTCCCATGGAGTGACCAATCAAAATGATTTTTTTTAAGTTAAGATATTGGATAAGCGTAAAGAGATCTTCTGCCATAAGAGTGTAATTCATTGATTCGGCATGAAAACTTTGTCCGTGATTGCGTAAATCAACACGTAGAATATCGTAATCATCACTGAATGCACGGGCAATGACGCCAAGATTATTCATATCACCAAATAAACCGTGAATAAAAACTAAAGTTGGTTGATTAGTTGCTTGTTTTGCCTGGTGAAGTTGAAAGTTTAATAATTGAGGATGATACATATTTTTGCGTGAGAATTAATTGAAAAATCGTTATAATGATCGAAAATTTTAGCAAACGGAGAAATAAAAATGAAGATAATTGAAGTGGATGAAGAATTATATCAATACATTGCAAGACAAACTCAATCAATTGGTGAAAGTGCTTCCGATATTCTTCGCCGTTTGCTCAATTTACCGGCTAACTCAAGTAACACACTGGATTTTGTTTCTTTTGATAATACGATTAATGAAAGTGCGGTTGTTAAATCCGGTAATGTTTTAACAAAGGCAATGTCAGCGAACATTCCTCAAGCTCAGCCTGAATCTGCATTAAAAAAAGTTGAGTCTAGCGCACCAAAAACCGTGAAAAAACAATCGGAGACGGCGGTTAATCAAATAACAAATAAAGTTCGAGCTTTATTAAGTTCCACAGAATTTCAGGAAGAAAGCAAAGCAGTTGTGCGTTTTTTAGCAATTTTACGCGTACTTTACCGCACCGATCCGGAAAGTTTTGCACAGGCGACGGAATTCCTACAAGGGCGTACCCGTGTTTATTTTGCGCGTGATGAGGCAACATTATTGATGGCGGGCAATCATACCAAGCCAAAACAAATTCCGGATACGCCGTACTGGGTGATAACGAATACAAACAGCGGTAGAAAAATGTTGATGCTCGAAGGCGCAATGCAATCAATGGATTTGCCGGAAGACCTCATTAACGAAGTACGTACCTATTTTGTCAGCAACTAAATTATTTCCTTGGCAAATTTTTGCCAATGATCCTCAATGCCGTGAAAAAATCGCTTTATATTCATCGCAAGGCGGTGTTTTTACTTGGGGAGAGATTGAGCAAAAAATCAACGAAACGGCCGCTTTCTTGCAAGCACGTGGTATCTCATCGGAAAGTGCGGTCGCTTTTTGTGGTAAAAATTCCGAGGCGATTCTTTTTCTTTACCTTGCGACTATTCAGTTAGGTTCAAAAATTCTTGGGTTAAATCCGGCATTTCCACTAGAAAAAATCACTGAGCTATGCCGTGAATACGCCATTGATTTATGCTTGTTTGATAAAGATTTACAGGGTATTTCAGGTGGAAATTTATCCGTAGGGCTTCCTCAGGCGGATTTTTTTCGTCCGGCGACCATGACTCTCACTTCAGGTTCAAGCGACTTGCCTAAAGCGGTGGTGCATCATGTGCAAGCTCATTTGGATAATGCCCGTGGAGTGTGTCAATTAATGCACTTTGATTCTTCGCAATCTTGGTTGTTATCCTTGCCGTTGTATCATGTTTCGGGTCAAGGTATAGTGTGGCGCTGGTTGTTTTGCGGTGCCGAGCTACGTTTTCCGCAGAGCGATTTTTATGAATCATTATTACAGACAACACATGTGTCGTTAGTACCCACACAGCTTCAACGTTTGCTTGATTATCTTATGCAGCATCCCCAAGCAACTTTTAAAACGAAGCATATTTTATTAGGTGGGGCTCATATTTCAGTGGAATTAACCCGGGCTATCCGGCGATATGGTATTTCCTCCTATAGTGGTTATGGTATGACGGAAATGGCATCGACTACTTTTGCCAAACGGTCAGATGGTTTTATGGGCGTGGGGCAACCGCTTTTAGAACGGGAATTTCAGCTCGTGAATAGTGAAATCTGGCTAAAAGGTGCAGGCCTTGCTATGGGCTATTGGAAAAATGGTACGATTATTCCGCTTGTGAATGAGCAGGGTTGGCTACAAACCAAAGATAAAGGCGTTTGGCAAAATAATGAATTGGTGATTGTTGGACGTTTAGATAACATGTTTATTTCCGGCGGTGAAAATATTCAGCCGGAAGAAATTGAAAAAGTGATTTTAGGCTCGGGATTGGTCAAACAAGTTTTTGTGTTACCGAAGTCGGATACCGAATTTGGTGCGAGGCCTGTTGCAGTTCTTGAATTTTATGAACAGTTCACTGAAAGAGCGGTCGAAATGTTGCGTATTTTTTTACAAACGCATCTAGCACGTTTTAAACAACCCGTTGAATATTATCCTCTACCAAAGGATTTGGAGCAGGGGGCAATTAAGATTTCACGTAAAGCACTAGCGCAATGGCTGGTATCGAGAATAGAATAAATAGGAAAAATATGAAATTACCTCGTTTTTTAACCGCACTTTCAGTGAGTTTTATAGTGGGCTTCGCCCTTACGCAATCAGCTATTGCAGAGCAGGAAAAATCACTCCCGACAGAACAAAGCCTAAAAGCGGATTTGTCTGCGGCACAAAAAATAGATGATGCCGAAACGAAAAAAACACGCATCAGTGAGTTGCAGGTTTCCCTGGATTTGTTACAACAAATTCGAAATCAACAAAAAAATAATGATGATTTAGATAGTACGCTTAGTCGTTCAGATACGGAAATTCAAAAAAATAATACGGATTTACAAAATCTTAAAAAAAATTTAGAGCAAGCCAAGGTAGATGACTACGCTTCGGTGTCTTTAGAGGATTTACAAGACGAACTGGACAAACTGAATAATCAGCAACAAGAGAATCAGATAGCATTAAGTGCCGCCAATGCCTTAATGGCGGGGCAAAGCGGAGTTTCGGAACGTGCACAGACCACACTAACGAATAATTTAAGACGCACGCAAACTTTAAACCAACAACTTTCCGAACATACGATAAGTACAACGTTGCAACAGCAATATCAGTTAGAATTGCAACTAATTGAACTAAAAAATGTTTATAGCCAAACTTTGCTAAAAAATAGCGATCAGCTTTCTTTACTTTATAAAAGCCGATATGACTTATTAAGTGTTAAACAACAAGTTCAACAACAGCAGATTTCGGCAATTCAAGAGGCGATTAATCAGAAAAATTTAGCAAAAAGCCAAGATAAAGTTGAACAGGTACAACAGCAGCAACAAAGTGCGGTTAAAAATAATTACATTCAAAAAGAATTGGATCGTAATGCGCAACTCAGCAAGTTTTTGTTGGAACAAACGGAAAAAACAAATACGTTAACGCAAGACGAGCTGAAAATGCGTAATGTATTGGATAACTTAACACAAACTCAACGTACGATTGATGAACAGATCAGTGCATTGCAGGGAACCCTTGTGCTCTCCCGCATTATTCAGCAACAAAAACAAAAACTGCCTACGAATCTAAATATTCAAGGGTTATCAAAACAAATTGCTGATTTACGGGTACAAATTTTTGATATTACACAACGTCGTAATGAGCTCTATGATCTTGATGCCTATATTCAAAAACTAGAGTTTAATAAAGATCAAACTTTTACCAATACGGAAAAAACACAATTAACCACTTTGCTTACCGAACGCCGAAAAATGGGTTCTGACTTGATTAAGTCATTAAATAATCAACTAAATTTGGCGATTTCTTTAGAATTAACACAACAACAAATCACACAAATCAGTGATCAAATTCAGTCGAAACTTGATCAACAAAGTTTCTGGGTAAAAAGTAATAATCCGATTAATTTGGATTGGTTGAAAGTGTTGCCAAGGTCATTGGAGGAGCAATTTGATGGGATGGTAAAACATCTCGGTTTTCCTACAAATTATGATAATTTGCCTTCATTGCTGACTTATGTATTTTTTCTTATTGTGATTGGTGGTGCGATTTTTAAATTCAAACCAGCTATTAAACAACGTTTGGCTATGATTAATGGCGAAATTAATACCCTGCGTGCCGATAGCCAGTGGCATACACCGATGGCGCTGATTTTAACGGGGCTGCTTAATTTATCCGGTACACTTTGGTTTCTTGCAATCTGTCAGATGATAGGCTTTTTCTTCTTCCGTAATCCACAGGAATTTTGGGATTGGTCATTCCGTATGGCAGGATACTGGTGGTTTTTCAATGTGTGGTTTGCGATTTATCGTCCAAACGGAATTTTCGTACGCCATTTTGGATTTGCTCAAGAAGATGCCGAGAAATTCCGGGGGGTGGTAAAACGTATCATTGTTGCCGTTGTTCTATTACTAAATACGTCGGTATTTAGTAATGTAGTGGATAATGGGTTAGCAAATGATGTATTAGGCGAACTCAATACGATTGCCTCTTTGATTTTCTGTACAGTGATTATTGCACCTCGCTTTAATCGCGCCCTTCGCGCCTATGAAGAAAATCAAGCGGAACGCAATAATGTGATTGTAAAAACTATTCAGATCTTGTTACAGTCGGTTCCCATTGGTTTAATTTTGTTGATTGTACTCGGTTATTACTATACTGCACTGAATTTAATTCAACATATCATTAATTCTTACATCGTTTGGTGTATTTGGTTTATTTTACGCAATGTCATTTATCGCGGCATTACGGTATCATCACGCCACTTAGCACATCGCCGTCTTATGGAAAAACGCCGTCAAAAATTGGAAGAATTTAATGATGGCGTACCTTCAGATGATGTAGTTGTGATCTCGGACCAAGAAGAAAGCTTGGCGTTAAATGAAGTAAGAAGTCAATTGTTACGGTTTGCAGATTTATTTATTTGGTCGGCATTATTTGCGATTTTTTATTTCATCTGGTCGGATCTTGTGACGGTAGCAAGTTACTTGCGTGATATTACGTTATGGCAACAAATCTCGGTGGTGGATGGAGCAAATGTCTCGGAAAGTATTACTTTATTTAATTTACTTGTAGCACTTATTATAGTAGGCATCACCTATGTTCTTGTAAGAAATATTTCAGGTATTTTGGAAGTATTGCTTTTCTCTCGTTTGAAATTGTCGCAAGGTACGCCTTATACCATCACGACTTTATTAACCTATGTGATTGTAGCGGTAGGCGGAGCGTGGGCGTTTGCCACATTGGGAATGTCGTGGTCAAAATTACAATGGTTATTTGCCGCACTTTCTGTAGGGCTTGGTTTCGGTATGCAAGAAATTTTTGCAAATTTTGTTTCCGGTATTATCTTGCTCTTTGAACGTCCGATCCGTGTGGGCGATACTGTAACGATTAATGGGGTAAGCGGTACGGTAGCGAAAATTCGTATTCGTGCGATTACCTTGATTGATTTTGATCGAAAAGAAGTGATTGTTCCGAATAAGTCTTTTGTAACCGGTCAAGTGATTAACTGGGCGCTTTCCAGTACGATGACCCGTTTGGTTGTGACTGTCGGAGTAGCTTACGGTTCGGATTTAGAATTAGTGAAAAAATTACTCCTTCAGGCGGCAAACGAGCAACCGGCAGTGTTAAAAGATCCCGAGCCGAGAGCATTGTTCTTGGCTTTTGGTGCGAGTACCTTAGATCACGAGCTACGCATTTACGTCGGTCAGCTTTCTGAACGAACCAACACCGTAGATGCACTAAATCGTCGTATTAATGAACTTTTTGCCGAAAATAATATTGATATTGCGTTCAATCAACTTGATGTCTTTATTAAAAATAACGATACGGGTGAAGAAATTCCTTTCGTTGATGTCAATACAACAACATTATCTAAGAAAAAGTCGTAGAAAAATGAGAGGTAAAATATGGCAGGTAATACAATAGGACAACTTTTCCGCGTGACAACTTTTGGTGAGTCGCACGGTATTGCACTCGGTTGTATTGTGGACGGTGTTCCACCTAATATGGCGTTGTCCGAAGCGGATATTCAACCGGATTTAGACCGCCGTAAACCGGGAACTTCACGTTATACCACTCCTCGTCGTGAAGCGGATGAAATTCAAATTTTATCCGGTGTATTCGAGGGAAAAACTACCGGAACGAGTATCGGAATGATCATCAAAAATGGCGATCAACGTTCTCAAGATTATGGTGAAATTAAAGATCGTTTCCGTCCGGGGCATGCGGATTTTACCTACCAGCAAAAATACGGCATTCGTGATTATCGTGGCGGCGGACGTTCTTCCGCACGTGAAACGGCCATGAGAGTCGCAGCCGGGGCGATTGCTAAAAAATATTTACGGGAACAATTCGGTATTGAAGTACGCGGTTTTTTAAGTCAAATCGGCGATGTAAAAATTTCCCCGCAAACTGTAGATAAGATTGATTGGGAAAAAGTGGAGAGTAATCCTTTCTTTTGCCCCGATGAAAATGCGGTTGAAAAATTTGATGAATTGATCCGAGAACTCAAAAAAGAAGGGGATTCCATCGGTGCGAAGCTCACCGTAATAGCTGAAAATGTACCGTTAGGACTAGGCGAGCCGGTATTTGATCGCCTTGATGCGGATCTTGCCCATGCCCTGATGAGCATTAATGCCGTAAAAGGGGTAGAAATTGGTGACGGCTTTGCAGTGGTGGAACAACGTGGTAGCCGGCATCGCGACGAAATGACTCCGAACGGTTTTGAGAGTAATCATGCCGGTGGAATTTTAGGCGGTATTAGTTCAGGCCAACCTATTATTACGACAATTGCATTAAAGCCTACTTCAAGCATTACTACTCCGGGGCGTTCTGTGAATCTTGCCGGTGAAGCTGTGGAAGTGGTAACCAAAGGTCGTCATGATCCTTGTGTGGGGATTCGTGCCGTGCCGATTGCGGAAGCTATGGTAGCGATTGTGTTATTGGATCATTTGTTACGTTTTAAGGCGCAGTGTCGATAAACATTTCCTTGTTTGTTTCTACACAAAATCAAAAGCTAAAAAATGAATAAAATAATATTAAAAACAACGGTTGTTTTGACCGCACTTTTTTCCTTATCTATTCAGGCTTCCCCTCAAGATTGGCAAAAAATTAAGCGTCCGATTCCTAGTGAAAACGGAAAAGCACAGCCAATCGGAAGCTATTCCAACGGTTGTATTATCGGAGCCGAAGCTTTACCGGCAAAAGGTGAAGGTTATCAAGTGATCCGTATGAATCGTAACCGCTATTACGGACATCCGGAGATGATTAACTACCTTAAGCGTTTGGGAGAAAGAGTGAAAGCTGTGGGGTTACCGACAATGCTGGTGGGCGATATTGCGATGCCGGGTGGTGGGCGTTTCTTGACCGGACATGCAAGTCATCAGATGGGATTGGATGCGGATATTTGGTTACGCATGGGCGAGATGTCGGAGGCAGATGCGTTAAATTCAGATGGAAAAGGCTTGTTGGTGGTTGATAGGAAAGCGCAGCGTGTTGATGATCGTATATGGCATAACAACCATACTGCACTGATTAAACTTGCCGCTCAGGATCATGGGGTTGCCCGTATTTTTGTGAATCCGGCAATTAAATTAAAGCTATGTCAAACGGCAGGCAATGATCGTGGTTGGTTACGCAAAATTCGTCCTTGGTTTGGGCACGATTCACATTTTCATGTTCGTTTAAAATGTCCGGCTGACGCGGCATATTGTGAAGATCAATCTCCTGTTCCGACAGGAGATGGCTGTGGTGGAGAACTTTATTCTTGGTTTGAACCGGTAAAACCCAATACGGGATCAAGCAAACCGAAAGTAATTCCACCTGAACCTTTCTTGTGCCAACAACTGTTGAATTCTCCGAATCGAAGCGAGTGGTTGGAGTAAAGTGAAATTTAATGCGGAGAAAATAACATGGAATTGGGCATAGAAGTTTTAGCAATTTTGTTTATAGTGGCATTTGTGGCGGCATTTATTGATGCGATTGCGGGAGGTGGTGGTTTAATTACTATTCCGGCATTGTTAATGACCGGTATGCCGCCGGCATTAGCACTAGGCACTAATAAATTGCAAGCGATTGGAGGCAGTTTCTCTGCAAGTTTGTATTTCTTAAGGAAAAGAGCGGTCAATTTACGGGAGTTTTGGTTTATCCTGCTGTGTGTTTTCATTGGTTCAGCATTGGGAACAATCTTGATTCAAATGCTAGATACATCCGTATTCAAGAAAATTTTACCGTTTTTAATCTTAGCTATCGGGTTATATTTTCTCTTTACGCCTAAATTAGGGGCACAAGATTGTAAACAACGCTTAAGTTATATTGTTTTTGCCGTGATCATTAGCCCGTTTTTAGGCTTTTATGACGGTTTTTTCGGGCCGGGAACTGGTTCTATTATGAGTTTGGCTTGTGTGACGCTATTAGGTTTTAATTTAACTAAAGCGACAGCGCATGCGAAAGTGATGAATTTTACCTCAAACCTTGCGTCTTTTATGTTATTTCTTGCCGGTGGGAAAATTTCATGGACTATAGGTATTGTGATGATGGCTGGGGGAATTCTTGGTGCAAATATCGGTGCGAGAATGGTGATGACGAAAGGAAAAACATTTATTCGCCCTATGGTAGTTATAATGTCATTGTTAATGACGGCAAAAATGGCATACGATCAAGGATGGTTTAGTTCTTAAAGTGCGGTCAATTCCGCCATTGTTTTTTAGCGATTATGACAGATTCTCAACAAAATTTACGTTTAACCGCACGAGTGGGCTATGAGCCGTATTTTTCGTGGTCGTATTTAAAACCGAAATACTGGGGTATTTGGTTAGGTATTTTCTTTTTGCTTTTATTGGCATTTGTGCCTTTTCGTGTACGTGATAAAGTTGCGGCAAAATTAGGTATATGGATTGGATATAAGGCAAGAAAACAACGAAAACGAGCCCAAATTAATTTGACTTATTGTTTCCCTGATTGGACTGAACGGCAGCGTGAGGAAGTGATTGATAAAATGTTTGCGATCGTTGCGCAAGTTATGTTTGGTATTGGTGAAATTGCCGTCCGTTCTAAAGCGCATCTACAAAGACGTAGTGAATTTATTGGTATTGAGCATATCCGAAAAGCAAGGGAAGCGGGACATAACATTATTTTAATGGTACCGCACGGCTGGGCGATTGATGCTTCCGGTATTATTTTACATACTCACGGAATGCCGATGACTTCTATGTATAATCCGCATCGTAATCCTTTAGTGGATTGGCTTTGGACAATGGTTCGTCAACGTTTTGGGGGAAAAATGCATGCTCGTCAAAATGGAATTAAACCTTTTTTGACGAGTGTTCGTCAGGGGGAAATGGGGTATTACTTGCCTGATGAAGATTTTGGAGCGGAGCAAAGTGTCTTTGTCGATTTCTTTGGTACATATAAAGCCACACTGCCCGGTTTAAATAAAATGGCAAAACTTGCTAAAGCCGTTGTGATTCCAATGTTTCCCCGTTATAACGCAAAAAACGGTAAATATGAAATGGAAATTCATCCTGCTATGATGCTGAGCGATGAACCCGAAAAATCAGCTCGCTCAATGAATGAAGAAATCGAATCTTTTGTGGCCCAAGCCCCGGAGCAATATGTTTGGATTTTACAATTATTAAGAACGCGTAAGGATGGCGAAGATCTTTATGATTAATATTTATATTTTTTTAGGGGCTGACGTA
>NZ_MLHS01000017.1 GCF_001999335.1 Rodentibacter sp. Ppn85 | reverse complement strand
CATTTTAGCTGTTTTTTATCCTTATGATTAGTTGTAGAATACTACCTATTCTGAGTTGTCTGCTTCATAATTCATCATTTTATTGTAATTCCTAAAAAGATTTGTTATGTGTAGTGATTTAGTATTTGCTTAATTGGATCTATGGTTTAATTAGGTATTTGGGGTGGTTATTTAAAGGATAATCTTTATTAATCATAGTGAATGACTTGTCATTTTTACAAGAGGTTGGGATGTTAGACGTTGTTGAACTTTCTCGCATACAGTTTGCCTTGACTGCGTTATATCACTTCATTTTTGTTCCTTTAACATTAGGTTTGACTTTCGTATTGGTAGTTATGGAAACGACCTATGTTGTAACGGGCAAAGAAGTCTATAAAGATATGACAAAATTCTGGGGTAAGTTATTTGGTATTAACTTTGCCCTTGGGGTGACCACCGGTATCATTATGGAATTCCAATTTGGTACTAACTGGTCTTACTATTCTCATTATGTAGGTGATATTTTCGGTGCGCCGTTGGCGATTGAAGCATTACTTGCGTTCTTCTTAGAATCAACATTTGTTGGTTTGTTCTTCTTCGGTTGGGATCGTTTATCGAAAGGCAAACATTTACTAACCACATACTGTGTTGCGTTTGGTTCAAATCTGTCCGCAATGTGGATCCTCGTTGCAAACGGTTGGATGCAAAATCCGGTTGCCTCAGAATTCAATTTTGAAACTGTACGTATGGAAATGACCAGCTTCATGGATTTATGGTTAAATCCGGTTGCACAAAGTAAGTTCTTACATACGCTTTCTGCCGGTTATGTAACGGGTGCCTTCTTCGTATTGGGGATCAGTGCATACTATTTATTAAAAGGTCGTGATCTTGGATTTGCAAAACGTTCTTTCTCTATTGCTGCAACCTTTGGTTTTATTGCTTCGATTTCAGTATTAATTCTTGGTGATGAATCAGGTTATGATATTGGTAAAGCACAACCAGTGAAATTGGCTGCAATGGAAGCTGAGTTTGAAACCCAACTAGCGCCGGCATCATTTCATATCGCAGCCATTCCTAATACGGCTGAAATGAAAAATGATTTCGAAATTAGTGTACCAATGATTGGCGGTATTGTTGCAACCCGTTCTTTTGATAAAGAAATCACAGGTTTAAAAGAACTCCAAGCTTTAAATGAGCAAAGAGTACGTAGTGGTATCGTGGCTTATGATCTTTTCACTCAATTAAAAGCTGAGAAAAAAGCATCGGGTCAAGTGAATCCGGAAACAAAAGCAAAATTTGAAGAGGTGAAAAAAGATCTTGGTTTTGGTTTATTGTTAAAACGCTACACTGATAAAGTAGTGGATGCGACGGAAGAGCAAATTAAACAAGCTGCACGTGATACCATTCCAAATGTAGGTCCTAACTTTTGGGCATTCCGTGCAATGCTTGCTGTAGGCGGTTTACTCGCTTTATTAGCCTTAGGTGCTTTTGTTCAAAACTTACGTAATAAAGTGACTCAAAGCCCATTATTGTTAAAAGCATTATTATGGGGCTTGCCTTTACCGTGGATTGCTATTGAATGCGGTTGGTTTTTAGCTGAGTATGGTCGTCAGCCATGGGCAATTTATGAAGTGTTGCCGGTAGGTGTATCTGCCTCAAATTTAGCTGTGGGTGATCTTTGGTTCTCTATTGGTTTGATTTGTGCACTTTACTTGGCGTTTATCATTGTTGAAATGTATTTAATGTTTAAATATGCACGTTTAGGTCCGAGTGCATTGAAAACCGGCAAATACTACTTTGAACAATCATCTAAATAAACAGGAGACGAATTATGATTGATTATGAATTTCTACGTTTTATTTGGTGGGTGTTAGTCATTGTATTGCTGATCGGTTTCTCTGTAACTGACGGATTTGATATGGGCGTAACCGCACTTTTACCTGTTGCGGGTAAAAAAGAAGTGGAACGCCGTATTATGATTAACTCAATTGCTCCTCACTGGGATGGTAACCAAGTTTGGTTATTAACTGCCGGTGGTGCAGTATTCGCAGCATGGCCAATCGTATATGCTGTATCGTTCTCAGGTTTCTATATTGCACTTGTATTAGTATTAGCTGCACTATTTTTCCGTCCAATCGGTTTTGAGTATCGTGCAAAAATTGATAACCCGACATGGCGTGCTGTATGGGATTGGGGGTTGTTTGCCGGTGGTTTTGTTCCAGCATTAGTTTTTGGTGTGGCATTTGGTAACTTATTACAAGGTGTTCCATTTGAGTTTAATGAAATCGCACAGGTGACTTATACCGGTTCGTTCTTTGCATTGTTAAATCCATTTGCCTTATTATGTGGTGTGATTAGCTTAGCAATGCTTGTAACACACGGTGCAAATTGGTTACAAATGAAAACTACCTCAGAATTAAGAGATAGAGCTCGTGCAATAACCCAAGTCGGCGCATTTGTAACTTTAATCGCATTTGTCCTTGCCGGTGTATGGTTATACTTCAAAGATGGTTATGTTGTCACCAGTGCTATCGATCACTTTGCTCCGTCTTCTCCTATGGGTAAAGAAGTTGCTGTTGAGACCGGAGCATGGTTCAGAAACTTCAATGAGATGCCTATTTTATGGATTTTCCCTGCTCTAGCAGTAGTGGGCGCATTGTTGAATGTGATTTTCTCAAAAGCGAATCGTTGTGGTTTTGCATTTCTATTTTCCTCATTAACTATGGCTGGTGTGATTATTACTGTTGCGGTTTCTATGTTCCCATTTGTGATGCCTTCAAGCTCACATCCTGAACAGAGCCTATTAATGTGGGATGCAACATCAAGCGAATTAACGCTAACTTTGATGCTTTTCTTAGCGCTGGTATTTGTGGTTATTTCCCTTGCTTATACCATTTGGTCATACTTTAAAATGTTTGGTCGTTTGGATGAAAGCTTTGTGGAAGAAAACACAAACTCATTATACTAAAGGAGATATGAGATGTTATATGTAATTTGGGTAGTGGGTATTTTAGCGGCAGTTTTTGCCAGTGTAAAAGTCACAAAAAATAAAGAAAATTCAGGGCAATTTGACGAATAATGATTCAATTTCTCTATCAATATGTTAATAAGGGTTCGTTAAGAACCCTTTCATTTATCTTGGCGATTATATTAACGCTCGTCCTTTTGTTTAATTTCAATTTGTTTTCTACTCAATTGAGAACAACCAATCCGTTTTGGGTTATTTTCATTCTATGGGGAGTAGTTTGTGGATGGATTCATGGAATTGGCTTTGAAATTAACCGCACTTTTTGGCAAATAGTTTTTTTTCCTTATTTTGGCTATTTTGCGTTTTTATTTGCAATGGTTGTACATTATACATAAATCATACTTTAGCCATTTGAAAGTACTTGCGCAGAGTGAAAACTGACTCTAGAATAGCCAATTTCAGGCGATTAGATGAGGAAAACGAAATGGATTCGAAAGTTTTTCGTTTCTCTGTACGTGTTTATTATGAAGATACGGATGCGGGCGGTGTGGTCTATCATGCACGTTATTTGCATTTTTTTGAACGTGCACGAACGGAGTATTTAAGAGAACAACGTTTTTCGCAGCAAAAATTATTGCAGGAACAACAAAACGCATTTGTTGTTAAATCAATGGCAATTGATTACTGTGTTCCGGCAAAACTGGATGATTTTCTTATTGTTGAAACAGAGGTCACTGCAATAAAAGGAGCAACAATCCTCTTTGAGCAACGACTAATGAGAGATACAGTGATTTTGTCAACGGCTACTGTTAAAGTAGCCTATGTTGATCTGGGTAAAATGAAACCGGCAGCCATTCCAGCCGAAATAAAAGCTGCCTTTTCAGACAATATATAACCTTTCTCGGAGTAGGTAATGACTGCAGAATTGAACTTTTTAGATCTTTTTCTCAAAGCAAGTATTGTTGTTCAACTTGTAATTGTGATTTTGATTTTATTCTCAATTATTTCGTGGGCAATTATTATTCAGCGTAGCCGTGTATTAGCGAGTGCGTTGAAAGAAGCAAACACATTTGAAGATCGTTTTTGGTCGGGCGAAGATCTTAATAAATTATATGAGGGGTTATCAAACCGCCGAGACGTATTGACCGGAAGTGAACAAATTTTCTTTGTAGGATTTAAAGAATTTTCACGTTTAAAACAAGTTAATGCCGATGCGCCCGAAGCGATTATTAAAGGAACGACTCGAGCGATGAATTTGGCAATGAATCGTGAAATTGAAAGTCTTGAAAGTCGCGTTCCGTTTTTAGCGACCGTTGCTTCCGTCAGTCCTTATATTGGGTTATTTGGTACGGTTTGGGGAATTATGCATGCGTTTATGGCGTTAAGCGGTGCGAAACAAGCTACATTACAAATGGTTGCTCCGGGCATTGCAGAAGCATTGATTGCCACTGCGATTGGCTTATTTGCAGCAATCCCTGCAGTGATGGCTTATAACCGCTTAAGTTTACGTGTGAATGCAATTGAGCAAAATTATGGTAACTTTATTGATGAATTTACTACAATTTTACATCGCCAAGCCTTTGGTAAAGCACCACATTCTCATTAAAAAAATAACAGAAAAATCAACCGTACTTTTTTGAAGTGCGGTCGTTTTTAGCGAAGTTTTAGAGGAAAATATGGCTCGTCGCTCACGTAAAGAAATTAAATCGGAAATTAATATTGTACCGTTTTTAGACGTTTTACTTGTATTAGTGCTGATTTTTATGGCAACTGCACCGATTATTAGCCAAAGCGTTCAAGTTGAACTTCCCGACTCAGTGCAAAGTCAAAATGTATCGAATGAAGATAAAACACCAGTGATCCTAGAGGTTTCCGGTGTTGGCCAGTATACACTTTCTATTGCGGGTGATCGTCAAGAAGGTTTAACGGAAGAAATGGTGACTCAATTATCAAAGCAGGAATTTGATAAAGATAATAATACGATGTTCCTCGTTGGAGGTGCAAAAGAAGTGCCTTATGAAGAAGTCATTAAAGCCTTGAATTTACTTCATCTGGCAGGTATTAAATCGGTTGGTTTAATGACAAACCCAATTTAATAAAGTAGGTAACACGTGCAGAATAATCGACAGAAAAAGGGTGCGAATGCGTTTGTTATTTCGATTCTCATGCACCTTGTCTTGTTCGGATTGTTGATTTGGAGTTCTCTCTATCAGACCGTTGAGATTATGGGCGGTGGTGAAGGTGATGGTGATGCATTAGGTGCCGTCATGGTTGACACCGGGAATGCTGCGCAGGAATGGGGGCGAATCCAACAGCAGAAAAAAGGTCAAGCCGATAAGCAGAAAAAGCCTGAACCTGTTGTTGAAGAGAAACCGGCAATAGAACAAGAGGATGTTCGCCAACAAGAAATTGCGAAACAGGAAGAATTAAAACGTCAGCAGGAAATTCAGCGCCAAAAGGATATTGAACGTCAAAAACAAGAAGCGTTGGAAAAACAGAAACAACTAGAAATAGCCCGCCAGGAAATTTTAAAAAAACAAGCGGAAGAAACTAAGATAAAACAGATGGCAGAAGCCGCTAAACTAAAAGCAGAAGCTGAGGCGAGACGTTTAGCTGCGGCGGCAAAACAGGCGGAAGAAGCGAAAGCAAAAGCAGCGGAAAAAGCAAAAAAACAGGCGGAAGAAAAAGCTAAAAAACAAGCAGAAGAAAAACAAAAAGCTGAATTAGAAGCCAAAGCTAAGGCTGCAGCTGAGGCAAAAGCTAAAGCCGATGCTGAAGCGAAAGCGAAGGCCGCAGCAGAAGCTAAACAGAAAGCAGCCGCTGAGGCTGCAGCGAGACGTAAGGCTGATCAAGCCGCTTTAGACGATTTTATGAATGGTGGTAATATTGGTGGCGGTAGTGCTTCTAAAGGAGGCAGTGCCAATAAAGGAGGAACTCAAGGTAGTGGAGCTGGATTAGGTGCTGGTGACGGAGGCAAGGTTGGCGATCAGTATGGCGGTATAATTAAGAGAGAAATTCAGCGTCGATTCTTGAAAGATCCTAGTTTTGCTGGCAAAGTTTGCCGTATCAAAGTTCAGTTAGGCAGAGATGGTACGATTTTGGGTTATCAAAAAGTATCAGGTCCGGAAGATATTTGTACTGCAGCGTTAAGTGCTGTTGCAAGAACCAAAAAAGTTCCTGCTGCGCCGTCTGATGCAGTGTACAATAAGTATAAAGCGCCAATTATTGATTTTGATATTAAATAATTAATCTTTGGAAAGTATTAATCAGTTTACTCAAGGGTAACAAAATGAAATTAATTAAAAAGCTTGTAGGTGTGTTTGCAATCGTTTTGGCTATTGTAGGCAATGCTGTTGCAGAAGATGAGGTTCGTATTGTGATAGATGAAGGTGTTGATGGCGCCCGTCCAATTGCAGTTGTGCCATTTGCAGGAGCCGCACCGGAAGATATTGGTAAAATTGTTGCGGACGATTTACGTAATAGTGGTAAATTTAATCCAATCCCAGTGGCTCAAATGCCTCAAAAGCCGATTTCAGCATCTGAAGTCAATCCGGAAGCTTGGAGTGCTTTGGGGGTTGATGCGGTTGTGGTAGGTCAAGTAACGGCAACAGGTAGCGGTTATAACATTTCTTATCAGCTTGTTGATACGGTTGGCGCATCCGGTACTGCGGGGACAGTGCTTACTCAAAACAGCTATACTGTAACGAATAAATGGTTACGTTATGGTGCGCATACTGTAAGTGACGAAGTATTTGAGAAATTGACAGGCATTCGTGGTGCTTTCAGAACGCGTATTGCCTATGTGGTACAAAAAAATGGCGGTTCACAACCTTATGAAGTACGTGTAGCGGATTATGATGGTTATAACCAGTTCGTAGTAAATCGTAGCTCTCAACCAATTATGTCTCCGGCATGGTCGCCGGACGGTAAACGTTTGGCATATGTATCATTTGAAAATAGAAAATCACAGTTAGTAGTTCAGGATCTAGGTTCTGGTGCTCGTAAAGTTGTCGCTTCGTTTTCAGGTCATAATGGCGCTCCGGCATTTTCACCGGATGGTTCTCGTTTAGCTTTTGCTTCGTCACAAGATGGAACCTTAAATATTTATGTGATGAGTTCAAATGGTGGAACGCCAACACAATTAACACGTGGATCGGGTAATAATACTGAACCATCATGGTCGCCTGATGGTAGTTCTATTTTGTTTACTTCAGATAGAGGCGGTTCACCTCAAGTTTATCGTATGAATGCAAACGGTGGTGGAGTAACCTTAGTTGGTGGTCGCGGCAGTGCTCAAATTAGCTCTGATGGTAAAACGCTTGTTATGATAAATGGTAATAACAATGTGGTTAAACAAGATCTTGCAAGCGGTGCTTCTGAAGTTTTAAGTACATCTTTCCTAGGTGAAAGTCCGAGTATTTCCCCTAATGGTATTATGATTATCTATAGTTCTACCCAAGGATTAGGAAAGGTGCTACAATTGGTTTCTGCAGATGGTCGCTTTAAAGCGAGCCTTCCAGGAAGTAATGGCCAAGTAAAATTCCCGGCTTGGTCTCCATATTTAACTAAATAAAAATGTGATTATTAGGAGAATCTAATGAACAAATTTGTTAAATCATTATTAGTTGCAGGTTCTGTAGCAGCATTAGCAGCATGTAGTTCCTCTAGCAATGATGCAGCCGGTAACGGTGCAACAAACGGTCAAACTTTCGGTGGTTATTCTGTTGAAGATCTTCAACAACGTTACAACACAGTATATTTCGGTTTTGACAAATATAATATCGAAGGTGAGTACGTTCAAATCTTAGATGCGCATGCTGCATACTTAAATGCAACTCCGGCATCAAAAGTGATTGTTGAAGGTAATACTGACGAGCGTGGTACACCTGAGTACAACATTGCTTTAGGTCAACGTCGTGCGGATGCAGTTAAATCTTTCCTAGCCGGTAAAGGCGTAGAAGGTCGCAAAGTTTCAACAGTTTCTTATGGTGAAGAAAAACCTGCAGTATTAGGTCATGACGAAGCAGCGTACTCTAAAAACCGTCGCGCTGTATTAGCATACTAATTTTAGATGAATTTGATTTTCCAAAGGTAGAGATTTGATCTCTACCTTTTAAATTTTTATCCCTATATTTAGAATAATTGGTGACTATTCCATCAATTAAATAAAAAATAGAAAAATTTTTCTTGCGTAGAAAAATAAAATCAGTAATATACGCGTCTGTCACAAATGATGTGGGTCGTTAGCTCAGTCGGTAGAGCAGCGGACTTTTAATCCGTTGGTCGAAGGTTCGAATCCTTCACGACCCACCATTCCGTATAGATCTCATTATGGGTCGTTAGCTCAGTCGGTAGAGCAGCGGACTTTTAATCCGTTGGTCGAAGGTTCGAATCCTTCACGACCCACCATCTAGTTTTATACTTCTCCCTTACTTATTGTTAATTGGTTATTGTGCTTGGTGCTTGAATTTTCTCTAATTGAGTCCTGCTTTTGGCTTTTTATTGATAAGTAATCTTTATTTTTAAAATAAGGAAATTCTTGACCTAAATTCAAGGTTATTATGATAGAATAACCCGAGTTTTTAACCAGGTAATAAAGCATATGTTTGATCGTGTCCGAATTGTTCTCGTCGAAACCTCACATAGCGGGAATATTGGATCTTCAGCAAGAGCGATGAAAACAATGGGGCTTTCTCAGTTGTACCTTGTTTCGCCTAAATCTATCGATGAACAATCTATCGCACTTGCCGCAGGAGCGAATGACATCATCAATAATGCAAAGATAGTGTCAAGTTTTGACGATGCGGTGGCTGATTGTTCTTTAGTGATTGGAACAAGTGCACGTTTACGTCACCTACAAAACACATTGATTGAACCACGAGAATGTGCAGAAAAAGTGACAAAGCATCATGGTAAAGTTGCCATTGTTTTTGGGCGAGAACGTGTGGGATTGTACAATGATGAATTATTAAAATGCCATTATCACTTAACAATTCCGGCTAATCCTGATTATTCTTCATTGAATTTAGCAATGGCTGTTCAGTTGGTTAGTTATGAATTGCGTATGGCGAAGTTAGCTAAGGAGCCAGATTCTTCGTTACTTTTTTCAAAAAATTCGACAGAAAACCAGCCGGTGACGCTTCAAGATATGGAGTATTTTTTTAATCATACTGAGCAGCTGTATCAATCTCTCGGATTTATTCAAAATCAAGGTGTGATGCAGAAACTAAGGCGTTTATATAATCGTACGAATATGGAAAAAAATGAGCTAAATATTCTGCAAGGTATGCTAAGTGCGGTTGAAAAACGGTTAAATTTGCCCAAGATAGATAGTTGATTATTTTGGTCAGATATGTAAACATTGGCGCAATTTTTTAAGGAAACTTTATGAAACTTACCTCAAAGGGACGCTATGCGGTGACCGCGGTGCTAGATATCGCACTAAATGCAGAATCTGGCCCGGTGAGCCTTGCTGATATTTCTGAACGTCAAAATATTTCATTATCTTATCTAGAACAACTTTTTGCTAAATTACGTCGTGATGGATTGGTGAAAAGCGTCCGTGGACCCGGTGGGGGGTATCGACTTGGATTACCAAGCGATAGAATTTCTGTAGGAATGATTATTTCTGCCGTAAATGAAAATATCCATGTGACAAAATGTCTAGGTAGAGGAAATTGCCAAAACGGAAAAGAATGTTTAACTCATGCTCTTTGGGAGGACCTAAGTAATCGTATTGAAAGTTTTTTGAATGAAATTACTTTAGCGGAACTTGTTAGTAAGCGTGAACAAAAGCATCAATCGCATCGTGATTTTGAAAATTTAATATTAATGAATCCATAAAGGAAAGTAGTCGCACATTTTAAAGTGCAGTCAAATTTGGGATGATTCTAGGAGTGAAAATGAATTTACCTATTTATTTAGATTATGCTGCAACCTGCCCGGTAGATGAGCGTGTTGCAAAAAAAATGATGGAATTTTTAACCATTGATGGCACCTTCGGAAATCCGGCTTCGCGCTCACACAAATTTGGTTGGCAAGCGGAAGAAGCCGTGGATATTGCGCGTAACCAAATTGCCGATTTAATCGGTGCGGATTCTCGCGAAATCGTATTCACATCCGGTGCAACGGAATCCGATAACTTGGCAATTAAAGGGGCTGCTCATTTCTACCAAACCAAAGGTAAGCATATTATTACCTGTAAAACAGAACACAAAGCGGTATTGGATACTTGCCGCCAATTAGAGCGTGAAGGTTTTGAAGTAACATATTTATCGCCGGAATCCGATGGGATAATTGATTTAGAAAAATTCAAGGCTGCACTTCGTCCGGATACGATTTTAGTTTCTATTATGCATGCAAATAATGAAATTGGTGTGTTGCAGGATATCAAAGCGATTGGGGAACTTTGTCGTGCAAATAAAACAATTTTTCATGTCGATGCGACGCAAAGTGTCGGTAAGATAGAAATTAATCTTGCCGAATTACCGGTAGATTTGATGTCTATGTCCAGCCATAAATTGTATGGACCTAAAGGTATTGGAGCATTGTATGTTCGTCGTAAACCGCGAGTGCGTTTAGAAGCGATTATCCATGGTGGAGGCCATGAGCGAGGTATGCGTTCCGGTACGTTACCGGTTCATCAAATTGTGGGGATGGGCGAAGCCTATCGAATTGCAAAAGAGCAAATGGCAACCGAAATACCTCGTTTAAAAGCGCTTCGTGACCGCTTATACAATGGTTTAAAAGATATTGAAGAAACCTATGTGAATGGCTCAATGGAACATCGTTTAGATAATAATTTAAACATTAGCTTTAACTATGTAGAGGGAGAGTCTTTGATGATGGCATTGCGTGATATTGCAGTATCATCAGGTTCTGCTTGTACTTCTGCGAGTCTCGAACCTTCTTATGTACTACGTGCATTAGGTTTGAATGATGAATTGGCACATAGCTCGATTCGTTTCACTCTAGGGCGTTATACTACCGAAGAGGAAATTGATTACACCATTAATTTGGTAAAAGGTGCGGTTGAAAAATTACGCGCATTATCCCCATTATGGGATATGTTTAAAGAAGGAATTGACCTCAATACTATTGAGTGGTCAGCCCACTAAGGTTTTACCTGCCGTTAGTGATGCTTTGGATCAAAAACGGCATTTATCTCAATTTAAAAAAGGAAAGTTAACATGGCTTATAGTGAAAAAGTAATCGATCATTATGAAAATCCTCGTAATGTGGGTTCTATGGATAAGAAAGACAGTTCGGTCGGCACCGGTATGGTCGGTGCGCCTGCTTGTGGCGATGTGATGCAGTTGCAAATCAAAGTGAATGATAACAACATTATTGAAGATGCAAAATTTAAAACTTATGGCTGCGGTTCTGCTATTGCATCAAGTTCGTTAATTACGGAATGGGTGAAAGGTAAGTCTCTAGAGGAGGCCGGAGCGATTAAAAATAGTCAAATCGCTGAAGAGTTAGAGCTTCCTCCGGTAAAAGTTCACTGTTCAATTTTAGCAGAAGACGCTATCAAAGCGGCGATTGCCGATTATAAAGCAAAACAAGGCAAATAATAGAAAGTGCGGTTGGTTTTAACCGCACTTTTACCGATTTTGGGGAAAATCATGAGCGTAACATTAACAGAAAAAGCGGCACAGCGTGTTAAAGCTTTTTTGGATAATCGAGGTAAGGGGATAGGCTTACGCTTAGGCGTGAAAACATCCGGTTGTTCAGGTTTGGCGTATGTGCTGGAATTTGTCGATGTATTAAATGATGAAGATCAGGTTTTTGAACAAAATGGTGTTAAATTGATTGTTGATCCGAAAAGTTTAGTATACCTCAATGGCATTGAGTTGGATTATGTAAAAGAAGGGCTAAACGAAGGCTTTAAATATAATAATCCAAATGTGAAGGAATCTTGTGGTTGTGGTGAAAGTTTCCACGTTTAACACTTTAGGTTAAAGTAAGAATAATGTTAAATCCCTTTGAAATTTTTGATTTACCGGTTGATTTTCAGCTTGATATGCAAAATCTAAATACACGTTATTTAGAGATGCAAAAAAACTTGCATCCTGATAACTTTGTCTCTTCAAGTGCCGTTGAGCAACGCATTGCGATACAAAAATCAACAGAAGTTAATGATGCATTAAAGACATTACAAGATCCTATTTTACGAGCTGAAGCGATTATCTCAATTAATACCGGAGAACAAAAAGATCTTGAGCAAAAAAGTGTGCAAGATGTGGCGTTTTTAATGCAACAGTTACAATGGCGTGAACGATTGGAAAACTTAGAAAATCAAAAAGATGAACAGGTGTTAGATAATTTTGCAAAAGAAATTAAGCAAGAAACATTGCAATTATTAACCGCTCTTTCCGATACATTGCGCTCCCAACAATGGGAAAAAGCCTCACAGTTGTGCGATAAATTACGTTTTACGCGTAAACTAACCGAAGAAATTGAACGTGTAGAAGAGCACCTATTTGCGTTTTAAAGTACCATGAAAATTGCTCGAACTTAACGATATATCTATAAATTATGCAAACCATTGAACAGTTGACTTCTCAGGAAAATTCCGCTTGGTCAATCCTTTCCCAATGGATTGTTCAGGCGCGCAATGATTGTCGGGTTATTAAAAAAGATCAAGCCAGTGCCGAACGAGAATTGTTTACGATGCAAATGCCGACTTCATCCCCAATTGGGGCGGTAATTTATGAAACGGGCGGTATTCTCATTCATTACGGTTGGTTACGAATTCTGGGATCCGGTAGCTTTAAATTACCGCGCGGTTTGATGGATTGGAATTTCAGTAAATCATTCCAAAAATCAGGTGAAAAACCTAAATATTTATTAGTGGCAGATGATGTCATCGGAGGTTATTTTGCTTTAAACGGCGGTTCTTTAGGTGAGGAGCTCGGCAAAATTTATTATTTTTCACCAAAAGATTTAACTTGGCATAATCTGAATTTTACTTATACCGAATTTTTAGCTTGGGCGTTAAATGGCAATTTAGAGGCATTTTACCAAGATTTATTTTGGCAAAATTGGCAAGAAGATGTGAAACGGCTTGATGGTAATCAAATGTTTGTATTCTCACCGGAGTTAAGTGAAGACAAAACGACTGCAATCAGCTTACGTCAAAAACGTGAAGTGAATATTGAAACACACTACAACGCTTGTTTTGCTGAAAAAGAAAAATTTGACATGGCATACTCCGTGGCATAGCGAATAAAAAATAGAAAGAAATATTATGGCATTATTACAAATTGCAGAACCTGGGCAAACACCTGCACCCCATCAACATCGTTTAGCTGTAGGGATTGATTTAGGTACGACGAACTCTTTGATTGCGACTGTTAGAAGCGGTCAAGCTGTGATTTTAAATGATGAGGAAGAACGTAGCTTGGTTCCTTCAGTGGTTCATTATGGTAAAAATGAAAAACAAGTGGGAGTGGATGCCTTTGCTCAAGCATCAAGCGATCCTAAAAGTACCATAATTTCTGCGAAACGCTTGATTGGACGCAGTCTAGCAGATGTACAGGCACGTTATCCGAATATGCCTTATGATTTTGTGGCGAGTGAAAATGGCTTGCCATTAATTATTACAAATCAAGGGAAAAAAAGTCCGATAGAGGTTTCTGCCGATATTTTGGCGCATTTAAACCGTATTGCAGAACAGCGTCTTGGTGCGGTAGTTTCGGGAGTGGTGATTACCGTTCCCGCCTATTTTGACGATGCTCAACGCCAAAGTACAAAAGATGCGGCACGTTTGGCCGGTCTGAATGTATTGCGTTTACTGAATGAACCCACTGCAGCAGCAGTTGCGTACGGTTTAGATAGTGGTCAAGAAGGCATTATTGCCGTTTATGATTTAGGTGGCGGTACTTTTGATATTTCTATCTTACGTTTGTCTAAGGGCGTGTTTGAGGTACTTGCGACCGGTGGTGATACTGCATTGGGCGGTGATGACTTTGACCATTGCATCGCCGATTGGGTGATAAAACAAACGCAATTCCCACCACAAAATGTCAACCAACAACGTGAGCTGTTAACCCTTGCCGGTCAAGCCAAAATTGCTTTGAGCAAGGCAGAAAGTGCGGTCATTTTTTGGCAAGATTTTTCCATCACAATAACGCGTGAACAATTTAACGAATTAATTCATCCGCTGGTAAAACGTTCTTTGTTCGCTTGTCGGCGTGCATTAAAAGATGCCAATGTGGAGGCGGATGAGGTTCAAGATGTGGTGATGGTCGGCGGTTCAACACGAGTACCTTATATTCGTGAGCAAGTGGGGGGATTTTTTGGTAAAACACCATTAACTTCTATTGATCCGGATAAAGTGGTTGCACTGGGAGCTGCGATTCAAGCGGATATTTTAGTTGGTAATAAGACTGATACTAATATGTTATTGCTTGATGTGGTGCCACTTTCGCTCGGTATTGAAACTATGGGCGGGTTAGTAGAAAAAATTATTCCGCGCAATACTACGATTCCTGTCGCTCGCGCGCAAGAATTTACCACTTTTAAAGATGGGCAAACGGCAATGACAGTACATGTGGTACAAGGTGAACGTGAATTAGTGGCGGATTGTCGTTCACTCGGGCGTTTTACTTTACGTGGTATTCCGCCAATGGCGGCAGGAGCTGCACATATTCGTGTGACGTATCAAGTGGATGCCGATGGATTGTTAAGTGTAACTGCTATGGAAAAATCCACTAAAGTGCAGGCATCTATTCAAATTAAACCTTCTTATGGTTTAACCGATGAAGAAGTGACGGCAATGATTAAATCTTCTTTTGATCATGCACAAGAGGATTTGCAAGCCCGTGAGCTGGCGGAGCAACGTGTAGAAGCGGATCGTGTGATTGAGAGTTTGATTGTGGCATTACAGACTGACGGCTCTGAATTGCTTAGTACTGAAGAATTTCATCATATTGAAGCGGTATTGAAACAATTGATGGAGGTAAAACAAGGTGTTGATCGTCATGCTATCGCACAAGGTATTAAAGCCTTAGATGCCGCAACGCAAGAATTTGCCGCAAGACGAATGAATGCCAGTATTAATCGAGCCTTAACCGGTAAGAATGTATCGGAGATGGAAAAGCTGTAAAAGTGCGGTAAGATTTAGCCGAGTTTTTTTAAAGAAAGTTGTTTTTTTTATCATTGTGAGTTGAGGAAAGTATTATGCCAAAAGTGATTTTTTTACCTAATGAAGAATTTTGTCCGGAAGGAATGGTCGTGGATGCGGCTGCCGGTGATAACTTATTAGAAGTGGCACATAATGCAGGAGTAGAGATTCATCACGCTTGTGATGGTTCTTGTGCTTGCACAACCTGCCATGTAATTATTCGTGAAGGATTTGATTCTTTGAACGAAACCAGCGATCAAGAAGAAGATATGTTAGATAAAGCGTGGGGCTTGGAAATGGATAGTCGCCTTTCTTGTCAATGCATCGTGGGAGATGAAGATTTAGTGGTGGAAATTCCAAAATATAATCTTAATCATGCGAATGAGGCTGCTCACTAATGAAATGGACAGATTCACAACTCATTGCAGAAGAATTGTATGATCGCAATCCGGAGCTTGATCCTAAAACAGTACGTTTTACAGACTTACATCAATGGATTTGCGATCTAGAAGATTTTGATGATGATCCACAAAAATCTAACGAGGCGATTCTTGAAGCAATTTTATTGAAGTGGTTGGAGGAATTTGAATAAAATTCCTTCCCATAATTGAAATACCCTATCATGGGCAAGGTGTATCAAGTCATAAAAATCTGCTCCCTAGCGGCGGAATCCGTTCAAGTTTGTGAGCAGATTGTTTTTGTTGGTAACCTCGTAGAAAGTTCTCTGTTTATTTTGTGCTTAATCAGTTAATTTTTTAACATATAGCTGATACCCCGGTAATCCTTGAAGTATATGTACTTTTCGTTGATAAGTGTTTACGTAATGATCTACTGCGGGTTTTACTAATAGGTAGTGATCTTCTTCCGTTTGTTTAGTCGGTGACCAAAGGTAGTCATCAAATGCAATAATACCGTTGATTTTTGTCAATTTATGAGCAAGTAATGCATCAAGTAATACATCCGGGGCTTCGTGAGAGCCATCTACATAAATAAAATCGAAATAATTGCTGTAGCCGTTGGCAAGTAATTCAATCATTTTAGGATGGGAATAGCCTTTATGCTTTACTACTTTAATCGGTGGATGATTGAGTTTCTGCAAAACTAACTTGAGATTGTGATTGAAACAATTTTCAACAGAATTCATATCCCAGTGTCCAATATGCTCGCGTCCTCCCTCCCAACTATCAATGCAGTGTATTTCAATTTCCTGATGAAACTCAAATACTTTTTCTAAGAAATGAACTGTTGAACGCCCTTCAAAAGAGCCGATTTCTAATATTCTTTGTGGCTTAAAATGATTAAAAATAGCATCTAAAGACGGTAAATTATGGCTAAACCAATCGGAAGAAAAAATATAATCTATTGGTTGTTGGTTGTTGGTTGTTGGTTGTTGGTTGCTCATATTTTCTCCTAAATAATGAGTTATCAATCATTCTATAATGCTTCGGTAGTTGTATCAATTTACTGGAAAGTTAAGTGGGGAATATGTTTCCCTCTTTTACCTCAAACAGTTTACCGGTTTCTACTCGCATTTCCTTCAATTGCCTTGATGTAATGGCGGTTACAAATACCTGTGAACCGCTTTGTTGTAACCGTTCGGCAAGTAGTTCACGTTTGAATTGATCCAGTTCTGAAGCAAAATCATCAATTAAGAAAATACAAGAGCGTTGTTTTTCTTTCATCAAATGTTCACCCTGAGCAAGCCGTAAGGCGCACATAAGTAGTTTTAATTGACCGCGTGAAAGCACGTCTTCGACCGGTAATCCGTTTGCTTTAAAACGAAAATCTGCTTTTTGTGGACCTGAAAAAGTATAGCCTAACAATTTATCTCGTTCAAAATTTTGTAGCAGTAAATCGCTATATTCGGTATTTTTGTCCCACCCCCGATGAAAACTCACGTTAATATCTAATTCTGGTAAAAAAAGTTGGCAGGTTTGTTCAATTTCCGGTCGTAGCGCTTCGGCATATTCCGCGCGCCAATCGCTTACTTGATGAGCAAGTTTAGCAAGCTCAATATCCCATGCTTTTATTGCCATATAAGCTTGGTGTTGGGTGAGTGCCGCATTACGCTGTTTTAGTAGGCGGTTCAGATTGGTCCAAGCGGAATGAAAGTGAAGATGATGATGAAATAGCCCCCAATCTAAAAATGCCCGGCGATAACTTGGACCGCCATTTAGCAGGGTTAATCCTTCCGGTGTAATGAGTTGCATCGGGAGTAAATGGGCCAAGTCTGAAATTTTGTTTCCATCTTCACCATTGATTTTAACAAGAGTATTGCCTTGGCGAAATTTTTGCAATCCTACCGACCATTGATGTTGTCTTTCTTTAATTTGTCCGAAAAGGGTGAAATGTGGTTCGTCGTAAAAAATAATACGATTTGTGACCGCACTTTTAAAAGATCGCCCATGGCCAAGATAGAATATTGCTTCTAACAGACTGGTTTTTCCACTGCCGTTATTACCGACCAAAAAGTTAAAGCCGTGATCAAATTCCAGATCCACGGCATTTAAATTTCTAAATTTTTCAATGAGTAAGCGAGAAATAGCCATCTTACAGACGCATCGGCATAATCACATATTCGCTACTGTTGTCTTCACAATTTTCAATAAGGCAGCTAGATGAAGCATCCGTTAAGCGGATACGGACTTGTTGACATTTTAGGGTATTTAGTACATCCAAAATATAAGTGACATTGAAACCGACTTCCAATTCTTCGCCGGAATATATAACGTCCACAATTTCTTCCGCTACTTCGTGTTCCGGATTGGAGGCGGTAATTTTGAGTTGATTTTCGGTTAAATTCAAACGTACGCTACGTACGCGTTCATTAGAAAGAATTGAGGCACGAACAAAGGCCTGTTTTAAGGCCTCCCAGCTACCTTCTACAATTTTATCTGCATTGCGTGGTAGTACGCGACGGTAATCGGGGAAACGCCCGTCAATCAATTTTGATGTAAAGATAATATGATTTAGATGGATACGCAGGTTATTCGTACCGATTTGTAAACGAGCGGATTCCTCTGTGTTTTCTAACAGTCGATTGAGTTCTAATACCCCTTTTCGTGGCAAAATTACCGCGTGATTTTGTAGTTCTTGTTCTAGAGCAATGGTACAAACTGCAAGGCGATGACCATCGGTTGCAACGGTGCGGAGTAAATTACCTTCCGTTTCAAATTTCATTCCGTTTAAGAAATAGCGGGCATCTTGGTTTGCCATAGAAAATTGTGTCGCCTCAATTAAACGGCGTAGGGTATTTTGCGGTAAAGCAAAATCCACTTCTGATTGCCAATCTGTTAGATTTGGATATTCTTCCGCAGGGAGAGTCGCAAGGTTAAATTTACTTCTTCCTGATTGTACGATAGCGCGATCTTCTGCAAAGGTGACGGTAATTTCAAATTCATCGGATAAAGTACGGCAAATATCTAAGAATTTTTTTGCCGGAATAGTAAAGTTACCGTTAGAGGAAGAAGAGGAAAGCTGAGTTTGAGTTGAAAGCTCAACTTCTAAATCAGTGCCGGTAATGGTTAAACGATCGTCTTTAATCTGTAGTAAAACGTTGTTTAATACGGGAATATTCGGGCGACTGCTCAATACTCCGCAAACTTGTTGTAACGGTTTTAAAAGGTTTTCTCTAGAAATACTGAATTGCATGATGGCTCCTTATGCTGATAAGGTACGAATTAAATTCGCCCAATCTTCTTGAATGCTGTTATCTTTTTCACGAAATTTTGGCACTTCACGGCAAGCGTTCAGTACAGTCGTGTGATCCCGATCAAAGGCTCGACCGATTTCCGGTAAACTGCGATTTGTTAATTCTTTTGCCAATGCCATAGCAATTTGACGCGGACGTGTAACAGAACGTTGGCGACTTTTTGATTTTAAATCGGATACTTTAATTCGATAGTACTCTGCCACGGTTTTTTGAATGTTATCAATTGTGACTAAACGTTCTTGTAAAGCAAGAATATCTTTTAGGGTTTCACGCACAAAATCAATGTTAATTTCTCCGCCCTTGAAATCTTGCATAGCTTTTACGCGATTTAACGCACCCTCAAGCTCTCGTACATTAGTACGTAAGCGTTGAGCAATAAAAAATGCGACTTCTTCAGGTAAATGAATCTGATGTTCCTCTGCCTTTTTTAACAAGATTGCCACGCGGGTTTCTAAATCAGGCGGTTCAATCGCGGTTGTTAATCCCCAGCCAAAACGGGATTTTAAACGTTCTTCAATTTTTTCAATTTCTTTTGGGTAGCGATCGGAAGTTAAAATAATTTGACGACCTGTTTCAAATAAATTATTGAAAATATGGAAAAATTCTTCTTGGGTTTTTTCTTTTTCAGCAAAAAATTGAATATCATCGACTAATAGCGCATCCAAAGAACGATAAAATTTTTTGAATTGATCCATATTGTTATCACGCATAGCTTTCACCATATGCTGCATAAAATTGTTGGCGTGAATATAAAGTACCCGTGCATTGGGTTTATTCGCCAATATGCCATTACCAATAGCGTGTAATAAGTGAGTTTTTCCTAGCCCCGTTCCGCCATACAAAAAGAATGGATTTGCGGTTGCTTCACCGGGCGCTTGTGCCAATTTTTGCCCGACTGCGCGAGCTAATTGGTTTGATTTACCTTCGACAAAATTTTCAAATACATGCTTGGTGTTAAGATGTGAATCAAATTTTTGTGGTTTTTCTAATTCAGATTTAGCATCGGAATTGACCGCACTTTCAGTCGGTTGCATCACCGGCTTAATAATGGCTTGGGGCGTAGGTTTTACTCCTTCTTTAAGGATAATTTGTAGATTTGGATTTTGTGAAAGTGCTTGGCAAATTTGGTGAATTTGCTTGAGGTAGTGGGTTTCAACCCAGCCTTTTACAAACATATTTGAAGCATAAAGTACCATTTTATCTTGAGAGATAGTATCAGCTTGTAACGGGCGAAGCCAAGTGCTTAAATCGGTAGCGGAAACTTGATCTTGTAATTGAGAAAGGCAATCTTGCCAAAGGTTAGAGAGACTCACGATAGACTATCCTTAATGCTACGTTTTCTACTTACAATGAATTGGCGATACGGTAAGTACAATCAAAAATTTTTAGAGATTCTACAATAATCTCGAGAAAAAATCTTCTCCCGAAATAAGGAAAAAACTAAAAAGGTGACTTGATATTTTATTTGAATTACGTATGATTGCGAGGATTTGGAAAGGGGGAGAAGATTGTTTTGCAAAAATTCCCTTTCTTAGTTTGACGAACGCCTGATTTATGATTAAAATTGCGTCCTATTTTTTATAACCCTTATTTGTTTTGGATTCAAAACAGTAAACATTGAGATTTAGGTAAGTTACAATGAAACGTACATTTCAACCTTCTATATTAAAACGTAGCCGTACCCACGGTTTTCGTGCTCGCATGGCAACCAAAAACGGTCGCCAAGTTTTAGCTCGTCGTCGCGCTAAAGGTCGTAAAAGTTTATCTGCGTAATCGCGTTTTGAGTGGTTAAGTTGAACTTTTCTAGGGAGTTACGTTTGTTGACTCCCATTCAATTCAAAAATGTTTTCGAACAACCGTTCCGGGCTAGCACGCCTGAAATTACTATTATTGCTCGTAAAAACAATCTTGCTCATCCTCGCTTAGGTTTAGCCGTACCTAAAAAGCATTTAGCGCGTGCGCATGATCGTAATCGTATCAAACGCTTAGTGCGTGAAAGTTTTCGTTTAGCTCAATATCAATTACCAGCGTGTGATTTCGTTGTGGTGGCAAAAAGCGGAATTGGTAAGCTTGATAACAAAACATTTCATCAAATGTTGGAAAAATTATGGCAACGTCATATTCGTTTGGCTCAAAAATTCTGATTGTTTTAATTCGGCTTTATCAAGTAGCGATTAGTCCGTTAATTGGACCGCGTTGTCGATTTGTTCCTACTTGTTCGTGCTATGGTATTGAGGCATTAAAAACACACGGAGCACTAAAAGGTAGTTGGCTTACGCTGAAACGTGTATTAAAATGTCACCCTTTGAACACGGGCGGATTCGATCCCGTTCCGCCAAAAATTAATAATAACCACGAGAAAAAGTAATGGACTCAAGACGTAGCCTATTAGTCTTAGCACTAATTTTTATTTCTTTCCTTGTTTATCAGCAGTGGCAAATGGATAAAAATCCGCCTCCGGCACCTGCACAAATAACTTCAATGGCATCGGATGTGCCGGCAAGTTCTTCTTCATCAAACCAAATTTCAATAGATTCATCGGCTAAAGGTCGTCTTATCACTTTAGAAAACGATGTTTTCCGTTTAAAAGTGGATACATTAGGCGGCGATATAGTGAGTTCTGAATTATTAAAATATGATGCGGAATTAAACTCTAAAACCCCCTTTGTACTTTTACAAGATTCTCCCGAACATATTTATGTTGCTCAAAGCGGTTTAATTGGAAAAAACGGTATTGATACTAAATCAGGCCGTGCACAATATCAAATTGAAGGTGATCATTTTAAACTTCCTGAAGGGCAAGATTCACTTTCAGTACCATTGACCTTTGAAAAAAATGGCGTTACTTTCCAAAAAATCTTTGTTTTAAAACGTGGCAGTTATGCTCTTGATGTTGATTACAAGGTTAATAATCAAAGTGCTGAGGCAATTGAAGTAGAACCTTACGGACAATTAAAGCATTCTTTAATTGAAAGTTCGGGAAATGTCGCGATGCCGACTTACACCGGCGGTGCATACTCTTCATCGGAAACCAACTACAAAAAATACAGTTTCTCCGATATGAAAGATACAAACCTTTCTATTGATACCAAAGCAGGTTGGGTAGCCGTATTACAACATTATTTTGTTTCTGCATGGATTCCTAATCAGGATGTGAATAATCAGCTCTATACCATTACTGACACAAAAAATAATGTGGCCTCAATCGGTTATCGCGGACCAATCGTGACAATTCCTGCGGGAGCGCAAGAAACGATTTCCAGTTCGTTATGGACAGGTCCGAAACTTCAAAATGATATGGCAAAAGTGGCAAATAACTTAGACTTAACGGTTGATTACGGTTGGGCGTGGTTTATTGCGAAACCTTTATTCTGGTTGCTCACTTTCATTCAAAGGATTGTTTCTAACTGGGGATTAGCCATTATCTGTGTAACGATTGTGGTTAAAGCGATTTTATATCCGCTAACAAAAGCACAATATACCTCAATGGCAAAAATGCGTATGTTACAACCGAAAATGCAAGAAATGCGTGAGCGTTTCGGCGATGACCGTCAGCGCATGAGCCAGGAAATGATGAAACTTTACAAAGAGGAAAAAGTCAATCCGTTAGGCGGTTGTTTACCAATTCTTCTTCAAATGCCGATTTTCATCGCTTTGTATTGGACGTTTATGGAGGCGGTTGAACTTCGTCACGCACCATTCTTCGGCTGGATTCAAGATTTATCTGCACAAGATCCGTATTATATTTTGCCGATTTTAATGGGTATCTCTATGTATTTGCTGCAAAAAATGTCTCCTACACCGGTGGCAGATCCAATGCAGCAAAAAGTGATGAATTTTATGCCGTTAATCTTTATGTTCTTCTTCCTCTGGTTCCCGGCAGGCTTGGTGTTATACTGGTTAGTGTCTAACCTAATCACTATTGTACAGCAGCAGCTGATTTACCGTGGGTTAGAGAAAAAAGGGTTACATTCTCGTAAAAAATAATTCTTAATTATATGGAAAAAGGCATCGAAAGGTGCCTTTTTCTATCATAGGGTATTGATGATATCTCGGTGGGTGTATAGCATACGCCCCATTGTATTTTTTAACGCATACAAGTGCGGTCATTTTTTAAAGAGTTTTTTATGAAAGAAACAATCGTTGCACAAGCTACTGCACCGGGAAGGGGTGGTATTGGTATTTTAAGAGTTTCCGGCCCTTTAGCGGGTGAAGTCGCATATCGCGTATTAGGGAAATGTCCGAAACCGCGTATGGCGGATTATTTACCTTTTAAGGACAATGACGGATGCGTACTGGATCAAGGTATTGCCCTTTATTTTAAAGCACCGAATTCTTTTACCGGTGAAGATGTATTGGAGTTACAAGGGCATGGCGGACAGGTTGTACTTGATTTATTGTTGAAACGTATTTTGCAAATTGATGGTATTCGTTTAGCACGTCCGGGGGAGTTTTCCGAACAAGCTTTTTTAAATGATAAATTGGATTTGGCGCAAGCGGAAGCTATCGCAGATTTAATTGATGCCACTTCCGAACAAGCGGCACGTTCGGCGTTGAAGTCTTTACAAGGTGAATTTTCACATAAAGTCAATGCGTTAGTCGATTCGATTATTTATTTGAGAACCTATGTGGAGGCTGCGATTGATTTTCCTGATGAAGAAATTGATTTCCTAGCGGACGGCAAAATTGAGGCGAATTTGCGTGAAATTATTACACAACTGGATGATGTACGCCGTGAAGCAAAACAAGGTACGATTTTACGTGAAGGAATGAAGGTAGTGATTGCAGGTCGTCCGAATGCAGGGAAATCCAGTCTGCTTAATGCCCTTGCCGGTCGTGAAGCCGCAATTGTGACCGATATTGCAGGAACCACACGAGATGTTTTGCGTGAACATATTCACATTGATGGCATGCCGCTGCATATTATTGATACGGCAGGGCTTCGCGAGGCTACCGATGAAGTGGAACGAATCGGTATTTCTCGTGCTTGGACAGAAATAGAACAAGCGGATCGTATTATTTTAATGCTCGATAGTAGTGATGTAGAGAGCCAAAATCTTGAAAAAGTGCGGTTAGAATTTCTAGCGAAATTACCGGCTAATATTCCGGTAACAATTGTGCGTAATAAAATTGATTTAACCGATGAACAAGCAGGATTGATTGAAGAAAACGGTTATCAAATTATTCGTTTGTCGGCCCAAACCCATAAAGGAGTGCAGATACTTCGTGACCATTTAAAACAAACAATGGGTTTCCAAACTGGTATCGAAGGCGGATTTTTAGCACGTCGTCGTCATCTGGTGGCACTAGAAAAAGCTGCGGAACATTTGCAAATCGGTTTCGTACAATTAACGGAGTTTTATGCGGGAGAATTGCTAGCGGAAGAGCTACGTCTGGTACAAGCTCAACTAAGTGAAATTACCGGACAATTTACCTCGGACGATTTACTCAGTAATATTTTCAGCTCATTTTGTATTGGGAAATAAAGACAGATAACAATGGCATTTTATATACTGTGGATTATTGCCTTGGGATTGTCGATGGATGCCTTTGCCGTTTCTATTTCTAAAGGACTCGCTATGCGATCTTTTCGATGGAAATAGGCAATGATGATAGCCCTTTGCTTTGGTTGTTTCTAAGCAATAATGCCGCTTATCGGTTATGTGTTGGGGACGCAATTTAGCAAAACTATTCAGGAATGGGACCACTGGATTGCGTTTATTCTTTTACTATTAATCAGGCAAATATGATCCGTGAGGGTTTCACCGAAGAGGAAGCAGAGCAAATTTCAGATTTAATCAATATAAACAACTACTTACTTTAGGTTTAGCAATGAGCGTTGATGCGTTGGTGGTTGGTATTTCATTTGCTTTTTTGTATGTGGATATTATTACGGCTGTATGAATTATTGGTTTTACCACTTTCGTTATTTCTTTTATCGGCATAAAGAGCGGTCATTTTTTAGGAAGAAAATTTAAAAATAAAGCTGAAATTTTCGGCGGTTTAGTCATCATTATTATCGGGATTAAAATTTTATTTGAGCATGATGTTTTAGTATTTTAAGGTGCGAATTTCCGCGCTTTCGATTATAATTCGAAAAGTTTTGTCTTTTAACAAGGGTAAATATGTTTATTGAAAAAATGAATGGTATGGCAAATACCAAAATTGCTAAATTTATTCTCGGGTTGATTACCATTTCATTCTTAGTCGGGGGGATGTCGGGTTATTTGTTTAGCGGCAATGATTCTTATGCCGCAAAAGTTAATGGTGAGACCATTTCCCAGCCAGATTTTATGAATCGTTATAACCAAGAATTTGAAGCACGTGCGGCACAGGAGGGAGAAGCATTTTTAACTCGGTCCGATTCGCCTGAATTTGTCAATGCGTTGCGTCAAAGCATTATTAATCGTTTGGTTGATCAAGAGTTACTTCGTCAATATGCTAAAGAATTAAAATTAGGTGTAAGTGATGAAATGATCAAGCGTGCAATTGTTGTTGATCCAAATTTCCAATCGAATGGAAAATTTGATAATGGATTATATCAACAAATTCTTGCACAAAACGGTTTAAGCTCCGATGCTTATGCGAATATTTTACGTAGCGCACTTACCCTTGAACAAATGCAAAACGGTATTGCGGATAGTGAATTTGTAGTGCCGGTTCAAGTAAAAGACAGTGCTCGACTTTTCTTTCAAAAACGTATTGCCCGTTTAGCGACTTTATCCCTTGCTGATGAAATGGCAAAACAAAATGTCACTGAAGATGAAGTGAAAACTTACTATGAAGCCAATCAAAAAACTTTTGTGCAACCTGAACAAGTAAAAGTGCAATATATTCAAGTTTCGGGAGCGGATGTGGCAAAAGATATTCAAGTAAGCGATGTCGAAATTGCGCAATATTATCAAGATAATAAAGCACAGTTTATGACACAGCGATTGGCGCATATACAATTTGCGAATGAACAAGATGCGCAAACGGCTTATCAAGAATTACAAAATGGTGCAAATTTTGCCGAATTAGCCAAAGCACGTTCGTTAGATAAAATTTCAGGTGAAAATGGTGGCGAATTAGGTTGGGTAAATGCTAATGAATTACCAAAAGCTTTTGAAGATGCGACAACAAGGCTTCAGGTCGGAAAATTCAGTGAACCTGTTAATGTTGACGGTAATTTTCACATTATCCTAGTGGAAGAGCGTAAAGAAAAATCGTTAAATGAAGTAAAAGCGCAAATCACAGATTTGGTACGTAAAAACTTACTGGAAAGCCGTTTCTATGCGGTTGAAAAAAATGTACGTGAAAAAGCCTTTGAAGACAGTAAATCTTTAGAGAGTGCGGCAAGCGTAGCCGGCGTAAAAGTACAAGAGAGCGATTATTTTTCCCGTGAAAACGTACCGGCCGAGTTAAATTCGCCTAATGTGGTTTCTGCGATGTTTGACTCCGATATTTCAAATGGCGGGGTAAATTCCGAACCGTTAAACCTGGGGGATCAGAATATCGTTTTGGTACGCGTGTTAGATCATAAGGCAGAAGGCATAAAAACACTAGACGAAGTAAAATCGGACATTGAAAACTTTTTAAAACGTGAAAAAGCGGAAAAAATATTGATCACATCGGCAACACAGTCACTCAATGATCTTCCGACGGCTCCAAATAAATTGCCGGCGGGTGTTTCTTTCGGCGCGGAGCAAACTTTCGCTTTTACTGAAAATCAAGATCTGATTTTAACCAATGGTATTTTCTCCATGGAAAAACCGACAAATGGTACAACGGTGTATAAAGTGGTGCGTAATACTAAAGGTGATGTGATTATAGTGGCGCTTAATAAAGTGGAACAAGGCGAGCTAAATGAACAAGAATTAGCTCAATTTGGCGGACAATTGCGTCAAACACAGCAACTTGAATTACGTGCGCAACTTTTACAAGCATTGCGTGATAAGGCACAAATTGAAATTAATGAAGCCTTTATCAGACAAGAAGATGAAAACTAATTGATAAGTTTTGAAAAAAGCCTATGAGAACATAGGCTTTTTTCTTGAAATAATAGCGGTAAATTGCAATCAGAACTGATTTCTGATAAAAAGTGCGGTAGTTTTCAACCGCACTTTTTTATTGATGGAGAGAAAATCCTATGGCAGAAGAAACCATTTTCAGCAAAATTATTCGCAAAGAAATTCCGGTCGATATCGTTTATCAAGACGAATTGGTGACCGCTTTTCGCGATATTGCACCACAAGCTAAAACCCATATTTTAATTATCCCAAATAAATTGATTCCAACGGCCAATGATGTAACCGAACAAGATGAAGTCTCTCTTGGACGTTTGTTTACGGTGGCGGCAAAATTAGCGAAACAAGAAGGCATTGCGGAAGACGGCTACCGTTTAATTGTCAACTGTAACAAACATGGCGGTCAGGAAGTGTTTCATATTCATATGCACCTGCTAGGGGGCGAACCGCTTGGTAAAATGTTGGGTAAATAATGAAAAAATTACTGATTATTTTTGCTAGCCTGGTGCTTTCGGCGTGCTCCGTCTCAGAGCCGAATTTGGTTCACACAAATACCCCTATTTTGAATATAACAGCGGAACTTGCTTCGGTTGTCGAGGCAAAAGTGTCTGCGGATTCTGCGTGGGTAAAAAATAAAAGTACCCAACCCGTTAATGTGAACTATCGTCTTTTTTGGTATAACGCACAGGGCGTGACCCAAGTTTGGGCGGATCGGCGTGAAAGTTTTGTCGGAAATTTGCGTTTACAACCTCAAGCACGTCAGTCTGTTGAGCTGATTAAACCAACATTGGAAAGTACCAATTATCGTCTTTATTTACAGTAAATTATGTCTACTTTATTAATTGATCTTGAAGGTTACGAGCTAACTCAAGAAGAAGTTGAATTGCTGGAACATCCTTTGGTTGCTGGTTTAATTTTGTTTACCCGCAATTTTTATGAGAGAGAACAGATTCAGGCATTAGTGAAATCTGTACGTGAGCGTGTGAAAAAAACTTTACTTATTACGGTGGATCAAGAAGGCGGCCGTGTTCAACGTTTTCGTAAAGGTTTTACGCAATTACCGGCAATGCAAGCCTTTGACTCATTATCCGATATTTTACAGCAACAACATTGGGCAAGAGAATCGGGTTGGCAAATGGCGGCGGAAATGAGTGCGCTTGATATTGATCTAAGCTTTGCACCGGTGCTGGATTTAGGTCATGAATGTCGTGCGATTGGCGATCGCAGCTTTAGTAGCGATGTGCAAATTGCGGTTAATTTAGCGAGTGTTTTTATTGATGGAATGCGTGAAGCGGGAATGGCAACAACAGGAAAACACTTTCCCGGTCATGGACATGTATTGGCGGATTCCCATCTGGAAACGCCTTATGATGAACGTCCTCAGGAGGCGATTTTTAGTCGGGATCTTCAACCTTTCAAACAACTGATTGCGCAGCAAAAATTGGATGCCATTATGCCTGCCCATGTGATTTATACTCAATGCGATAGTCAGCCGGCAAGTGGTTCAGAATATTGGTTAAAGCGAATTTTACGTGAAAAATTGAATTTTAGCGGGGCAATTTTCTCCGATGATCTGGGTATGAGGGGTGCAGGGTTTATGGGGGATTTTGTCGCACGTAGTGAAAAGGCATTGAATGCCGGTTGTGATCTATTATTACTTTGTAATGAGCGGGCAGGCGTGATTCAAGTGTTGGATCAGTTAAAACTCACGGAAAATCAACCGCACTTTATCCAGCGTCAAACACGTTTAAAAAGTTTATTTAAGAAAAAATCATATAATTGGTCTGAATTGACAAAAACGCCACGTTGGTTGGAAAACCATAAAAAACTGTCGGCGCTTCAACAAGCATGGTTGGCAAGCAAGAATGATTGATTGCCGTCATTATCAAGCGGGAAATTGTCGTTCATGTCAATGGCTTAAAATGCCTTATGAACGGCAAATTTCTGAGAAAATCACTCATCTAAAAATACAACTTTCTCACTTGAATTGTGATGATTTGGCTTGGTTAGCCCCCTTTCAATCACAACAGTCGGCATTTCGTAATAAAGCCAAAATGGTTGTTAGCGGATCGGTGGAACGCCCAATTCTCGGTATTTTGCAAAATCCTAATGATCCGAATAGTGCGGTTGATTTATGTGATTGTCCTCTCTATCCCACGCATTTTGGAACGATCTTCCCTATTCTAAAAGATTTTATCGGGCGTGCCGGCTTAGTACCGTACAACGTTGCCAAGAAGAAAGGTGAACTTAAATATATTTTACTGACAGAAAGCACATCAACAGGAAAGTTAATGTTGCGCTTTGTGCTGCGTTCTGGAAATAAGTTAGCATTAATTGGTCGGGAGCTGGCCGGACTTATAACTAAATTGCCTCAATTGGAGGTTGTCAGCGTGAATCTGCAACCTCTACACGCCGCTATTTTGGAAGGGAAGCAAGAAATTTTTCTAACGGAACAGCAGTTTTTAGCGGAACATTTCAATGATATTCCGTTTTTTATTCGCCCCCAAGGTTTTTTCCAAACGAATCCTCAGGTTGCCGCAGGATTATATAAAACGGCGCAACAATGGGTAAAAGATTTGCCTGTAACAAAATTATGGGATCTATTTTGCGGTGTGGGCGGTTTTGGTTTGCATTGTGCGTATGGATTGCAAAGAGAAAAAGGGCAGGGCGTTGAACTGACCGGTATTGAAATTTCGCCATCGGCAATTTTAGCGGCAAAAATGTCCGCCCAAAAACTAGCTTTACGAAATGTAAAATTTCAGCCTTTAGATGCGGCAAATTTTGTGTTGAATGGAAGTGAGGAAAACCCTGATTTGGTTGTCGTAAATCCCCCGCGTCGTGGAATCGGAAAGGCGGTAAGTGAATTTCTCAACCAAATCCGACCGCACTTTATTTTGTATTCCAGTTGTAACGCGATTTCTATGGGGAAAGATTTACGCTGCCTGACACATTATAAGCCTGTCAAAATTCAGCTTTTTGATATGTTTCCGCATACGGCACATTATGAAGTGCTGACATTATTGGAGCGTGTAACAAATTAATGATTCAGGCGGATAATAACCCGCCTTGAATTATTGTTTAATTTTGCTATAGGCTAATGCAAGAACAAAAATTGCCGCTTGCAATAGAATAATACAAGCGCCCGTCGATGCATCAAAGTGGTAACTCAAAATCACGCCCATAAGGCTTGAAATGATAGAGGTTATGAGTGCAACCCATAGCATTTTATCAAAGGATTTAGTCAATGTAAGCGCAGTAATTCCCGGTGCTATCAACATGGCAACCACTAAAATTACGCCAACCACCTGCATGGTGCTAACAATAGTAAGCGCAGTTAGAATGAGTAAGCTATAATGCAAAACCTGTGGTGAGAGACCTGCGACCCGGGCGTGGCTTGCATCGAAACAATAAAGTAATAAATCACGACGCTTAAATAGAATGACAAGAAAAACAAGGGCAGAAATAACCGCAGTTTGTATTAATTCAATATTGCTGACACCCAATACATTGCCAAATAAAATATGGGTTAAATGTTGCTCGGTTTGAATTTTGGTAAACATTACTAATCCGACAGCGAACATTCCTGAAAACACAATACCCATAGCCGTATCTTCTTTAATTCGGCTGTTTTCTTTTAAATAACCCACACCGAATGCACAAAAAATGCCGGATAGGAATGCTCCGATAGCAAGAGGAATACCTGCTAGATAGGCTAATACGATTCCGGGTAGCACGGCGTGAGAAATCGCATCGCCCATTAGTGACCAACCCTTTAATACTAAATAACAAGAAAGTAAGGCACAGATAGTGGAAACAATTAATGCTGTGAGCAACGCATTCTGCATAAAAGCAAATTGGAGAGGCTCTAAAAACCAATCAAACATTGTGTACCGCCTTTTTATTGCGAGTAAGTAAGCCGTATTTCGGGGAAAACAAAAATGCGAGCAAGAAAAGTAAAGTTTGCAATGTAACAATTATTCCACCGCTTGCACCGTCTAAATAATAGCTCATATAAACTCCCACAAAACTGGTGACTGAGCCTAGTATCACAGAAATGCTTGCTAGGGTTTTAAATTTATCTGTCAGTAGATAAGCTGTGGCGCCCGGTGTAATGACCATTGCGATTACAAGAATTGCTCCTACGGTTTGTAATGCAGCGACCACACAAGCACTTAATAAGGTGAAAAATAAAATTTTGTAGAAAAGAGGTGGAAGTCCCACGGTAATAGCTTGAGTTTCATCGAAAAAAATCAGTAGTAAATCTTTCCAAAATAATAAAAGCAAGACTAAACAAACACCGACAATGATTGAGACTTGGTAGATGTCCTCATCTGCAATTCCCAAAATATTACCTAAAATAATACTTTGCACATTTACGGCAGTCGGGTTTAAGGAAATAATCAATAATCCGAACGCAAAAAATGTACTGAAAATAAAACCGATGATGGCGTCTTCCTTTAGCTTAGAAATGGATTTAATCCATAAAATAGAAAGTGCGGCTAAAATACCTGAAAAAAATGCACCAAGCGCATAAGGCAAGGCAAACGCATAAGCAATGGCGACACCAGGTACAACGGAGTGAGATAAGGCATCACCAATTAATGACCAGCCCTTGAGCATTAAATAGGAAGACAAAAAAGCGCAAATTCCACCGACAACCGTGCTCAAAATCATTGCTTTCAGCATGTAGTCATAAGAGAAAGGTTCGAGCAATAAATCTAGCATAGGTTATTCCTTCTCTTTTTTATTCGCGGACATATCAAAATGGCAATCTTGTGTCGTTGCAGGAGGATCTTGTTTGGTTTCACCATAGAATACTACCGCTTTTTCATCATCGGTCAGTACCGTTACTGCGCGTTTGTCCTCGTCATTATGTAAATCTTCACCTTGCAATCTAATATGGCGTAATACACCACCGAAGACGATCTCTAAATTATGTTGATTAAAGGTGTCTTCTGTTTTTCCGGCCGCAATGACCGTGCGGTTGATCATCACAACTTGATCACAAAAATCAGGCACAGAACCCAGATTGTGAGTCGAAACTAAAATTAGATGTCCTTCACTACGAAGTTGCTGTAATAAATCCACAATGGCGTTTTCCGTTTTGACATCTACACCGGTGAAAGGCTCATCCAATAAAATTATTGGGCTTTGTTGTGCCAATGCCCGAGCTAAAAACACACGTTTTTTTTGTCCGCCGGACAATTCGCCGATTTGACGATGTGCAAGATGCTCAATGTTTACACGTTGCATAGCCTCTTGCACTTTTTGTTTATCAATAGCTTTTGGGATACGTAAGAGATTCATGTATCCATAACGCCCCATCATAACGACATCATAAACGGAAACAGGGAATTGCCAGTCCACTTCTTCGGATTGGGGAACATAAGCAACCAGATTACGTTTTAAAGCTTGAGAAATCGGCAAGTTGCATAGTTTTATTTCACCTTTTTGTGGTTTCACTAACCCCATTAGGCTTCTAAATAAGGTTGATTTTCCACTACCGTTCACGCCTACAAGTGCGCAAATCGTGCCGTCATTTAGTGAAAAGGTCATATCGTGAATAGCTGTATGTCCGTTGCTATAACGAACAGTTACGTTATTCACCCAAATTGATGTCGAAAATGATTCCATTATTTTTCAAATCCTTTAACGATGGTGGAAACGGTGGTATTCAATAGGTCGATATAGGTTGGTACGGGGCCCTCTTGGGTTGAAAGAGAATCTACATATAATACTCCTCCGTATTTTGCCCCGCTTTCTTTCGCCACTTGTTGTGCCGGCTTAGGTGAAATGGTACTTTCACTGAATACTACCGGAATATTATTTTTACGAACCAAATCAATGACTTTACGAACTTGTTGAGGCGTCCCTTGTTGTTCGGCATTAATTGGCCATAAGTAGCCTTCTTTTAAGTTGTAATCTTTCGCCAAATAGCTGAAAGCCCCCTCACTGGTGACTAACCAACGTTTGGATTCCGGAATTTGTTCAAGTTTAGCACGAAGCGGTTCATCTAATTGTTTAATTTTTTGTGTGTAATCCGCTGCATTTTTTTCATATACATCAGCATTTTGAGGATCATGTTTTATCAGCGTATTTTTAATATTTTCAATATAAATCAATGCATTAGAAGGTGACATCCAAGCGTGCGGATTAGGCGCATTTTTGTAAGGGCCCTCATAAATAGAAAGAGGTGTAATGCCTTCTGTCACCACTACGGCCGGTTTGTCTTTAATATTTTGGAAAAAACGCTCAAACCAACGCTCCAAATTTAGACCGTTCCATAAAATTAAATCGGCAGATTGTGCCTTTACGATGTCTTTTGGAGTCGGTTGGTATTCATGAATTTCAGCTCCGGGTTTTGTGATAGACTCCACAGTTGCTGCATCGCCCGCTACATTTTGCGCAATATCTTGTATAACGGTAAAAGTAGTAACGATTTTAAATTTTGCATTGGCTTGTATCATGAATAAACTTAACGTAAGTGCGGTCATTATTTTTAATGAAATTCGCATAAGATCTCCTTCTAAAGTAGAATTTATTTTGCTTAAATATAGGTGAATACAGTGAAGTTTAACTTCACTGGGACAATAGTACTACTTTTTGTACAGATTTCAAATAAAAATGATTATCAACTTTTAAAGATTATATTTTACGATGGTTAGCATATCAAAAAGGATGATAGATTTTTTCTATGCTTTTAAATGTTAATGATTCTAAGAATAAAAATATACCGGCATATTGCCGGTAGAATAGAGAAACTTATTGTTTTGAAAGTTGTTCAATCAGATTACTTAACCCTTCTTCATCGTAACCTTCTTCATATTGTGCATCATCAGGTGTGAAATTATTTAGTCGGCGTCCGGCAATACAACCATATTTTTCTAATTTGTTCTTGGTGAAATTAGTGCGGAATTGGGAGGAACTATTATTTAAACTAATCACACCAATGGCTGAATTTCGGCAAAGATGCTTATTAACAAATACTAGATTATAGCCCGATTCACGAATATAACCGGTTTTATTAATTGATGCATCGAATACTTCTTCTCGTACCAGTTTATTGGTATTTTTCACAAATACTTGCCGTCCCCCAGCTTGAATATAAGCGCTTGGCATATTTGAAAAATCTTTAATTTGCGGTTTATTCAAGGAATATTTGGTCAGTTTAACCAAATCCATTACGCTTGAAATATTACTATCCGACAAACCCGAGCTATCAGTGAATCGGGTTGAACGCATGCCAAGTTCACGGGCTTTTTCATTCATTTTTTGAATAAACTGTAGGCGGCTCATTCCGGCTAAACGGGAAAGTGCATGGGCTGCATAGTTATCGGAATGAACTAACATTGCTTTTAATAGTTCATTACAAGGAATAGGCGTATACGTCGGTAATTTTGTGCGAGTACCTTTGATATAGTCATGATCATCATCTGTAATGGAACCTGTACAACGAGGATTTTTATTATTTTCTAAAAATACATTTGCAGTCATTAGTTTTGTTACAGAGGCAATAGGTTGGACATGGTTTGGTGAGCTGCTTTCCAATACTTTATCGTGAGTGAAATCGTAAACGACATAGGATTGTGCCATGGTTAAGGTTGCAGGGATACATAGACACAGAACTGAAAAGCATTTTTTAAACATTTTTAGTACCGATAAATAAAACAAAGTCGTATTCTACCGCACTTTTTTCTAAAAGATTGCTTATTTTTGCGATCCGAATCGTAAAAAGTGCGGTCAGAAATGTTCTTGTTTTTGAAATATGCTAGCTTATCTTCTAACAAATCTGTAAAATCGCTGCTCATTTTTATATCAGGCTTTTTGTAGCAAATTACTACAATTTTTACTGCCATAATGTGTAGCAACGAGGCTTTAATGTTAGAACAAACATCAAACAAAAAAATCAATTTAATGGATTTGACGCGCCGACAAATGCGTGAGTTTTTTCAAGAACTTGGCGAAAAGCCGTTTCGAGCCGATCAGTTAGTAAAATGGATTTATCATTTTGGCGAAGATGATTTCGACAATATGACAAATATCAATAAGAAATTACGTGAAAAGCTAAAATCCGTTGCTGAGATTAAAGCGCCGGAGGTGGCGGTGGAGCAACGTTCTGCAGACGGCACGATAAAATGGGCAATGCAGGTGGGCGATCAGCAGGTAGAAACAGTGTATATTCCGGAGGCGGATCGAGCCACGCTTTGTGTTTCTTCTCAAGTCGGTTGTGCATTGGCTTGTACCTTTTGTTCTACCGCTCAACAAGGCTTTAATCGTAATTTGACAGTATCTGAAATTATTGGGCAAGTGTGGCGAGCCTCAAAAATTATTGGCAATTTTGGAGTAACCGGCGTTCGTCCAATAACAAATGTGGTGATGATGGGGATGGGAGAGCCATTGTTGAACGTAGCAAATGTAGTGCCGGCAATGGAAATTATGTTGGATGATTTTGCTTACGGTTTATCTAAACGCCGTGTGACGCTTTCTACTTCAGGGGTTGTGCCGGCATTGGATAATTTAAGTAAGATGATTGATGTTGCATTAGCCATCTCCTTACATGCGCCGAATGATGAATTGCGTGATGAAATTGTACCAATTAATAAAAAATATAATATCAAAATGCTGATTGATTCTGTGAACCGTTATTTGAGTGTTTCTAATGCCAATCATGGCAAAGTAACGATTGAATATGTAATGTTGGATCAGGTTAATGATAGTGTGGAGCATGCTCATCAGCTTGCGGAAGTGTTGAAAAATACACCTTGTAAAATTAATTTAATCCCATGGAACCCGTTTCCTGAAGCCCCTTATGCAAAAAGCTCAAATACCCGTATCGATCGATTCCAAAAAACATTAATGGAATATGGTTTTACCGTCATAGTGCGTAAAACTCGGGGGGATGATATTGATGCGGCGTGCGGACAACTGGCCGGCGATGTTATTGATCGTACTAAACGTACGGCAATGAGACGTCAATTTGGGCAGAATATAGGAATAACCGAAGTTAATTAGTGAAGCCACAATAATTGGAGGAAAAATGAAATCTTTATTTATTCGATTTTTAAGTGCGGTTGTTTTTCCTCCGGTTTTTTCAGCTTGTGTTTCGCAAGCGCCATCTTCTGACTTTAATAAACAACAGGCTGCAAAAGCACGAGTTGAACTGGCGCTTGGCTATTTACAGCAAAATAATTTTATTCAAGCGAAACAAAATCTTGATAAAGCTTTAGCACATGATCAAAGCTATTATCTTGTTCATTCTGCGTTTGCGCATTTTCATCAATTGCAAGGTGATGTAAATGAAGCAAGAAAGTCTTACCTTAAATCCATCAAACTTGATGAAAAACAAGGCGATGTACACAATAATTTTGGCACGTTTTTATGTAGCCAAGGCGAGTTTGAACAAGCCAATAAACAATTTGAGCTTGCCTTACTTTCACCTAATTATTATCGTCAAGCTGATACTTATGAAAATATGGCACTTTGCTCACAGGCACTAAATCAATCGGATGTTTATCAAAAAGCAATCGACAAATTACGGCAAATAGATGTGAATCGTGCGGAAAAACTGAGTCCAATCAAATAAAACATTGCCAAAAATTGCTTTGGACTTTAAAATTCAGCCTTTAATTATGTCTCATAAATTAATAAACGTTATGAATGCTCAGGCTGAACAAATGGAAACGAAAACGCAAGCAGATCAACCTATATCTTTGGGAGATAGATTTCGTGAGGCCCGCGAAGCCTTAAATCTTTCTCTTGAAGATGTCTCTAAGCAAATTACATTACGTCCCGCGATTTTAGCTCAAATCGAAAATAATGAATTTATCCAAAAAAATGTGCCTGCGGCTTTCATGAAAGGGTATGTACGTAATTATGGGAAATTTTTGCGTTTACCTGAAAGTCTTTGGGCGGATCTCTCTTTTGGCGAAGACGAACAAAATGATTTGGGAAAAAATGCCCGTTCTACTCGCTCGGTAAATCAATATTCTTCTCACAATCGTTGGGTTGGTTATCTAACTGCATTAGTGCTTTTAATCGCATTAAGTATGACGGGCTTGTGGTGGTGGCAGAATTATCAAAAGTCTAATGAAGAGCGTGACATTTTAGTGCAAAGTTATGTTTCAAGTGCGGAAACCACCCAAACTACGTCTGAAAATTCCCCCGTTTTATCTACTGAACTACCAAGTACTCAGCCGATGCAGCCGGAAAATACTCAGGCTACTACTAATAGTATGGAAGTAATGACCGAAGTGAAAACCGAACGAGAGGCTAGTTCCGATCAAGTCGAACAAAATCTACTACCTAAATCAATTACTTCTGCCGAAGAAACAACATTGAACGAAGTTACTATTCCCGATACGCAAAGTGCGGTTGAGAATCCAACCGTTTCTCCGCCTCCGCCGGCCGCTCAAGGTGATTTAGTCGTGGAAATATTAAAAAATACCAGTTGGTTAAGTATAAAAGATCAGAATCGAAAAGTGCTTGCACAAAAGGAATACAAGCAAGGAGAAGTCTTAACCTTTAGCGGTAATGAGTTTTCATTGATTGTAGGGGCGCCGGGGAATGTTCGTATCACTTATAAGGGGCTGGATTATCCTCTAAAAGTGGATGGGCGTGTTGCAAAGTTTAAACTTTCACAACCTTAATAAGGAATGATAATGTCAGCTTTTCAACCGATAATTAAGCGTCGTGAATCGACAAAAATTTATGTAGGTAATGTGCCGATTGGTGGCGATGCGCCGATTGCGGTGCAATCTATGACAAATACGCGCACTACGGATATTGATTCTACGGTTGCTCAGATTAAATCTTTAGAGCGTGTGGGCGCCGATATTGTGCGTGTTTCCGTGCCGACTATGGATGCTGCTGAAGCTTTTAAAATTATTAAGCACCGAGTCAGTGTACCATTGGTTGCAGATATTCATTTTGACTACCGTATTGCATTAAAAGTTGCTGAGTATGGGGTGGATTGTTTACGCATTAATCCCGGTAACATCGGACGGGAGGATCGTATTCGAGCGGTAGTGGATTGTGCACGTGATAAAAATATCCCTATTCGCATTGGTGTGAATGCCGGTTCTTTAGAGAAAGATATTCAAGAGAAATACGCTGAACCTACTCCCGAAGCACTAGTTGAATCAGCGTTGCGTCACGTAGAGATTTTAGATCGTTTTAACTTTGATCAATTTAAAGTGAGCGTGAAAGCATCCGATGTGTCTTTAGCGGTAGAATCTTATCGTTTACTGGCAAAAGCGATTAAACAGCCGCTACACTTAGGTATTACCGAAGCCGGAGGTGCACGTGCCGGAGCCGTTAAATCGGCAATCGGTTTAGGAATGCTACTTGCCGAAGGAATAGGGGATACATTACGAGTTTCCTTGGCGGCAGATCCTGTGGAAGAAATAAAGGTAGGTTTTGATATTTTAAAATCGTTGCGTATTCGTTCCCGAGGAATTAATTTTATTGCCTGTCCAACCTGTTCTCGTCAGGAGTTTGATGTGATCGGTACAGTGAACGCTTTAGAACAACGTCTTGAAGATATTCTTACACCGATGGACGTATCTATTATCGGCTGTGTCGTAAATGGGCCGGGTGAAGCGTTAGTCTCTGACCTTGGCGTAACCGGTGGTAATAAGAAAAGTGGTTATTATATAGATGGCGAGCGTCAAAAAGAGCGGTTTGATAACGAAGATATTATCAATCAATTAGAAGCAAAGATCCGTGCAAAAGTCGCATTGCAAGATCCCAAAAATCGTATTATCTAAGTCTAAGGAAAACTTGTGGCAAAAACAATTCAAGCAATTCGTGGCATGAACGATTGTTCACCGACAGAATCCCCATTATGGCAATGGGTTGAAATGCAGGTACGTGAAGTATTAAACAGTTATGGCTATTCCGAAGTGCGTATGCCAATTGTTGAAAGTACACCGTTATTTGCTCGTGCTATTGGAGAAGTAACCGATGTTGTTTCAAAGGAAATGTACACTTTTTGGGACAACGATGAACAATTAACCCTTCGCCCTGAAGGGACGGCAGGTTGTGTGCGGGCAGCGATTGAACATGGTTGGATTTATAATAATGAACAGCGTTTGTGGTATATGGGCCCGATGTTTCGCCATGAACGTCCGCAAAAAGGGCGTTATCGCCAGTTTCATCAAGCGGGTGTGGAAGTTTTTGGTATTGCTAATCCGGAAATCGATGCCGAGTTAATTATTTTGACCGCGAGACTTTGGAAAAAATTAGGCATTGATCAACATGTTTCTCTTCAACTAAACTCAATCGGTTCATTGGAAGCAAGAGCAAGTTATCGCGCTGCATTGGTAGAATTCTTGGAAAAATATCAAGATCTAATGAACGAAGAAGAAAAAGAACGTTTAGTGAAAAATCCTCTGCGTATTTTAGATACTAAAAATCAAGAATTACAAAAAGTATTAGATAATGCACCGAAACTCCTTGACTATTTAGATGAAGAGAGCCGTACACATTTTGCTCAATTATGTGCTTTATTAGATGCAGTGGGAATTCAATATGAAATTAATCCAAAGCTTGTACGGGGATTGGATTATTACAATAAAACTGTGTTTGAATGGGTAACCTCTGCACTGGGTGCGCAAGGCACGGTATGCGGCGGCGGTCGCTATGACGGTTTGGTTGAGCAGCTTGGCGGACACGCTACGTCCGGTGTAGGCTTTGCGATGGGACTGGAACGTTTAGTTTTATTAGTACAAGAAGTTAATGTAGCCATACCGTTAAAAAGTGCGGTCGATATTTATGTAATTCATCAAGGGGAAAATACGACTTTAGCCGCTTTACAAATTGCTGAAAAAATTCGTTCGGCATTACCGCACTTACGGGTTATGCAACATTGCTCGGGCGGTAATTTTAAAAAACAATTTAAACATGCGGATAAATCCGGTGCGACTTTAGCTTTAGTCATTGGTGAAAGTGAAGTGCAAAATAGTCAGGTGGTTGTGAAACATTTATACGGTGGGGTTGAACAACAAACCTTTGAAGTTGAACAAGTTATTGATTATATTCAATCTCAATTTTAATTTATAAAGGAAAAAGATATGGCGTACTCCATTGAAGAAGAACAAGAGATTAACCAGTTAAAAGAATGGTGGAAAGAAAACGGCAAAACTATCATTGTGGCTTTTATTTTAGGTGTAGGTGGAATGTTGGGTTGGCGTTATTGGCAGACTTACCAAGCGAATCAAATTGCTGAAGCATCGGCAGGCTATGATGCTTTGGTTTACGCAGCCGAGCAAGATCCTGCTACTCAGAAAGCAAAATTAACAGAATTCCTTCAAGCGAATAGTAAAACCAGCTATGCGATCTTTGCGTTGTTTGATGAGGCAAAAAATGCAGTGGCAAGACAAGATTTTGCGAGTGCCGAAGTCGCTTTACAGCAGGTTTTAACACAATCTCAAGATGACCTATTGACATCGCTTGCCGCATTACGTTTAGGTGCCGTGCAGTTTCAGTTAGGCCAATTAGATGGTGCGTTATCAACACTTGAACAGGTAAAGAGTGCTGGTTTTAATGCACGTAAAATGCTTTTAGTCGGCGATATTCAGTTGGCAAAAGGCGATACTGCTGCGGCAAAAAATAGTTTTGAGCAAGTGCTTCAAACGGGTAGTCCGTTTGAACAGCAAACGGTTCAAATGAAATTAAACAATCTTTAATAGGAAGCGCCCGAGAGGGCGTTTGTTTTATGCGTTTTTTATTTCCACTTCCTCCCCCGATTCTTTGTTTCACCATTGGTGTGCTGATGTACGCCTTACCTAAAATAGGGCAGTATTCTAGATTTTTTTATGCGATTTGGTTTTTTATTCTATTATCTATTTTGGTTGCTGTTGCGGGTTTATGGCAATTTTATCGCAATGATACATCTATTGATCCGAAACAGTTGGATAAAACGACAAGGCTTGTTACATCCGGTATTTTTCAAATCACGCGTAACCCAATATACCTGAGTTTATTACTGATTCTTGTATCATGGGCATTATGGTTAGGGCATTTATTGGCTTGGAGCGGGGTTATTACCTTTATATTGTTAATGAATCGATTCCAAATTTCTCGAGAAGAAATCTATTTAGAAAAGAAATTTGGGGATACATATCGTAGGTATAAATCGAAAGTTAGACGTTGGATATAAAAAGTGCGGTCAAAATTGACCGCACTTTTGTGTTTCATTGATTATTTGGCGTGATTGCAATCAGCCGCTTTCTTTTCAAAACGCTCTGCAACATAATCCCAGTTTACAACATTCCAAAATTCTTTAATGTAATCAGGGCGACGGTTTTGGAATTTCAAGTAGTAGGCATGTTCCCAAACATCTAAGCCTAAAAGTGGGAAGCCTTCACAACCTGCAATTTCTTTACCCATTAATGGATTATCTTGGTTTGCGGTAGAAACAACCGCTAGTTTCCCTTCGGCAGTTAATACCAGCCATGCCCAACCTGAGCCTAAACGGGTTGCTGCCGCTTTTTCAAATTCGGCTTGAAAGGCTTCGACAGAGCCAAAATCGCGTGAGATTGCATCTTTCAAAGCACCTTGTAACGTTGTTCCTTTTTTCAAGGATTTCCAGAATAAACTATGATTTGCGTGACCGCCGGCATTATTGCGTAATGCGACACGTTTTTCTGCCGGAAGTTTGTTAAGTTGAGAAATTAATTGACCTGCGCAAATTTCTGTAAATTCAGTCGGTAAGCCCTCTAATGCGGCATTGGCATTATTTACATAGGCTTGGTGATGTTTACTATGGTGAATTTCCATAGTTTGAGCATCAAAATGGGGTTCTAAGGCATCATAAGCGTAGCCTAGTTCTGGTAGAGTGTAAGCCATAATTCATTCCTTCTTATAAAATGAGTTTTCATTTGAGCCGATTTGGCCAGCTAAAAATACGAAAGCTTTAACCAAAAAGTACCAAGGAAAAAATACTAGCAGAAAAGTTGATTTAGATCATTAAATGTTTTCCCTTTTGTAAAAATTGAGTATTCAAATGAAGTTTGTTCTAAGTCAATAAAACCTACAATCTACTACCAAATAGTTAATTGTTTTGACTACTTAAAATCTCGTTAAATTTTTCACTTGTGATAGAATGACGGCAATTTAATATTCGTCTTTTTCTTTATGTCTAAATCTCACAATTTGTCTATTAAAGAGCTTGCCTGCCAACGTGGCGAGAGTTTGCTTTTTTCTGGTTTATCGTGCAATTTTTACAGTGGTGATTTTGTGCAGATTGAGGGACATAATGGTATTGGAAAAACCAGTTTATTGCGTACTTTAGCCGGGCTTGCGCAGCCGTTAGTAGGCGAAGTGCGGTGGGATTCCGAACTAATTTCCAAACAAAGGGAAATTTACTATCAGGATTTACTGTATCTAGGGCATTTTTCCGGTGTAAAACCGGAACTGACAGCGTTAGAAAATCTACGATTTTATCAACGCATTAGCCAATCGGAGCAAGGTGATGATGCACTTTGGGCGGTTCTAGAGAAAGTTGGACTTTTGGGACGTGAAGATCTACCCGCCGCACAACTTTCAGCAGGGCAACAACGACGTATTGCATTAGCAAGATTATGGCTTTCACATGCACCGTTATGGATTTTAGACGAACCTTTTACGGCGATTGATAAAAAAGGCGTGGAGATTTTGACCGCACTTTTTGATGAGCATGCAAAACAAGGTGGCATTGTATTAATGACGAGCCATCAAGATGTGCCGAGTATGCGTTTGCAAAAACTTAATTTAGCACAGTATAAAGCGGAATAACCGAATGATTTTTCTAGAAGTAATTAAACGTGAGTTAAAAATTGCGATGCGTAAACGCTCAGAGATTTTAAATCCACTATGGTTTTTTTTGATTGTCATCACGTTATTTCCACTTGTGATTGGACCGGATCCTAAATTACTTTCACGCATTGCACCCGGGATTGCTTGGGTGGCGGCTTTACTTTCTGCATTGCTTTCTTTTGAACGCTTGTTTCGTGATGATTTTATTGACGGTTCACTTGAGCAATTAATGCTGACCAAGCAACCTCTCGTATTAACGGCGTTGTCCAAGGTTGTCGCACATTGGCTTTTAACCGGTTTGCCACTGATTTTACTTTCGCCAATTGCGGCATTGTTACTTTCTCTTGAAGTGCAACTTTGGTGGGCGCTAGTGCTAACTTTGCTCCTCGGTACGCCGGTATTGAGTTGTATCGGTGCGATTGGTGTCGCATTAACCGTAGGATTGCGTAAGGGTGGTGTATTGCTCAGTTTACTTGTAGTGCCGTTGTTTATTCCCGTGTTGATTTTCGCATCTTCCGTATTGGATGCCGCAGGTTTAAATCTGCCTTATACGGGGCAGCTTGCGATTTTAGGTGCGATGACGGTCGGTGCGATGACGCTTTCGCCTTTTGCGGTGGCTGCGGCATTGCGTATTAGTTTAGATAATTAATTCGACAGCTGTACGCAAGTGCGGTTGTTTTTCTTTTTATTTTTTGTGAGGCTTTTTTATGTGGAACTGGTTACATCCCTACGCTAAACCAGAAACCCAATATCGAATTTGTGGTAAATTGAGTCCGGTGTTTGCACTATTGAGTTTATTATTGTTAAGTGTCGGTATTGTATGGGGTTTGGCCTATGCGCCGGCAGATTATCAACAAGGTAACAGTTTCAGAATCATGTATGTACATGTGCCGACGGCGATTTGGTCAATGGGCGTGTATGGTTCAATGGCGGTCGCAGCTGTGATTGCGTTGGTGTGGCAAATTAAACAAGCACATTTAGCAATGATTGCTATGGCGCCTATTGGTGCATTGTTCACCTTTCTCGCACTAATTACAGGTGCGATTTGGGGGAAACCGATGTGGGGGACTTGGTGGGTGTGGGATGCTCGTCTGACTGCTGAATTAATTCTATTCTTTTTATATCTTGGTATTCTTGCTCTTTATTCCAGTTTTTCAGATCGGGCGATCGGAGCAAAAGCATCGGGTATTTTATGTATTACTACCGTAGTTATTTTGCCGGTTATTCATTTTTCTGTGGAATGGTGGAATACCCTTCATCAAGGGGCAAGTATTACAAAATTTGAAAAACCGTCTATTGCTACTCCAATGTTAATTCCATTAATTTTATGTATTTTAGGTTTTTTAGCTTTATATATTTGGCTTACTCTTGTGCGTTATCGTGCGGAATTATTAAGAGAAGATGCAAAACGCCCATGGGTGAAAGCTCTGGCAAAAGGTGGTAGTAAATAATTTTTATATTTTTTATAGAGGAATAAAAATGTTTTTCCAAACTTGGAGTGATTTTTTTGATATGGGTGGCTATGGTTTTTATGTATGGCTATCTTATGGCATTAGTTTGGTTGCAATTGTTGCGTTGATTATACAAAGCCTCAAACAACGTAAAACTATTTTGAAAAATGTTCTGCGTGAAACCCAACGTGAAATACGTTTACAACAAGCTAATAAAGGAAACACACTATGAATCCGAGACGTAAATCCAGACTTAAATTAGTTGTTTTTGTTGTACTTGGTATTGCCATTGCAAGTGGCTTGATACTCTATGCGTTACGTCAAAATATTGATTTATTCTACACGCCGTCGGAGGTGGTTTTGGGTAAGGATAATAACCCGAACCAAAAACCTGAAGTCGGGCAGCGTATCCGAGTCGGTGGAATGGTGGTTGAAGGAACGGTAGAGCGCGATCCGAAAAGTTTAAAAGTGCGGTTTGATTTGAACGATATCGGTCCTGCGATTACCGTGGAGTATGAAGGTATTTTGCCCGATCTTTTCCGTGAGGGGCAAGGTATTGTTGCACAAGGTGTATTAACCGAACCGACCGTACTGACCGCTACTGAAGTGTTGGCAAAACACGATGAAAATTATGTACCGCCTGAATTAGGCGAAAAAATGCAAAAAGTGCATAAACCGATGGGCGTAGATGAGGCTGATTTGAAAGGCGAAAGTACGCGTGATCGTCAAGAAAAACAAGAAGGCAAGAAATGATCGCTGAAATTGGAAATTATGCGCTCGCCTTGAGTCTTGCCGTGTCATTAATGCTTGCGATTTTTCCGTTGTGGGGCGCAGAGAAAGGGAATTCCCGCTTAATGGAATTGGCGCGACCAATGACCTATGGATTATTTGTCAGCCTTACCATTGCTTTTGTCGCGCTGTTTTACTTGTTTGCAGTCAATGATTTTAGTGTGCAATATGTGGTGAATAATTCCAACAGTAGCTTGCCGATTTATTATCGTTTATCTGCGGTTTGGGGATCTCATGAAGGCTCATTGTTGCTTTGGATTTGGTTGCTTGCCCTTTGGTCTGCTGCGGTGGCAGTGTTGAGTAAACATTTACCTCAGGAAGCGGCGGCGAGAGTGCTTGGTATCATGGGAATTATTAGCGTGGGTTTCGTATTGTTTGTATTATTTACATCAAATCCATTTACCCGCACTTTCCCTGATTTCCCAGTGGACGGTAAAGAGCTTAACCCTATGTTGCAAGATGTAGGTTTGATTTTTCACCCTCCGCTACTTTATATGGGATATGTCGGTTTCTCTGTCGCCTTCGCTTTCGCAATTGCTTCTTTAATGACCGGTAAACTTGATTCGGCTTGGGCGCGTTGGTCTCGTCCTTGGACGCTTGCTGCATGGGTATTTTTAACACTTGGTATCGTACTCGGTTCTTGGTGGGCGTATTATGAACTGGGTTGGGGCGGCTGGTGGTTTTGGGATCCGGTTGAAAATTCATCCTTTATGCCTTGGTTAGCCGGTACAGCGCTGATTCATTCTCTTTCAGTGACGGAAAAACGCAGTTCATTTAAAGCTTGGACGGTACTTCTCGCTATTTTAGCTTTTTCCCTTTGTTTGCTCGGCACATTCTTGGTGCGTTCGGGGATTTTGGTGTCTGTCCATGCTTTTGCCTCCGATCCGACGCGCGGTTTGTATATTTTGGCATATCTTGTGATTGTCATTGGCGGTTCACTCGTACTTTACGCCTATAAAGGTAGCCAAATTCGTTCACGTGATAATGCCGAACGTTATTCTCGCGAAAATATGTTGCTGTTAAATAATATTCTATTAATGACCGCACTTTGCGTGGTGTTCTTAGGTACACTGCTGCCTTTGGTGCATAAACAATTGGGATTAGGCTCAATTTCAATCGGCGCACCGTTTTTTGATCAAATGTTCTTGATTATTATGACACCGTTTGCCCTATTGCTTGGCATTGGACCGTTAGTAAAATGGCGACGGGATCAATTCTCGATAATTCGAACGCCTGTGATAGTCAGTATTTTTATTATGCTGATTGCGGGATTTGCCTTACCTTACTTTTTGCAAGACAAGATTACTGTAAGTTCCGTTCTTGGTTCGATGATGACTATTATTATCCTATTACTCGCACTTTACGAATTACAACAACGGGCTACCCATCGCGAATCGTTTTTTGTCGGTGTGCGCAAACTATCCCGTTCTCATTGGGGAATGTTATTTGCACACTTAGGTGTAGCAATGACTGTATGGGGTATTGCCTTTAGCCAAAACTTTAGCGTAGAACGTGATGTACGAATGCAAGTAGGGGATAGTGCTCGAATTGGTCGTTACGATTTTAAATTTGCCGGCGTCAGTGATGCGAACGGGCCTAATTATATTGGCGGCAAAGCACAAATTGATATTACAAAAGACGGAAAGCCGGAAGCAAGCTTATTCGCTGAAAAACGTTTTTACACCGTGAGCCGTATGTCAATGACAGAAGCTGCTATTGACGGGAGTTTAACACGCGATTTATATGTGGCGCTTGGCGAAAAACTCAATGATGGTTCTTGGGCATTGCGTTTGTATTACAAACCTTTTATTCGTTGGATTTGGATTGGCGGCGTGTTTATGGCATTGGGTGGTCTGTTGTGTATGTTTGACAGACGTTATCGGTTTAATAAATTATTAAAAAAATAACTCCCATATTGCATTCCTGATTTTCCTTATGGAAGTGAAAGTATGTGGAAAATATAGCGTGATTGATTTTTTGACAACCATTTCCAAATAAGGAAAGGACAGTTACTTAAAAGAGCGGTAGAAATGAAAAAAAAATTATTGATTCCTCTTGTTCTCTTTTTAGCAGTGGTTGTTGCCTTTTTAGTGCAACTTAACCGTAATGCTCAAGGTGAAGATATTAAGGCCTTGGAATCGGCGTTGGTTGGAAAACCCGTCCCGATGAAAAGCTTAACGGAACTCTTTGAAAATAAGGTTTATGGTGATGAGCTATTCCGCCAAGGCAAACCGGTTTTGTTAAACGTATGGGCGACTTGGTGCCCAACCTGTTATGCCGAACATCAATACTTAAATAAACTCGCGCAACAAGGTGTGAATATTATTGGGTTGAATTATAAAGATGAATCGACAAAAGCAATAAAATGGTTAAAAGATTTAGGTAATCCCTATCAAGTTGTGTTGAAAGATGAGAAGGGATCTTTTGGCTTAGACTTGGGGGTATATGGTGCGCCGGAGACTTTTATTGTGGATGGCAAAGGCGTAATTCATTATCGTTTGGCCGGGGATGTAAACGATAAAGTGTGGTTGGGTACTTTAAAACCGATTTATGACAAACTTGCGGAGCAGGCACAATGAAAAAATTAGGGCTTTTTTTTACCGCACTTTTATTTAGTACCGTGGCGTTCTCTGCCATTGATGTGCTAAATTTTAGCTCGCAACAGCAAGAAAACGATTATCACCAACTTACGCAATCTTTGCGTTGCCCGCAATGTCAAAATAATAATATTGCGGATTCTAATGCAACGATCGCGGTAGATATGCGTAACAAAGTCTTTGAGTTGTTACAAGAAGGGAAATCGAAAAATGACGTCGTGGAATATATGGTGGCGCGTTATGGTAATTTTGTGACCTATGATCCTCCTATGACGGCGAGTACCTTAATTTTATGGTTTGCTCCATTATTTCTCATATTATTCGGTGTTTTTTTCCTAATGAAGCCTAAGTCTAAAAAACAAAGTGCGGTGAAAACCGACACCGTTTTAACGGAAGAAGAAAATGCACGTTTAGCTGAATTATTGAATCAAAAGGATAAATAGATGAGTTTTGCATTGAGTTTGGCCGCAATCACTTTACTGGTGGCGTTAATTTGTTTTTATCCTTTGTTGTGTCGGTTTAAAACGCAAAATAAACAAAAACGTGATGAACTGAATAAGGCACTCTATTTCTCACGCTTGCAAGAAATCGAACGGGATGATGCGCAGGGGCTAGTGGAAAATGTAGAATTACTTAAACAAGAATTGCAGAAAACTTTATTAGATGATATCTCTTATCAGGAAGAAAAAATAATCCCAAATGAAAGATCTTATGGAAAAATTTGGTTTGTTTCAGGTATGCTTGCGATGGGGATTATTGCAGGAGCAAGCTACTTTATGGTTGGATCTTGGCAGGCGGAATCAATGTTAGAGCAAACTTATGCAAAATTGCCTTATTTTTACGAGAGAATGAAAGAGGAAGAGACAAATCCTCTTTCGGATAGTGAAATGCAGCAATTTTCAATTGCACTTCGTATCGATTTACAGAAAAATCCACAGGACGCACAAAAGTGGTGGTGGTTGGGACAAATTGGTATGAATTTAGGTGATGCCCGTTTGGCGTTCGATAGCTACCAAAAAGCAAATAGGTTTGAGCCTGATAATTTACAATATAAATTGAGCTATGCTCGTGTATTAATGTTTTCAGAAGATGTGACGGATAAACTAAAAGGTAGTGATTTATTACGAGAAGTTATCCGCAAAGATCATAGTAATATTGAAGCATTAAGTTTATTGGCATTTCGTTATTTTGAAACGGAAGATTATAAAATGGCGGCAGTGACTTGGGCGATGATGTTACGTTTAATGCCAAAAGATGATGAACGAGTCGCGTTAATTGAAAAAAGTATTCGTGCTGCACGTGATGCGTTGGAAGTTCAAGAACAGGAAAAATCAAAAAGTATTACACCAGAGAAAAATTAGTCATGTTTGAATTGAAGATGTTCATCATGTTGCCGTCATTGTTTCGGATTATTTGCGTCCTAAGCAATTTTATACAGAAATTTTAGGTACAAAGGTGATTGCCGAAACTTATCGGGGGGAACGCGATAGTTACAAATTAGCTTTAGAATTTTCTGATGGTAGTAAAATTGAACTTTTCTCTTTTCCAAATCCGCCTAAAAGGTTAAATTATCCCAAGGCTTGTGGTTTACGACATTTGGCGCTTAAAGTTAAGGATATGGGATCTTGTGTTTCTTATTTAGCGAATAAGGGTGTTTCCTGTGAATCCATTAAGGTCGATAAATTAACTAAAATGAAGTATACTTTCTGCAAAGATTTGGATAGTTTACCTGTAGAATTTTATCAAACTTATTAATAATATAAGAATGAATATGAAATACTATACTTATCTCTTATGTTTTTCTATATTATTTTTTTTGTCTTTATCGGTTTTTGTTAGCGCAAAAACGATTGTTGTTAGAATATCAGAAGATACTCAGAATTTAACGGGTTATATTGATAGTAAAGAACAGCGAATTATAGAACCGAATACTTCGATTCGGGATACAAAAAATTTAGCTAATAGTGTTGAGTTTGAAGTGTATATGGTGAATGAGAATTTCTCTTCTAGAAGTGTTTTTGTGTCCGGTGAGGGGGTATGCAATGGTTTTGAGGGAGATAATGGGGTAGATTTTATAAATTCCACGAATAATTACATATATCCTAACGATGATAGTCAATACTACGGTGGAATTATAGGGGCTTCGCTTTATCGGCAAGATGATCCCCAAAATATACAGTATGCACCTATTTATGTTATTGATAATCCTCAATTAGAGAAAGAGATTCGTGAGCGGGAAGGGAGACAAATAAAGCAAACTATTAAAGATACGGTGGATAGCAATAAACAACTTTTGAATAAAATGGTTTGTAAAAAGGGAGCAAAATGAAAAGATTATTAATTATATGTCCGATATTATTTCTTGTTGCTTGTAGCTCACAACAATCAGTGCAGCAAGATATAGGTGTTTATGATATGAAAACGGTTCATGAGTATCAAGCTCGAGTAGCCGGTGGTAATACGGTAACTGCCGAACAAAAAGCAAGAGCTACAAAAGATATTTCAGATCCGATTAAAATGAATGGGAGTGATAGTCGCCAGAAAGTTATTTACCAACGCGTACCCGTTATTATCCCTAGTATTGGGTTTGGTTATTATAGAGGTTATCATCATTGGTAATGAAAGATAGCCGAGTTTAACAGCTTTTTTGTTTCAAATTAAAAAATAAACCGCACCTAAAAAAAGTGCGGTTTATTTTTTTAATATTATGTAGCAGTTGGACAAAACTGATATTTAAAGATGACTGTAGAGTACACTGTGTCCAATATTAAAAATTTTAGCTTAGCCTAGGGCGTACGCAGTACGCTCTATATTTTGTATAAATTTTATTTTGTGTATTTGCTATATAAATACCGTATTTTTTGCTATTTTTTCTTCGCGTATTTTAATGAGTCTATCGCAACAGCTAAAATGATGATGCTACCTTTGATAATGTATTGCCAATAAGGGCTTACTCCAATATAGGTTAAACCGTAGTTGATGACGGTAAAGATGATAACACCGGTAACCACACCAATTACAGTACCAACACCACCGGCGAACGATACGCCACCAACTACGCAGGCTGCAATGGCATCCAATTCATACATAAACCCTAGATTGTTAGTTGCAGAACCGATTCGACCGGCTTCTAACATACCGCCGAAAGCATAGAACATTCCCGCAATGATATAAATTATAACAAGATTACGGGCAACGTTTACACCGGATACTCTTGCAGCTTCCGGATTCCCACCAATAGCAAAGATGTTTTTACCGAAACGGGTTTTATTCCACATTATCCACACTAAAAATGAAGCAATAGCTGCATAAATAGTGATATATGAAAGTTTAAAGCTACCGATTCGGAAGAATCCTTGTGCAAATTCAGAAAAATTTTCATTAAAACCGGCGATAGGTGAGCCACCTACTGCATCGTAATAAAGAGAGTTGAAACCATAAACAATGATCATTGTTCCCATCGTGGCAATAAATGGCGTGACGTTAAGATAAGCAATGACTAAACCATTAACTAAGCCGATAACAGCACCTACGGCACAAACGGCTAGGATCACAACAGGAATTGGGATTTCACCTAAATCGGGGAAAACACGGTTCATATTTTCCATAGATTGTAACATAGTTGCAGAAATTACCGCGGCTAAACCGACCTGACGACCGGCAGATAAGTCGGTACCTTGCGTAACCAATAATCCCGCCACACCCAAGGCGATAATTAAACGCACGGAGGATTGGGTAAGAATATTACTAAAATTGATAAGATTTAAAAAGTCGGAATCTTGCGCAATGATAATACCGAGTAAAATTAGTAGCACAAAATAGATCGCATTTTGTTTTAAAAGATCAACGGATTTATTTTTTTCTAGGGCACTCATAATTCGTTCCTTATGTTGTTATAAATATTTCGCCGCCAACTGCAAAATTTCTTCCTGAGAAGTTTTTGCAGTCTCTACAATACCGGCAACCCGACCGTTACTCATTACGAGAATTCTATCGGTTGTCCCTAATAACTCCGGCATCTCAGAGGAAATCATAATGATGCCTTTGTCTTTTTTGGCAAGCTCTTGAATGAGCTGGTAAATTTCAAATTTAGCACCGATATCAATGCCTCGGGTTGGTTCATCAAGCATCAAAATTTCCGGTTGGGTAAGTAACCAACGACCGATAATGACTTTTTGTTGATTGCCGCCGGAAAGTGAACCAATCGTGGTTTTGTGTGAAGGCGTTTTTACATTCATAGAATCAATTACCCATTGGGTATCACTCCGCATTTTCTTATTGCTAAGTAACTTCCAAGGCGTAAGATAAGATTTCATATTTGAAATCAATGAATTGAATTCAATGCTTAGATTGGAGTAGATCCCGGTGGTGCGGCGTTCTTCGGTGACAAGTGCAAAACCGTTGTTAATCGCTTCAAGTGCGGTTCGATTTTTGACAATTTTATCGTACAGCTTAATCGTACCGCTTTTGAGTTCGCGTACGCCGAAAATAGCTTCGACAATATCTGTACGTTTTGCACCGACTAGACCTGCAATACCTAAAATTTCACCCTTACGCAATTCAAAAGAAACATCTTGAATAGAAGGTTGATTCATGGCAGTTAAATGTTCGACTTGAAGAACAACTTCTTTTGGGATATTCGTTTTTTCAGGGAAACGTTGAGTAAGTTCGCGTCCTACCATCATTGAAACAATTTGTTCCATACTGGAAGTTTTTACCGGTACGGTATTGATCCACTTCCCATCACGTAAAATAGTAATTTCGTCACAAATTTTAAAAATTTCATCCATTTTGTGAGAAATGTAAATAATGCCGCAGCCGCGATCTTTTAATTTTTGAATAATTTTAAACAGATGTTCAACTTCTTTTTCAGAAAGCGAGGATGTGGGTTCATCCATAATGACAATTTTGGCATCGTAAGAGAATGCTTTGGCAATCTCGATCATCTGCATTTGAGAAACAGAAAGTTTGGCGACTTTTTCTTTTGGATCGACATCAATCTCCAATTCATCAAAAATCGCTTTGGTATCATGATACATTTTAGCATGATCGACAAAGGGGCCTTTTAGCGGATAGCGTCCGAGCCAAAGGTTGTCCATGACACTGGTTTGGCGCACGAGATTGAGTTCTTGGTGCACCATAGAAATACCATTTTCTAGGGCTTCTTTTGATGTTTTAAAATTGACGGGTTTACCTAAGAAAAAAATCTCACCTTCGTCTTTGGCATAAATGCCGAACAAACATTTTAACAATGTAGATTTTCCCGCTCCATTTTCTCCCATTAAGGCATGAACAGAATGAGAACGGACGGTTAGGTTTGCATTATCTAAGGCTTTTACGCCTGGAAAGGATTTACTGACATTGGTCATCGTAAGCAGCACTTGACTGTTTTGACTTAAATCTTGAGTTGTCATATCCAACCTCATTTGAAATAGGGGAAGTAGAAATACTCCCCCTAAAGGTTACGTCACTGATATTAGTTTTATTTTAAGAATTCAGCTAAATTATCCTTATCCACACCTACATAAGGGATACGAACAACGCGATCTTTTAATTCCCATTTGGTGCCTTCGGTAGCTGTTTTGCCTTGGGCGAGGTTATTGGCTAATTGAACAACGGCTTTACCTTGATTTACTCCGTCATTTAATACTGTACCTGCTAACTCCCCTTTCTTAATAAGTTGTAGGGCTTCAGGTAAAGCATCGACACCGAAAATCGGTAATTTTTTACCGTGAGCTTTTGTTGCTTCCAATGCACCTAATGCCATACCGTCATTATTGGAAATTATCACTTCAATATTATTGGCTTTAGAACTGGATAACCAAGCATCCACTTTGTCTTTTGCCATTGCGGCATCCCACATACCGGTATCAATAAATAATTGTTCCGTTTGAATACCTTGTTTATTTAATTCGTCTATAACATATTTTGTTCGGGCTTCAGCATCAGGATGTCCAGGTTCGCCTTTTAGTAATACAAATTGGATTTTACCGTCTTTGTTTAAATCAAATTCAGGTGTTGCTTTCCATTGTTTTGCAATTAACTCACCTTGGATAATGCCTGATTCTTTTGGATCAGTACCGACATAGTAGGCCTGTTCATAGCTACCAATCGCTTTTGCACCGGGATCTTTATTGAAGAACACCACAGGAATATTATCCGGTTTGGCTTTACCGATAATGGTTGGTGCGGCAGCCGGATCCACTAAGTTGATTGCAAGCGCTTTCACGCCTTTAGAAAGTAACACGTCAACTTGGTCATTTTGGATAGATTGGGCATTTTGAGAGTCATTCATTAATAACTCAATGCCTTGTAAGGTTTTCGCTTCTTTATCAATTTCTTTACGCATTAATGACATAAAGTTGTCATCATATTTATAAATAGTGACTCCAATACGGTTATTGGCTGCATAGCTTGCCGTAACCGAGCCTAAACCTACTGCTAAAGCAATTGCACTTAATATTGTTGTTTTTTTCATAAAACACTCCTAGTTGGAAGGTTGATGTGAATTAAAGAAGACACTGTATGTTATTATGACAGCTGTCATAACTGCTTTGGCATAATACTGAGCAAATTCCTGTAAGTCTGTGATCAAACTCACATAAATGAAAACGATTACAAAGGAATATTAAAATTTGTGATCTTTATCACATTTTAATTTGCCGGCTCTACAGAAAAACGGCGAACCAATGTTGGGTTAAATTGAATCGTTAAGGGAGTTGCAATACTTTCATCAACTAAACTTAATGCTAAATTGGCTGCATAAGTTGCCATTAAATCAATGGGATAGCGAATTGTCGTGAGTTTAGGGATTAAATAACGCGCAATCGGCATATCATCAAATCCGATAATGGAAAACTGACTTGGAACCTTGATATTGTTTTCATTTAGCACTGAAATTGCACCGGCAGCCATAGAATCATTGTAAGCAACGACAGCGGTCAAATCTTTATTGTAACTGAGCAAATCAATCATTGCTTGTTCTCCTCCCTCAAAATCTGGAGAATTATGCACGATTGCGTGTTTAACGATGGGGTGATTGTGCATTTTTAACGCTTCTAGATAGCCGGTTCGACGCTCAATTTCATCAAAAATAGCATGGTTGGAACCGATATAAGCAATCTTTTTATGCCCGCACCGAATGAGCATTTCCGTTGCAATATAAGTACCTTTTTGATTATCCAAACTTATGCAACGATTTTCATAGCCTTTAATGACACGGTTAATCACCACCATTCCTTTCACTTTATCAAGATAATCTTTAAGTTCTTCATCTGAAAGCGCTTTAGAATGAACGACCAAGCAGCTGCAACGTTTACGTAATAACGTATTAATCGCCTCGCGTTCTTTTTCTGCATGATGATAACCAATGCCGATTAAAATCGTTTTATTATGGGATTCAGCCACTTTATCCACTGCTTTCACTAAAATAGCAAAAAAAGAATCCGTGACATCTGTTACCACAACACCAATCGTATCGGTATTTTGTACAGCGAGCGCCTGTGCATTGGCATTAGGCTGATAACTTAATTGTGAAATCGCATTTTGTACGGAAAGACGGGTTTTTTTACTGACTGACGGATGATTATTTAACACACGAGATACTGTTGCAACGGAAACTTTAGCGAGCTTTGCAACATCATGAATTGTACTCATAATATACCCTCTTTCTTCTTAATTCATAATTAGTCATCATAATAACTTAGTATAGAATTGAAAACGGTTACTTTTTAATTTTGTAATATAGATCACAAAAATCACCCTGAAAATTCTAATTTTGTGATATGGATCACGGTTTATTATTAAGAAGTTAGGTATCTTACGAAGTAATTAAATGTAACCGATTACAAATAAGTAAGGGAGCCATATATGGATAGATTATTTGAACCGACGGAGCATCCGCATCGCCGTTATAATCCGTTAATTAATCAATGGGTTTTGGTTTCACCACATAGAGCCAAACGCCCATGGCAGGGACAACAAGAGAAAGTGATAGAAGAACGGAAACCAAGTCATGAGCCGAATTGCTATCTTTGCCCGCGTAACAAACGTATTACGGAGGAGTTAAACCCTGATTATGATAAACCTTATGTATTTAAAAATGATTTTTCTGCCCTTCTGGAGGATACGCCCGCACCGGAAAAATCGGATGATCCGCTTTTTCAAAGTTCACAAGCTCGTGGAGAAAGCCGGGTAATTTGCTTTTCACCGGATCACAGTAAAACTTTGCCATTATTGACCGCACTTGAAATTGAAGAAGTGATTAAAGTTTGGCAAATGCAACTTCGTGAGCTTGGCGCAAAATATCAATGGGTACAAATTTTTGAAAATAAAGGGGCAACGATGGGGTGTTCTAACCCTCATCCTCATGGTCAAATTTGGGCAAGCAGTTTCTTACCGAATGAGGTGGTTCGCGAAGATCAAAGCCAACTTCATTATTGGCAAAAATACGGTTCTGTTATGTTATTGGATTATGTAAGGCGTGAGCTTGAATTAAAAGAGCGGATTGTTGTGGAAACCGAGCATTGGGTAGCGGTTGTCCCTTATTGGGCGGTTTGGCCGTTTGAAACCTTGCTGTTACCAAAAACACATATCAAGCGTTTAACGGAGCTTAGCGAAGCACAAGCTAAAGATTTAGCCCTCATTCTGAAAAAACTAACCACAAAATACGACAATTTATTTGAAATCTCTTTTCCTTATTCTATGGGATTTCACGCTGCGCCTTTTAATGAGGAAGAAAATGAGCACTGGCAACTCCATGCACATTTTTATCCGCCGCTTTTACGATCCGCCACAGTACGAAAATTTATGGTGGGGTATGAAATGCTTGGCGAAAGCCAACGTGATTTAACCGCAGAGCAGGCTGCGGAAAGGCTCCGTGCATTGAGTGAAATACACTATAAAATGCGATAGGATTTGGCTTCTACTCATAATAGAAGGCGGTTAGAGATGATAAATGTGGCGGACTAAAAACACAGTGAAAAATAACCGCACTTTTTATTCCAAACAGATGGCGATAGCAATCATAGACGAGGAATAAATATGAAGGAATTATTTTTATCTTCATCATTTAAAGATGTAGCCACAGTATTTGCTGATTTTAAGCGGGATTTAAAAGGTAAAACAGTAACCTTTATCCCTACGGCAAGTATTGTAGAAAAAGTGGTTTTTTATGTAGCTTCCGGAAAAAAAGTACTTGAAAAATTAGGATTGAAAGTCGATATTTTAGAAATTTCTACATCAGAACCTAAAGAAATCAAAGCTAAATTAAAAAATAATGAATTTATTTATGTTACCGGAGGGAATACTTTTTTCTTATTACAGGAGTTAAAACGAACAGGAGCGGATAAAATAATCATTGAAGAGGTAAATGCGGGGAAAGTTTATATTGGCGAATCAGCCGGCGCGATGGTTGTATCGCCCAATGTTGAATATGCGATTGCAATGGATAGTATCAAGAAAGCCCCTCATCTAGAAAATTTCGATGCATTGAATCTGGTTTCTTTTTATACCGTTCCTCATTATACAAATTTTCCGTTTCAAAAAGCGGCGCAGAAAATAGTCGATACTTATTCGTCTATTTTGCCGTTATTTCCTATCAGTAATAATGAAGCATTACTTATACGTGATAATCAAGTTATTCTCAAATCCCTGTAATAATTAAGGATATATTTATGACACCAATAGAAAAATCCCAACATGTTTTCACTCAGAAATTTAATACAAAACATACGCTCACCGTTTACGCACCCGGTCGAGTAAATATTATTGGGGAACATACGGATTACAATGAAGGCTTTGTGATGCCTTGTGCGATTAATTTTGGCACAGCGGTGAGCGGTAAAAAACGCGATGATCATATTTGGCGTGTTTATGCGGCGGATTTGGATGAAATCGATGAATTTTCTATTAAGGAAACAATCGAAAAAAGCCCGCATAAATGGGCGAATTATGTACGTGGCGTGGTGAAGTTTATGCAAGAACGTTACGCTTATTTTAACCAAGGAGCGGATCTTGTCATTTCAGGTAACGTACCGCTTTCTTCCGGTTTAAGTTCATCGGCGGCACTTGAAGTGGCTGTGGGGAAATTTTGCCAACAATTGGCGGATTTACCCATTTCACATATTGATATTGCACTAAATGGTCAAAAAGCCGAAAATAAATTTGTCGGGGCGAATTGTGGCAATATGGATCAGCTTATTTCTGCGCTTGGGCAACAAGATCATCTTTTGATGATTGACTGCCGAAGCCTTGAAACAACACCGACTCCGGTACCGGATGACGTTGCGGTGATTATTGTTAATTCTAATGTACCGCACGATTTAGTGACGGGCGAATACAATACACGCCGTCAGCAATGTGAAAAAGCGGCGGCATTTTTCGGTGTGAAAGCGTTGCGTGATGTGTCTGTATCTCAATTTAAAGAAAAAGAGGCAGAATTGACCGCACTTGATCCTATCGTGGCAAAACGTGCCCGCCATGTGGTGACGGAAAATCAGCGGGTATTGGATGCAGTGGAGGCGTTAATAGGTAACGATTTGATCCGATTAGGCGAATTAATGGGGCAATCTCATGATTCAATGCGTGACGATTTTGAAATTACCGTGCCGCAAATTGATTATTTGGTAGAGTTAGCACAATTAGTTCTTGGTAAACAAGGTGGGGCAAGAATGACTGGGGGCGGTTTTGGCGGTTGTATCGTAGCCCTTGCACCACAGGATAAAGTAGAGGCAGTGCGCAAAATTATTGCCGAGAATTATGAAAAAACAACCGGATTAAAAGAAACCTTTTATGTGTGCCGTGCTTCACAAGGCGTGCGAGTGATTTAAGGAGAATCAATGCTGGAAAAGACAATGTTTAATGCTCCTGACGGTCACCCTTATCAGCTCATTTCTATACAAAATGAAAAGGGAATGCGGATCAAATTGATGGATTGGGGGGCTACTTGGTTATCTTGTCAAGTGCCGGTATGTGGTGAATTGCGAGAAGTATTATTGGGTTGCAAAGTAGAAGATTACCCGAACCAACAGGCTTATTTGGGGGCATGTATTGGGCGTTATGCCAATCGTATTGCAAACGCACAGTTTGAGTTAAACGGTGAAACTATCCAATTGGCAGCCAATCAAGGCAAGCATCAACTTCACGGTGGGAAAGGTTTTGATCAACGCCGTTGGGGAATTGAAAAGTGCGGTGATAATTTCGTTTGTTTTTCGTTAAATTCTGCCGATGGCGATCAAGGTTTCCCGGGAAATGTGAAGGTAACCGTCAGTTACACGCTTACGGAAGATAATTCCGTCAAAATTGAATATGAAGGATTGAGTGATAAAGACACTGCATTGAATCTCACCAATCACGCCTATTTTAATTTAGAAAATGCCGCACAAGGATCGGATATACGCGAACATCACCTACGTTTGAATGCGGATTTTTATTTACCGGTAAACAATGAGGGTATTCCGAATTCCCCGCTTAAACATGTGGTCGGAACAAGTTTTGATTTTCGTCTGATCAAGCCGATTAAGCAGGATTTTCTACAAGGTGATCAGAAAGCGACCAAAGGTTATGATCACGCTTTTATCGTTAATAAGGCTTGGCAAAAGCCTTGTGTCCTGCTGATCTCTCCGAATGAGGATTTAAGACTTGAAGTACGAACATCTCAAGCTGCGTTGCAGGTTTATACGGGAAATTATTTTGCAGGCGTGCCGAACCGTAGTGGAGGAGAGTACGGCGATTTTGCAGGTATTGCTTTGGAAACCCAATGTTTACCGGATACTCCGAATCACCCCGAATGGCAAAATTACGGCGGGATTCAAAAAGCCAATGAACGATATTATCAGTGGGCGGAGTTTAAGTTTTTATAAGATTAAGTGCGGTAAAAATGAGTATATTTTTTACCGCACTTTACTTTTCTATGCTTTCCACTTTGCGAACTTAGTCAAAATATGATACTTTTCTGAGGCGGATTTAGTCTAGTCAAAATAAAATTATGAGTGACGAACAGCAAAATTTAATTCAATCGGAGAACACTAAAAAATCTTTTTTCCGATCTTTATTCGGCCGATTTTTTCAAGGAGAGTTGAAAAATCGTGAAGAACTGGTGGAAGTGATTCGTGACTCCGAGCAAAACGATTTAATTGATCAAAATACCCGCGAAATGATTGAGGGCGTGATGGAAATCGCCGAGCTTCGGGTACGCGATATTATGATTCCTCGTTCACAAATTATTTTCATAGAAAGCGAACAGGATTTAAATTCTTGCTTAAATATTATTATTGAATCGGCGCACTCACGCTTTCCCGTCATTGCAGATGCGGATGATCGAGATAATATCGCAGGGATCTTACATGCAAAAGATTTGCTGAAATTCTTGCGTGCAGATGCGGAAGAATTTGAGATGTCGAAACTTTTACGTCCGGCAGTGATCGTACCGGAAAGCAAACGTGTAGATAGAATGTTAAAAGATTTCCGTTCGGAACGTTTTCATATGGCGATTGTAGTGGATGAGTTTGGCGCAGTATCGGGTTTGATTACTATTGAAGATATTTTGGAACAAATTGTGGGCGATATTGAAGATGAATTTGATGAAGAAGATATTGCCGATATTCGCCAGCTTTCCCGTCATACTTATGCAGTACGCGCCCTGACGGACATTGATGATTTCAATGAACAATTTAAAACGCGTTTTAATGATGAAGAAGTCGATACCATTGGTGGTTTAGTTATGCAGGCTTTTGGTTATTTGCCGAAACGTGGTGAAGAAATTGCCTTGGAAAATCTGCAATTTAAAGTTACTTCTGCAGACAGCCGTCGTTTGATCCAGTTACGCGTAACCGTGCCGGACGAACATTTATCGGATATGAAAAACATAGAAAACGAATAGGTTAACCTTCTCCGATTAATTTCCCCCCCTCACTTTATTGGGGGGAATCTTTTTGTGATATTGAAATTAGATGAAAAATTTATTTATTTATTTTGTTGCTTTTTTTTCCGGCTTACTCGGTGTTTTTGCTTTTTCGCCTTTTGATTATTGGGGATTGGCGTATGTTTCTTTGTTGGGTTTAATTTATATTGCTAAAACCCCGAAAAAATTCACCGCACTTTTGGGTGCGTTTTTATGGTCAATGGGTTTTTTTTGTTTTGGGGTTAGCTGGCTGAATGTCAGCATTCATCAATTCGGCGGCGCTTCTCTAGGCGTAAGCTACTTTCTAGTCGGTTTGCTTTCTGCTTATCTTGCCCTTTATCCTATGTTATTCACCTATCTCGTACATCGTTTTCAGGTAAAAAGTGCGGCTATTTTTGCGGTAATTTGGACGTTTACGGAATTTCTTCGCGGTTGGGTATTTACCGGTTTTCCTTGGTTACAATTCGGTTACACGCAAATAGACAGCCCGTTTTCCGGTATTGCCCCTATCTTTGGCGTGAGCGGATTAACCTTCTTTACCGTGTGGGCAAGTGCGGTCATTTTTAACGGTATTTTTGTCTTATTTAAAGAAAGAAAAATTAAATTATTAGTGGCGAATGTGCTGCTACTTGCTGTTGTTTGTGGGCTGGCTAGTTATGCTCAAAAAATTATTTTTGTGAAATCAGTAGAGGATAAATCCCTGAAAGTTACGCTTGTGCAAGGCAATATTGAGCAAAATCTAAAGTGGGATCCCGAGTATCTCTATTCAACCTTAGCGATCTACCAAAAATTAATTGCAGAAAATTTAGGGAAAAGCGATTTGATTATTTTGCCCGAATCAGCGTTGCCTACCTTAGAAAATTCGATTGTTCCTTTTTTTGACAGGCTTGATCGTGTCGCACAAGAAAACAATACGGAAATTATGATTGGTACGGTGTATCAGGATGAGCAATCGGGCAAATTGTTGAATTCTATTGTGATTGCCGGTAATCCTGATTTTCCTTATCGATTAGATACGCCAAATCGTTACAATAAACATCATCTGGTACCATTTGGCGAATATGTTCCGTTGGAAAATTTATTACGTCCGTTAAATTCCGTGTTTAATTTGCCGATGTCGGCTTTCCAAAGCGGTGAAGCGCTACAGCCTTCTTTTATGGCGAAAAAACGTGCTTTTTCACCGGCGATTTGTTATGAAATTATCTTTGGTGAACAAGTACGGGAAAATTTGAAAAAAGAAACCGATTATCTACTGACAATTTCCAATGACGCTTGGTTTGGTGATTCTATTGGACCTTGGCAGCATTTACAAATGGCGAGAATGCGGGCATTGGAATTAGGCAAACCTTTAATTCGTGCGACCAATACGGGAATTTCGGTGTTTATTAGTTCAATGGGGGAAATTCTGGCACAAGCGCCGCAATTTGTCGAAACAACGTTGACCCATAAAATTGCACCGACCGAAGGTAAAACGCCTTATTCTGTATTGGGTAATCTACCGCTTTATGGACTATCATTGTTGCTTTTATTGTTACATGGGACGATGGCATTTGTTCGTCAACGTATGAACCTTTCACAAAAACAATAGTCAAAACGACCGCACTTTATTGATGAGTTTATTCATCACGAAATTAAATATAATCGATGATTTGAAAAATCACCCAACTAAAATGAGATTTGAATGGAGCAAAATCTAATCGAAGTCAAAAACCTTACCTTTAAGCGGGGGGAGCGTATGATTTACGATAACTTGAATTTGAAAGTTCGAAAAGGAAAAATTACGGCAATTATGGGGCCTTCGGGCATCGGAAAAACCACACTGTTAAAATTAATTGGCGGACAGTTACACCCGGAACAAGGTGAAGTTTGGTTTGATGATAAAGATATTTGTCGTCTTTCTAATCGTGAACTTTACGAAGTACGCAAACGTATGGGGATGTTATTTCAATCTGGTGCGCTTTTTACCGATATTTCCACTTTTGATAATGTGGCGTTCCCGATTCGGGAGCATACCCGTTTACCGGAAAGCTTAATTCGTCAAATTGTATTGATGAAACTGGAAGCGGTCGGTTTACGCGGTGCGGCACAGTTGATGCCGTCCGAGCTTTCCGGCGGTATGGCACGTCGTGCCGCACTTGCCCGTGCGATTGCATTGGATCCCGATTTAATTATGTTTGATGAACCCTTTACAGGACAAGATCCCATTAGTATGGGGGTTATCGTGAGTTTAATTAAGCGTTTCAACGAAGCATTGAATTTAACTTCTATTGTGGTTTCGCATGATGTTCAAGAAGTATTAAGTATTGCCGATTACGCTTATATTATTGCCGATAAAAGGGTGATTGCAGAGGGGACAGCGGAACAATTACTGGCGAGCCAAGATCCGCAAGTATTGCAATTTTTAAAGGGGGAAGCGGATGGGCCGGTGAAATTTCATTATTCGGCAGAAAATTATATCGGGGAGTTATTTCAATGATTGAGATGATTTCTTCTCTTGGACGACGTGTCATTCGTTTTTTCCGAGCACTAGGTCGGGCCGGTTTCATGTTGTTCGGGGCTTTGGTCGGCAAACCGCAAATTCGCCAACATTTCCCGTTATTGATTAAACAGTTGCACGTTTTAGGTGTGCAATCGTTGTTAATTGTGATGTTATCCGGCTTATTTATCGGTATGGTCTTGGGATTACAGGGCTATGTGGTATTAGCTGATTTTTCGGCTGAAACCAGTCTTGGTCAGCTTGTGGCATTATCGCTTTTACGGGAATTAGGGCCTGTGGTGACCGCACTTTTATTTGCCGGACGGGCTGGCTCGGCATTGACGGCGGAAATCGGTTTAATGAAAGCTACCGAGCAGCTTTCCAGTCTTGAAATGATGGCGGTTGATCCGCTTCGTCGAGTTATTGCTCCACGTTTTTGGGCCGGGGTTATTGCGATGCCGATTCTTTCCATTATTTTTATTGCGATTGGAATATGGGGCGGTTCACTGGTCGGTGTGGATTGGAAAGGGGTTGATGCCGGTAGTTTCTGGTCTGTCATGCAAAATGCGGTAAGCTGGAGCTACGATATTCTCAATGGATTTATTAAAAGCCTGTTCTTCGCCATTGCAGTGGTGTGGATTGCATTATTTAATGGTTATGATTGCATACCGACTTCAGAAGGCATCAGTCAAGCCACAACGCGAACCGTAGTTCATGCCTCATTAGTGGTTCTTGGATTAGATTTTATCTTGACAGCCATTATGTTTGGGGCGGGTTAAAAGGATATTTTATGCGACAAACGATTAAATATGAATTTTGGGTAGGAGTATTTTTATTACTCGGTATTGGGGCGTTGGTGTTTTTAGGCTTACGCGTGGCAAATGTGCAGGGGTTCGGAGAGAATAAATCTTATACGGTGACTGCAACTTTTGATAATATCGGCGGACTAAAAGTCCGTGCGCCGTTAAAAGTCGGGGGAGTAGTGATAGGGCGGGTCACCGCTATTGGCCTAGACGAGAAAACCTACTTACCGAAAGTGAATATCGCTATTAACGAAGAATATAATGAAATTCCGGAAAATAGTTCGTTATCGATCAAAACATCGGGACTATTGGGCGAGCAATATATTGCATTAACAATGGGATTTGATGATGGTGAAACCGCAATGTTAAAAAACGGTAGCCAAATTCAAGATACCAAATCAGCTATGGTGTTGGAAGATTTGATTGGTCAATTCCTTTATGGCGACAAAAAAACTGAAGGCAATGCGGAAAACGTAGAACCGACAGCAAAATAATAACAATACTTAGTTAGGAGATTTATGATGAAAATCATTCAGTTGAAAAGATGGTGTGCAGTTTTAGCGTTTGCACTGACCGCACTTTTTATGACACGCACGGCAATGGCGGAAACCAGCCCTTATGTTTTAATGCAGCAAGCTTCGGATAAATTGTTTGCGGACATTAAAAACAGCCAAGCCAAAATTAAACAAAACTCAAACTATTTGCGTACTATTGTGCGTAATGATTTATTACCCTATGTACAGGTGAATTATGCCGGCTCTTTAGTATTGGGGGCGCATTTTAAATCCACTACGCCGGAACAGCGTGAAAAATTCTTCAAAGCGTTTGGCGATTTTATTGAGCAGGCTTATGCGCAAGTGCTGACGGCATACAGTAATCAAAATATTCAAATTGAACCGGCTAAAGATATTACAGGTAAAAATTTAGTGAGTATTCGCGTCAACATTATTCAAAATGGCGGTGCCGCGCCGATTAAGTTGGATTTTAAATGGCGTAAAAACAGTAAAACCGGCGAATGGCAAGCCTATGATATGGTGGCGGAAGGTGTGAGCATGGTAGTAACTAAACAAAACGAATGGAGCGGTATTTTACGTCAACAAGGGATTGATGCGCTAACGGCTCAAATTCAAAAATCAGCAGCTCAACCTGTAACGTTAAGCAAGTAATCTCATGACAAGATTAAATTGGGATTTGGTTCAAAATAATGATAAGATAGCAATCCGATTTTCTGGGGAGCTATCTCGCAACACGTTGTTAGCCTTGTGGCAGCAACGTGCTTCTTTTTTATCTGAAGCTAAGTTAAGCCAATCAATTATCGAATGGGATTTAACGGCGATCACAAAAATAGACTCTGCAGGTTTTGTACTCGTTTGTGATTTTTTGCATATCAGTAAACAATTGCCTAATAAAACGGTGCGCTTAGTTAATCCCCCCCAACAATTATTGACGCTTGCGGATTTAGTCAATCTCTCTGATTGGATCGCAGCTTTTATTGACCATCATTAAAATGGGAATCCGAATGGAACTGCAAGAAATTGAACGAATTTTAAAAGAAACTTTAAATGTTGACGAAGTGTATGCTCAGGGTGAAAATGCGCATTTTGGTGTGATAGTCGTGAGTGATGAAATTGCAGCTTTGTCAAAGGTCAAACAGCAACAAACTATTTATGCCCCATTAATGTCTTATTTCACAACAGGTGAAATTCATGCATTAACCATCAAGACCTATACCACTGAAAAGTGGAAAATGGATCGCCTTTTACATCAATCCAGTTAAATTAGGATTTCTACCATGGAAAAATTTCGTGTTTATGGTGGTTCTTCCCGTTTAAGCGGTACGGTAACCATCTCAGGTGCTAAAAATGCAGCTCTCCCGATTCTTTTTGCCTCAATCTTAGCTACCGAACCGGTAAAATTGACGAATGTGCCGGAACTCAAAGATATTGAAACTACCCTTAAAATTTTACGTAAACTTGGCGTGATGGCAGAACGTGATGAAAGTGGTGCTGTATTGCTCGATGCATCAAAAATTGATCATTTCATTGCACCTTATGATTTAGTGAAAACAATGCGGGCTTCAATTTGGGCGCTTGCACCGTTAGTTGCTCGTTTTTGTCAAGGGCAGGTTTCATTGCCCGGCGGTTGTTCAATCGGCGCACGTCCGGTAGATTTGCATATTAGCGGTCTTGAAAAAATGGGGGCGAATATTGCGCTTGAAGAAGGCTATGTAAAAGCACAGGTTACGGATCGTTTAATCGGTACGCGTATTGTCATGGAAAAAGTCAGCGTAGGCGCAACGTTATCCATTATGATGGCTGCAACCCTTGCGAAAGGGAAAACAGTGATTGAAAATGCGGCCCGTGAGCCGGAGATTGTGGATACGGCGGACTTCCTTAATAAAATGGGTGCAAAAATAAGCGGAGCGGGTTCGGATCATATCACGATTGAAGGTGTAGCGCGTTTAACCGGTTGTGAACACAGTATTGTACCGGATCGTATCGAAACGGGAACATTTTTAATTGCCGGTGCGATTTCCGGCGGACGGGTTGTGTGTAAAAACACTAAAGCGGATACTATGGATGCCGTTATTGATAAATTACGTGAAGCAGGTGCACAGGTTGATATTACCGAAAATACAATTACTTTGGATATGTTTGGTAATCGTCCGAAAGCTGTGAATATTCGTACCGCACCGCATCCGGGATTCCCAACAGATATGCAAGCCCAGTTTACTTTATTAAATATGGTGGCACAGGGAACGAGTATCATCACAGAAACTATTTTTGAAAATCGTTTTATGCATATCCCTGAATTAATCCGTATGGGCGGAAAAGCGGAAATTGAAGGTAACACAGCGATATGCCACGGTGTACAGCAACTTTCCGGTGCGGAAGTTATGGCAACGGATTTGCGTGCTTCAATTAGTTTGGTTTTAGCCGGATGTATTGCAACAGGCGAAACGATCGTTGATCGTATTTATCATATTGACCGAGGTTATGAACATATTGAAGAAAAACTTCGTTGTCTAGGTGCGAGAATTGAACGTTTTTCAGACTCAGATTAGCGCTCATCATTTTAAAAAATGCGGTCAAAATTGACCGCACTTTTTACTTCTTAATATAGGATTTTAATGTTTGTTCCACCTCATAAATCCAATCTAATTCATGTTGGGTAAAACCAGCCTGAATACGCGCATCGGTATTAATTATACCTTTAAAAATTACAATGCGATATTTACGTAATAGTTCACTGAAACATTTCATTGCATCCAGTCCGCGTTTTGCCGAGAGCGCATGATACCAATGATTACCGATGTAAACGTGACCAATTTCATCTCGCAGAATAACATCTAAAATATCAACGGCTGCAAAATCTCTACGCTGGGCAATTTTTTCTTGTAGAACGGGTGTTGCATCCAATCCTCTCGCTTCCAATACCCGTGGGACAAGAGCCATTCTTTCCCAAATATCATGGGCGGTGGCTTGTGCCATTTCCCATAAACCGGCATGCGCCTCAAAATCACCATATTGATAACCTAGAGTTTTTAAATGGTTATTTATTAAAGTAAAATGCGTACTTTCTTCTCGTGCTACGCGTAACCAATCTTTTACAAAAGCTTGCCCTTCTCCCAACTCTTCTTGTGCATTTCGCCCGAATCGCCATGCGGCATCCAGACCCAAATTAATCGCATTAAACTCAATATGCGCAATGGCATGTAGGGTTGCGGCATAGCCTTCTTCCGTTGCAAATGCACGTTTAGGCACATCTTTAGGGGCGACAAGGTTCGGTTTTGAAGGGAAACCCGCAATATTTTGTTCAACGTTGATTTGTGGAAAATCATCGATTTTCGTGAGTGAGATAGTCGGTAAAATCTCATCATAGAGCTTATTAACAAGCACACATTTTATGTTTGGAGCCGTTTCTTGTAAGGCTTCGGTGACCTTATGCCAAAATTCTATTTTCATTATTGCCTCAAGTGCTGTTATTTTTGATAACGAATTAAACCTTCTTGTTGTGTTGTCGCAATTAATTTTCCATCTTGTGAGAAAATTTGCCCGCGTGCTAATCCACATCCGCCAAAAGCATTATTACTTTCTATTGCATGGAGATGCCAATTATTTAAATCAAACGGGCGATGAAACCAAATACTGTGATCAATAGTCGCAACTTTCATACCCTGTTGTAAAAAACCTTTCTCATGAGGGTGAAGTGCGGTCAAAAGACAGTGAAAATCGGAAAAATAGGCAAGCAAACATTGCTGTATGGCGAGATTATGCGGTGCCTTACCCTGGGTTTTAAACCATGAGTATTGTTCGGGCGGTAATTTTACGCCGTTGAAAGGGTTATTGAGATATTTTGTCCGTATCTCAAAAGGGCGTTCCGCCATAAATTTTTCTTTTAACGGCTCTGGTAAGCCAGAAGCCACTTTTTGTATCATTGCGTTTTCATCAATAAAATTTTCAGGTTGTCCGACATTTGGCATTGCACTTTGGTGATCAAAGCCTTCTTCATACATTTGAAAAGAAGCGGTAATGTGGCAAATAGGCTGATTATGCTGAATCGCTTTCACTCGCAATGCAGAAAAATTTCTTCCTTCACGTAGCGTTTCTACATCGTAAATAATAGGATATCGGCTATCTCCCGGTGCGAGAAAATAGGCGTGGCACGAATGTAAAAGGCGATCTTTCGGTGCGATTCGCATTGCAGCCGACAGCGCTTGCGCAACAACTTGCCCGCCAAAAACTTGGGGTAAACCTAAATCTTGGTTTTTTCCACAAAAAGTTAAATCATCAATTTTTTCAAGTTTAAGCAGATAAATTAAATGGCTAAGCGCCTCTGACATTTTGCCTTCCTCATGACAAATAAAAGTGCGGTTATTTTAACGAAGATTTTGGGGAATGCCAAAAAAGTGATTGTAGCGGTCATCAAGAAAATATTGGAGAACGGCAATTTATGATTTTGTAGGGAGTTTATAAATTTACCCTCAAAACCAACCGCACTTTTCCAATTTTCTTTTCAATTTGTATAATAGTACGCTTTTTGAAATTTAGAGGGGAAAGATAATTTGAAGTCGATTAGTGTAAAGCCGGAAACATTGCCGCAATTTATTGGTAAGAAAGTTGCCGACAATGATGCATTTGGATTGATGGACGGATTTTGTCGGCTTTTGCGTGAAAGTCGTGAAGAGCAGGTTGTTCCTCATCTGCGTTTGATTAAACGGATTTTAAAGCAGGATCATGAACTTGCCTGTTCGGTGGTGACATTATTGTGTGATTGGTTATGTCGTTTGCGTTTGTATCCGATTTTTATTAGTAGCGGAATTCTACCGCGTGAAGGGTTTGGTCGTGAGATGAAAAAACGTCTTTATGAACGATTCAGCCCTTCTTTTAAAGATGTGAATGATTTACGCGATATTTTTTATTTACTATTTAATGATAAAGACGATGCTCGTTGGATTGATGCCGTTCCATTGAAAGAATGGCGAGCGATATTTGGCGTATTGATACGCAAAACGACGGAAAAGGATCGTCAACGCTTACGTGTTCATTTTCAAAATGAAGGGCTGTTTGCTATCGAAATGCTCTCTATCTGGATTGCCGCTGAGGAGATGGAACCTGAATTAATGCGTATGGAGCCGTCATTATTGAATGCCGATTCTCCTTTTGTTGCATTACATCGAGAAGTTGTTGATTGGTTATTGGCCCGTCGTCTAAATGAATCTTTTGATGATAGTCATTTACAGGTGATGTTTGATCAATGTCAGCAACTTATCGAGCGTTTACAAAAACGGGGGGCTGTAGTCGGTTCATCTCTTCATGTTGCGTATTTGTTGGAGCGACTCTCACAAACGCTTGAACGTCTAGAAAAACTGATGGCAATTTTTGTATCAAATCGTTATTTGCCACGACGTATTTTGTTGCTGACGGCTTGTTTTGCTCGAGCCTCGGCAGAGCAACATAGTGTGTCCCGTCTGTGGAAACAAAGTTCAAAACTGATTGCACGAAGCATTACACAGAACGCGGGAGATCATGGCGAGCATTACATTACTCGGGATAAAAAAGAATATTTTGCGATGTTTTATTCTGCCGCCGGCGGTGGGGTATTGATCGCATTAATGGCGTTATTGAAAACCTATTTGGGCGGTATGATTGACGATAAAGTCTGGAAGGGTATTGCAGAAGGGCTTAATTATGGCTTAGGGTTTACGTTGATTTTTATGTTGCATTTTACTGTGGCGACAAAGCAGCCTGCAATGACGGCAGCCCGTTTTGCCGAAGCGGTCGAAAAGAATCCGCAAGGTAAGAGCCTGAATGTGAAATTGGCACAATTACTGGTGGATGTGTTTCGCTCTCAAAGTATTGCTGTGCTTGGTAATGTGATCGTCGCGATGAGCTTGGCGATGCTTATTGCCTTTGCCTACCGCTATCAAACCGGTGAAGCCCTGATGAATCAGGAACAGATTGACTATCAGCTACACAGTATTGATCCTTTTGCCGGTACATTATGGTTTGCCGCAATCGCAGGAGTATGGCTATTCTGTTCAGGTATTATTTCGGGCTATTTTGATAATCGAAGTAATTACTTAAATATGCGAATGCGTTTACGCCAACATCCATTACTGAAAAAAATGCTGCCTTTAAAGCTGCGTGAAAAACTGGCGGATTATATGCACGAAAATTATGGTTCCATCATCGGAAATCTTTGTTTTGGTTTATTGCTCGGTTTAACTGGGGTGGTAGGGTATTTAACCGGTTTGCCGTTAGACATTCGCCATGTGGCATTTTCTTCTGCTAACGTCGGTTATATTGCTGTGAGCGGACATTTCGATTTTGCACTTTTATTACAATGTATCGTTTTTGTCTTGTTAATCGGTTTAGTGAACTTAGTGGTGAGTTTTTCTTTAACCCTTTGGGTGGCGTTACGTTCTTTAAGTGCGGAAATAATCAGTTGGTGGGCGATTTGGCGTGAAGTCGCAGAGATTATCAAACAGCATCCATTGAGTTTATTTTGGCCTATTCAACCGGAAAAATAAAAAGTGCGGTTAAAAAAATGAGTATTATGCACCGGTTGTAATGTTAAAAAAGGGCGACTTTTTAGTCGCCTTTATTTTTGTCATTCATTTTCTTGTTTAATTAGGATGATTCCATTATTCAAAATGGTTTTTTGCACATAATATTTTGATGACCGTACGGAATTAAAGAAAAACTTCAATTTTTTGAAGAAGGGAAATTTCATAGGATAAATCAGGTAAAACAAAAAGCAACCTGAGTTGCCTTTTGTTTTTTTATCCGATATGAATCGTTGTGGAAGGATAGCGAACTTTACTACGCACCGGTAAAGCGATGACATAGGCAATGGTTAAAGGACCGAGACGGCCAACAAACATCATGAGCATAATAACTATTTGCCCAAGAGGGGATAAATCACCCGTTAATCCTCGGGAAAGCCCCACTGTACCAAGGGCTGAAATTACCTCGAAAACAACATCTAAAAAGGCGTGTTTATGTTCGATCATCAGTAAAATCACGATGCTGACGAAAATCAAACACAAGCTAATACAAAATAATGCAATTGCACGCTGGATTTGATCTGTACTAATGGTGTAGTGGAAAATAGTTACGGAATCTTTGCGTTTTATGTAAGAAACGGTTGCCATAATAAGCACTATCAATGTGCCGATTTTGATCCCGCTGGCAGTGGAAAGTGAACCGCCGCCGATGAACATTAAAAACATCATTACCATGGTGCTGGCGTCCGTCATTTGACTAATATCAATAGAATTGAAGCCGGCTGTACGAGCCGTTACTGCCTGAAATAAGGACGATAGAGCTTGCTCTTGTAAGCCAACGTTTTTTAATGTTGTCGGATTGTGGGTTTCCATAATGAAGAAAAAAAGAAATGCGCTCGCATTCAGCACTAAGGTGGCAATTAAAATGAGTTGTGTATTTAGATTAAATTTACTCCAATGCCGGTTCTTGGTTATATCAATTAATACCGTAAACCCTAACCCGCCCAGAATAATCAATGCCATGATAGTGAAATTCACGGTGATGTCATCAGAAAAAGGCATTAAGCTATCCGAGCTTAAAGCAAACCCTGCATTATTAAACGCTGAGATCGCATAAAATACGGATTCATATAGCGCACGTTGAAAACCTAAATCTCCCATCCAATGTAGCGTTAGCACAACTACGGCAATAAATTCAAACGATAAAGCAAAAAGAATAACCAAACGTACTGTACTGCCAATCAAATGGAGTGGAACAATCCCAAGTGCTTCATACGCTATTTGTTGGTTGCCTAAACTGATACGAATGCCAATACTCATCATCGCGGCGATTGCCAAAGTCATAAAACCTAATCCGCCGGTTTGGATTAAGATCATAATTACACTTTGTCCGAAAGTCGTGTAATTTGCAGTATCGGTCACTGCAAGCCCTGTTACTGTAACTGCAGAAGTTGAAGTAAAAAAAGCACTGAGCCAAGATAGATCGCCATTATAGGCAAAGGGCAATTTTAACAAACAGGCTCCGATGAAGATCAAGCTTAAAAAGCCAAAAACTAATAAGCGTAACGGTCGGGTTGAAGAATGATAAACTTTCATTATGCTTTAAACTCTAATGCTAGAGCTCTCAAACTTTTAAGCTCACCCATGACTATTAAGCGATCGTTTTCTATAAATTGAAAATCAGAGTCTAACTCTGAAATCAATTGCCCGTTGCGCATCACACTGACAAACTTATCGTTAGGATATTTATCTTGTAATTTCGCAAGACTATGTTCGGTAGAGGTTACCACGATTTTAATTAAGAAATAATTATCTCCCAACGGCATGTATTGGGTCACCATCGGATAATTCATTGCTTGCGCTATCCGAACCCCCATATCATACTCGGGCTCTATTACTTTCACAATGTCAAGGCCTTTTAATACCATGGCATGCGCTTGATTTTTTGCCTTAACCCAAATATTTTTTACATTTAAATTTTGTAGATTTAATACTGTCAGCAAACTGGCTTCTAAATCCGCTCCAATTGCTACTAATACTGCATCGTAATCTGCTATATTTAGTTCTTGTAAAGCTGATATATCAGTGGAATCCGCAATTACTGCATAATGCAAACGATCGCCGAGTTTCTCAATCAATTTTTCATCATGATCGATAGTAGTTACTGTATTATCTAATCCTTGAAGCTCTAATGCCGCAGCTAATCCAAATTTACCCAGTCCAATTACTGCAAATTGCATGGTTATGTCCTTACAGAATACGAGGATATCAACATCCTACCTACCATAAAGTGCGTATCATAACTTATTTAGGTTTTTCCAACAAATATTCGTAAGGCGTTTTTCCATTTACAGCCAAATTCCGAATCTATCCTAAATTCTGCGTAAACATCTTTTCGACTGGCAGTGATTGTCTAAATAATCCATAAAGAACCGACTAATGGCTACATAGACTTTAATTTTCCTTATTTTTCGGTATCATACTGTTCATTCATTTTTAGTATTTTATGAATTGCGCTCATGAAACCTACATTTCTTGAATTTCGACATCTTAAAACTTTATTGGCATTAAAAGAAACCGGTAGTGTTTCTTTGGCAGCTAAACGGGTTTATCTCACTCAATCCGCACTTTCTCATCAAATTAAACTGATTGAAGATCACTTTGATTTACCTTTATTTGAGCGCAAAAGTAGCCCGTTACGTTTTACTGCCGCAGGAGAACGATTAATTCGTCTAGCCAATGAAGTAATACCGAAAGTTATTGATGCGGAACGTGATTTAACCCGGATCAAACATGGTGATGCAGGGCAATTACGCATAGCGGTGGAATGTCATACTTGTTTTGATTGGTTAATGCCGGCAATGGATGAGTTTCGTCAGCATTGGGGATTGGTGGAATTGGACATTGTATCCGGTTTTCACACGGATCCTGTCGGTTTATTACTTTCCCATCGTGCAGATTGGGCAATTGTATCTGAAATTGAAACAAATGATGATGTGGTTTTTAAACCGCTCTTTTCTTACGAGATGGTAGGCATTTGCTCGAAAGATCATCCGTTGGCCGCAAAAGAAATTTGGCAAGCAGAAGATTTTGCCGATGAGACTTGGGTCACTTATCCTGTGCCGGACGAGATGTTAGATTTATTGCGTAAAGTATTAAAACCGAAAGGAATTAATCCCGCACGCCGTACCACTGAACTTACAATCGCAATGATTCAATTAGTGGCAAGCCATCGGGGTATTGCCACCGTTCCTTACTGGGCTGCGTTACCTTATCTTGAAAAAGGCTATGTAGTGGCGCGCAAAGTTACGCAAGAAGGTCTGTATAGCAATTTATATGCCGCTATTCGTAAAGAAGATGAAAGTCTTGCGTATATGGAGGATTTTTATCAAACCGTTAAATCTCAAAGTTTTTCCACTTTACCGGGATTGTCCGTTTTAGAGTTAGCGAGGGAATAAATGGATTCTTCTCAAATACAGCCTATCCGTGCAGCAGCCAAGGCGGCATTGCCCTACAGTGCGCCTATGATCGCAGGATTTTTATTTCTTGGCATAGCATATGGCATTTATATGAAAGCACTGGGTTTTGGCGTTTGGTATCCCATCTTGATGGCATTATTAATTTATGCAGGTTCGGTAGAGTTCATTGCCGCCAGTGCTTTGGTATCGCCTTTTTCACCGTTAAGTGTGCTATTAGTGACACTGATGGTGAGCGGCAGACAAATTTTTTATGCCATTTCTATGTTGGAAAAATATGGCGTGCATCTTGGTAAAAAGCGCTGGTATTTGATTAGTTCCTTGGTGGACGAATCTTTCTCATTGAATTATATGGCAAAAATTCCACCGCACTTAGACAAGGGTTGGTATATGTTCTTTGTGAGTTTGTATCTGCATACTTATTGGGTATTGGGCGCGACGATGGGAAATCTATTTGGCGAGCTCTTACCCGTTGACTTAAAAGGTGTTGAGTTTGCTATGACCGCACTTTTTCTAGTGATTTTTGCGGAAAATTGGATGAAAGAAAAATCCCACGAAAGTTCTTTGCTCGGTTTAGCAATCGCCTTAATTTCTTTGCTTATCGTAGGCAAACAACATTTTTTGCTCCCAACCTTAATCGGAATTTGGCTAATCTTGACATTACGCCGTCCTAAAATGGAATGTAAATTGGAGTCGCTAAAATGACTTTAACGGAACAGATTATTACAATTGGCATTTGTGTGCTTACAGTGCAATTTACCCGACTTTTACCTTTCTGGATTTTCCCGGCAAATCGTCCGATCCCTGAATATATCCGTTACCTTGGTAAGGTGTTACCTGCTGCGATGTTTGGTATGTTGGTTGTTTATTGCTATAAAAATATTGATGTATTGAGCGGCTATCGAGGTATCCCGGAGTTTCTTGCCGGCGCATTGGTTTTGGGGCTGCATTTTTGGAAGAAAAATATGTTTTTATCCATTGCGGTAGGGACAATTTTTTACATGAGTTTGGTTCAAACTATCTTTATTTAATCTAGGGTCTGAAGGTATTTTTAGCAAAATAAAAAATTCTTTACCGTGCAATCGATTGCTTTTATTTCGCTCTCTTTTCATCTCTCTAAAAATCCTCTATCATGCGACAACTCATTTTTAGAGGATAGTTTTATGGAGCTCAATTCTATTGAATTATTAGGTTATATGGCGACATTTTTTGTTGCGACCTCATTCTTGTTCAAATCTATTGTCCGCTTACGTATTGTAAACACAATTGGTGATGTTTTATTTGTTATTTACGGTATGATTATTGGGGCGTACCCGGTTGCTTTGTTAAATACTTTCCTTGTTTGTGTGAATCTTTATCAGCTTTATTGTTTGAAAAAAGAGCGGGCAGGTTTAAAAATAGCGGAATAATCAACTGCACTTTTTGTTCGTATCACTAAGTTGATAAAGTGCTATTACAATCGACATAGTAAACACACAAAGAAAAATATTGAGCCATTAAATTATAGATGATGAGAAAGGGCGGAATAATTTGTTTTAAATACAGCCGCCACAACTGCCACAGCGCCAGTCTTCTTTATTTACGGCTTGATAAAAAGCCCGTATTGTGTTCTCTTCCAAAGGTATATTGTGTTCAATAAATACATCGGAAAGCCATTCAATGTTCTCGACAATCCAGTCATCTTCCTTTAATCCTTCGCGATAAAGTTCGTCTTCGGGATCCATAAAATTATAAATATTTTCTGTACCCATATCTTGATCACGACGTTCGCGAGGCAACACAATGGGTAGCTCAAGATAAGAAATCTCCCAGTGTCCCAAGCAGAGAGTATTACCTTGCATAGACCAACGGGCTTTAAACGGATTGTTATTCATGTTGTATAAGAAAAATTGAATGTAAGCGCAGTATAAAGTTGAAAAGGGGGAAAACCTATACTAAAAATCGAGTATTAGCTTGATTAAGATCAATATTAAAAGAAAAAGTGCGGTTAAAAATGATCTGTTTTTCAACCGCACTTTTAGTTTGTTCTTAACGTCTAAACATTCCTCCTAAGCCGCCAAGACCGCCTAAGCCGCCCCCCATCAAGCCTTGCATACCTCGCATCATTTTCGACATTCCGCCTTTACGCATTTTTTTCATCATACGCTGCATTTCATCAAATTGTTTGAGCAATTTGTTCACGTCTTGCACCTGCGTGCCGGAACCTAATGCAATACGGCGGCGGCGGGAACCTTTGATAATATCAGGATTGGCACGTTCTTTTAGGGTCATGGAATTAATAATGGCTTCCATTTTGATGAACATTTTATCGTCCACTTGGTTTTTGACGTGCTCCGGTAAATTTTTCGCACCGGGGAGTTTTTCCAGCATAGACATCATCCCGCCCATTTTTTTCATTTCGATCAATTGTTCACGGAAATCATCAAGGGTAAAGGTATCGCCTTTCTTGAATTTTTGTGCCATTTTTTCCGCTTTTTCACGATCGACCGAACGTTCAAGATCCTCGATAAGAGAAAGCACATCGCCCATGCCCAAGATACGAGAGGCGACGCGATCAGGATGGAACGGCTCAAGAGCATCGGTTTTTTCGCCCACACCGAGAAATTTAATCGGTTTACCGGTGATCTGACGAATAGACAATGCTGCCCCGCCACGAGCATCACCGTCTACTTTAGTAAGAATTACACCGGTAAGCGGCAATGCTTCATTAAAGGCTTTCGCGGTATTTGCCGCATCTTGACCCGTCATAGCATCAACGGTAAAGAGTGTTTCGATAGGATTTAACGCACTGTGGATTTGTTTGATTTCATCCATCATTTCTCCATCCACGTGCAAGCGACCTGCGGTATCCACGATGAGTACGTCGTAGAATTTGAGTTTTGCTTCCGCAAGGGCTGTTTTGGCAATATCTACCGGATTTTGTTTGACATCAGACGGGTAGAAATCTACGCCCACGGATTGTGCTAAGGTTTCCAATTGCTTAATTGCCGCAGGACGGTACACGTCGGCAGAGACAACCAACACTTTCTTCTTATGGCGTTCGCGCAAAAATTTTGCCAGTTTTCCGACACTGGTGGTTTTCCCTGCCCCTTGTAAACCCGCCATTAAAATCGCCGCCGGTGGTTGGGTCGCGAGATTCAAGCTTTCATTTGATTCGCCCATGGCTTTTTCAAGCTCTCGCTGAACGATTTTTAAGAATTCTTGTCCGGGTGTTAAACTTTTGTTAACTTCTTCCCCCACAGCACTTTCTTTCACTTTAGCGATAAATTCACGAACGACAGGCAATGCAACATCAGCTTCCAGCAATGCCATACGCACTTCACGTAGGGTATCTTTAATATTATCTTCTGTTAAACGACCTTTTCCTGTGATATTACGTAGGGTTTTAGAAAGGCGATCAGATAAATTCTCAAACATGATTAATCCTGTTTTCTCATCAAAAATTGCCGTGATTATACCGAAATCTAGGCGTTTTTCATCATTTCAAATAAATTTATAGCGAATTCGGAATCAGAACGTTAAAATAATAACAATTCCTAACAAGAGACAACGATTATGTGGTTTGCCGTTTTTTCGATTTTGTTTTATTTAATTAGCGCATTGATGATTGCGCCGTTGCTAAATTCTTCGGATAATGAAAAACGCCGTCCGAAAAAAACGTTATTCTTTTTGACCGCACTTTTAGCCGTAGCGTTCCATTTGGTAAGCCTTTATCCCGCATTACAGGAATTAGCCATAGAACGTAAGTTCAGCCTGGTCGAAATTAGCTCGTTAATGAGCGTAAACATTGCGATTTTGGCAATATTGGCAATGTTGGTGGTAAATTCCATGTGGTTTTTATTGCCGATTGTATTTTCCTTTTCTATTTTTAATGTAGTTTTGGCGACATTTATACCGAGTTATATGATTCAGCTATTGAACCAGGATTTGGCAATGTTATTTCATATCGGTTTATCTATTTTTACTTATGCAGTGTGTTTTATTGCAATGTTATACGCCATTCAAATAGCTTGGATCGATCGTACTTTGAAAGCGAAGAAAACTGCATTTTCACCGGTGATGCCTTCTTTGATTACCGTGGAACGACATTTTTTCCATTTGCTTGCCGCAGGTGAATTGTTACTGACGCTAACATTAATTTCCGGCACTTACCATTCTATTCATGCTTTAACTGCAGAAAATATTCACAAAGGTGTTTTATCATTATTCGCGTGGATTGTTTTGGGGGTGGCGCTTTTCGGGCATTGGCGTTTAGGTTGGCGTGGAAAAAGGATGATTATTTATGCTATTTCAGGTATTATTTTGCTCACGATTGCCTACTTCGGTAGTCGGTTAATTTAGTCAATAAGGGCGAGCAGAGGTTCGCCTTTATCGTTGGGTTTTTATCCAACTCCCGTTTAACTAACAAAAGGATTTTCCCTTGGACAGTATTCCCCTTAGTACGTTATTTATTACTCTCGTTATCTGTTTAGTTTTATCCGCTTACTTCTCAAGCTCTGAAACCGGCTTACTCTCTTTGAATAAATATCGAATGCGTTACCTTGCCGAGCAAGGTAATAAGGGCGCACAAAAAGCAGAGAAATTATTAGAAAAGCCCGACACATTACTGAGCTTTATTCTTATTTTTAACAACTTAGTAAACATTAGTGCGTCAGCAATTGCGACAATGATTGGAATGCGCCTTTACGGTGATGTCGGCGTAGCGATTGCAACGGGATTATTGACTTTCGTGATGCTTGTATTTTCTGAAATTTTCCCTAAAACGGTGGCTGCGCTTCATCCTGAAAAAGTGGCTTTTTTATCTAGCCATATTTTGAATTTTTTGATTAAGATTTTCTATCCTGTCGTGTGGTTTATGAATTTATTTACCACATTTTTAATGAAAATTATGGGCTTAAAGCCGGAAATGCAAAAGCAGGTGATTAGCAGTGAAGAGCTACGTAGTATCGTGAGTGAAGCGGGTGAGGCGACACCGGGCGAACAGCATCCGCAAATGTTGCTTTCTATTTTGGATATGGAAACCATTACAGTGGATGATATTATGGTGCCGCGCAATGAAATTGGCGGCATTGATATTGAGGATGACTGGAAAGCCATTATGCGTCAGCTTAACCATGCGGCACATAATCGCGTGGTGTTATACAAAGGCAGTCTTGATAAAAATGTACTTGGTATTCTGCGTATTCGTGAAGCCTTCCGATTATTACTCGAGAAAAATGAATTTACTAAAGAAACCCTTATTCGTGCGGCTGATGAAGTGTATTTTATTCCGGAAGGGACGCCGCTAAAAACGCAACTGACTAATTTCCGAACTAATAAAGAGCGCATTGGACTCGTGGTAGATGAATACGGCGATATTAAGGGCTTGGTTACATTAGAAGATATTTTGGAAGAAATTGTCGGTGATTTTACGACTTCTACTGCTCCGAGTATTCATGAGGAAGTGACCCAACAATCCGACGGTTCAATCATTATTGACGGTTCTGCCAATCTCCGGGATCTGAATAAAATGTTTGGTTGGGGATTGGATACCGAAGATGCCCGCACTTTCAACGGATTAATTCTAGAGCATCTTGAAGAAATCCCTGATGAGGGGGCGGTTTGTGAAATCGAAGGTTTGCAAATCACCATTCTTGAGGTCGCAGACAATATGATTAAGCAGGCTAAAGTCGTTAAACGCTAAAACTAACAAAAACCTTACCGCACTTTTGATTTGGATCATAAGTGCGGTTTGTTTTTTCACCGTTTTTTATCAAGCTATCTATAATTTATCTGCTTAATTTTAGGTATGAGGATGATGATGGAAAAAGCGTATCAACGGGGAATAACGCGTGCTTGTGTGCAAACGGCATTATTGTTGTTACAACATGGGGCAGAAAGTACGGTAGTGGTGCAAATGGCACAACGTTTAGGGATTGCTCTTGGCGTGGAAAGTGTAGAATGTGCTCTTACGGCAAATGCCGTGGTGATTACAACACTTTCAAACCAACATTGTATTACCACAGTACGAAAAAATAACGATAAAGGGATCAATATGCAAATGGTGACTGAGGTACAGCGTATTGTGATTGCGGTAGAGCATAAGTTATACAATTTGGATCTGGCACAGAAGAAACTGGATAATTTAAACCCTTTAAAATATCACCGTGCTTTAGTGGTATTAATGATTGGGTTATCTTGTGCTTCTTTTGCTCATTTGTCGGGAGGAGATTGGCTGATTTGCCTGATTACTTTTTTGGCTTCCGCCGTGGCAATGTTTGTCCGGCAAGAATTATCAAGACATCATTATAATCCGATGATTGTTTTCGCAATTACTGCATTTGTGGCTTCGCTCATTTCCGGCATCAGTTTGAAATATCAATGGGGAAATGATCCGCAAATCGCCTTAGCTTCCAGTGTGTTGCTGCTTGTGCCGGGATTCCCTTTAATTAATTCGTTGGCAGATATTTTAAAAGGCTATGTCAATATGGGGTTAGGGCGTTGGACAATTGCGACGGTTCTGACTTTTGGCGCTTGTATTGGTATTGTGTTGGCATTGAGCGTGTTGCATATTACTACATGGGGGCATTAAGATGATGTTTCTGTTGAGTTTGCTTGACGATATGGTTTTTGCCGCCATTCCTGCGGTTGGTTTTGCTTTAGCATTTAATGTGCCGCCTAAGGCGTTAAAATATTGTGCGATTTTAGGGGCATTGGGGCATGTAACACGCACATTACTCTTGCACATTAATGTTCCCATTGTATTTGCAACTTTTTTTGCCACCTGTGTTATAGGCTTTATTGGCGTGCATTTATCGCACCGCTATTTGGCACATCCAAAGGCATTTACCGTGGCTGCGATCATTCCAATGATTCCGGGGGTGCATGCTTATAAGGCAATGATTTCAATCGTACAAATTCATCATTATGGTTATTCTCATGAGCTTTTGGAGCAAATGATCAGCTCATTTATTAACACCGCCTTTATTTTAGGGGCGCTGGTTTTTGGGCTTGCTTTGCCCGGACTGATTTTTTATCGCCGAAAACCTGTAGTATAAAATCTTCACAGATTCTAAAAAAAACACGCATCGTTGCGTGTTTTTTCTCTTATTATTTCTTTGTGATTTGTTTGTCTTCCGGCAAAATTAAATTCAATATCAAGGCCAATAATGAACCAACCGTAATGCCTGATCCCAATACCTCTTTGAAAAAGTGCGGTAATTTATCAAGCAGTTCCGGACGGGTGGTGACCGCTAAGCCGCAACCGATTGAAATAGCAATAATTAACCCGTTACGCTTGCTACGTTCCACTTTATCCAACATTTGAATTCCAGCGGCAATAATCATTGCGAACATCATTAGACCCGCCCCGCCGAGTACCGGTAGCGGAATGGAGACGATTAATGCACCAAATACAGGAAATAACCCTGCTAATGCCAATAACACACCGGTTAATGCGACCACATGGCGACTTGCGACACCGGTTAGCGAAATTACCCCGATGTTTTGTGAAAAAGAAGAAAACGGTGTGGTGGACATTATCGCAGCCAAAGCAGAGCCTAAACCGTCCGCCAATACACCGCCACGTAAATGTTTGCCGGTAATTTCGGTTTTTGTCGCGTTACCCAATGCAAGAAAGTTACCGCTAGATTCAACAATAGTAACCAAATAAGCGATAGACATTCCGATAATGCCGGAAATTGGAAAGGCAAGTCCAAAGTGGAGAGGTTGGGGAACGGCAAAGATTTGTGCATTCGACACACCTGAAAAATCAACCCGGCCGAGTGCCAAGCAGAGGGTATAACCCATCATCATTCCAATAACGATAGCCGCAGCAGAAAAGATCCCTTTACCCAATTGAACCAACGCAACAACAACAATTAACACAAAGGTTGCCATCATTAAATTTTCCGGTGCGGCGTAGTTGGCATCACCGCGTTGACCGCCGGCGAACCAATCTACCGCAACGGGAATCAAACTTAAACCAATCATCATCACGACAGTACCGGTCACAATCGGTGGAAAAAGCTTACGGATATAGGGCATAAAAAAGCTGCCGATAATCATCACTAACGAACCGACTAAAGACGCGCCTAGAATGCCTGCTACGCCATAATCGCTAAAACCGATTGCCAATGCGGCGGCAACAAAGGTAAAACTGGTTCCCATCACACTGGGTAAGCGAATACCGATCGGACCTAATCCGCGACACTGAATCACCGTTACCACACCGGAAATTAACAAGGCGGCGTTTACTAAAGTAATAGTGTCCTCGGTGGATAATTTTAATACGTTGCCAATCACCAAGGGTACGGCAATAATTCCTCCGAGTGCAGCCAATAAATGTTGTGCAGCGAGTAATAAACTCAATCCAAAAGGCGGTTTATCTTCAACAGAGTAGAGGAGTTGGTTATTCATTTTAGGTCCTTATGCAAAAGAAAGCGCGGATTATACGCTAAAGCACAACAAAGGAAAACGTTTGCTTTTTGTTATGTGCAAAATAAACATATTTGCTTTATACTGGCGGCAGTTTTGTACTCAATAAAAGGATGATTTATGGCAACCCAATCCGACTACCGCTATACCCTTGATTCCGGCGATAAATATCATTTTGATGTGGTGAGTTTTCAGTTAACCGAAGGGCTGTCCGAACCGTTTAAATTGGAATTAGACCTGTCGAGTTTTGACCCCAATGTTCCTTTTTCCGCACTAATGGATAAACCGGTCACCTTCACCTTTTGGCAGGGCGATAGAGCGGTACGTTATGTGAAT
>NZ_MLHS01000016.1 GCF_001999335.1 Rodentibacter sp. Ppn85 | reverse complement strand
TTCTGACTTCTGACTTCTGCATAAAATTTGTCCTTTGTAAAGTGGAGATATGAATATTTTTGAAAAAAGTGTGGTTATTTTATATAAAAGTTGAAGCGCGAACAATTTGATTTTAAAGGTTTCAATGGGCTTTTTTTGATTTTACATTTCATTGCACATCGGTCCCTTTCCTCGTAAAATACACGGGCTTTTTCAATATTATGTCGCCAACACACAAAACGTTGATTTATGAATATAAGGACGCTATGTCGGCATTCCTATGGAATTGAAATTAAGTTTGTGTAATCGCTACGTAATACCGCTTAATCTCGGCATTATGTAATTCAAAGAAAATGTAGGGACGCCACGCTGGCGTCCGTAAAAATTAAATGATTTTAAAAGGTAGTGTAGTGTCCCTACCTATGAGATAAAATTTAAGTTTTGTGCGGTAGCGACACAATACCGCTTATATCTTCAAAGTGCGGTTGATTTTGACCGCGCTTTTTTACAGTCAACTATCCCGAGAGATAAACGAGTATGTATAAATTATTCCGTCAGTGCATTTTCCAAATGGATGCGGAAAATGCCCATGATTTCACCCTTCAATGTTTAAAAATTGCCGGTCATCCGTTGTTTCAACCGATATTGAAATCTATCATCGGTACGCCGAAAGGCACGGAGAAAACTGTCATGGGGGTGCGTTTTCCAAATCCTATTGGCTTGGCTGCCGGAGCGGATAAGAATGGCGAGGCGATTGATGGTTTTGGTGCGTTAGGATTCGGTTTTATGGAGGTGGGGACGGTTACACCGCTTGCACAAGATGGTAATGCAAAGCCGCGTCAGTTTCGTTTAATTGAAGCGGAAGGCATCATTAATCGCAATGGTTTTAACAATAACGGGATTGATTATGTGATCGAAAATGTTAAGCGTGCGCGTTATCGCGGTGTGATTGGTATTAATATCGGTAAAAATAAACAAACCCCGTTAGAACACGGCAAAGACGATTATATTTTTTGTTTGAATAAAGCCTATAACTATGCCGGTTATATTACGGTAAATATTTCATCACCGAATACGCCGGATTTGCGCCAATTGCAATATGGCGATTATTTTGACGATTTGTTGCAAAGTATTAAGGCACGTCAGGCTGTTTTGGCTGATCAATATAATAAATATGTGCCGATTGCAGTGAAAATCGCACCGGATTTATCGGAGGCAGAGTTGGTTCAAATTGCCGATACTTTGGTTCGCTATAAAATGGACGGTGTGATTGCTACTAATACCACCATTTCCCGTGAGCATGTTGTCGGTTTGAAAAATGCCGATCAGCAAGGCGGATTAAGTGGAAAGCCGTTGCAACAGAAAAGTACGGCAATCATTAAACGATTATACGAAGAATTGAAAGGGCAAATCCCGATTATTGGCAGCGGAGGCATTGACGGCGTGCAAAATGCGCAAGAAAAAATTGAGGCAGGTGCGGAATTGTTGCAAGTGTATTCGGGGCTGATTTATCATGGTCCGAACTTGGTAAATGAGTTGGTTAAAGCAATAAAATAATGGCAAAGATATATGATTTACATTGTCACAGCACGGCGTCCGACGGAGTATTAAGTCCAACTGAGGTGGTGCAACGGGCGGCGGAGCAAGGTGTGAATGTCCTTGCATTGTGTGATCATGATACCGTTGATGGTATTGATGAAGCCAAAATCGTAGCGGAGACGGTGGGCATTGAATTAATTAACGGGGTGGAAATTTCGACAAATTGGCAAGGGCGAGGCATTCATATTGTTGGGCTTAATTTTGATAAAACTCATCCCAAAATGACCGCACTTTTAGCGGAGCAAAAAAATTTACGTGAAAAAAGAGCGGTCAGTATTGGCGAGAAATTGGGAAAAGCGGGAATTCCCAATGCCTACGAGGGGGCAAAAGCCTTAGCGAATGGGGAAGTGACTCGTGCCCATTATGCCCGTTATTTGGTACAAATCGGCAAAGTATCAAACGATGGACAGGCTTTCAAACGCTATCTGGGGCAAGGCAAATCCGCCTTTGTTAAAGCACAATGGGCTGATATTCCCACCGCTATTGAAACGATCCATTCCGCAGGTGGTGTTGCCGTGATCGCTCACCCTTTACGTTATAACTTGACGGGAAAATGGATTCGAAAATTAATGGCAGATTTCAAAGCTTGGGGGGGGATGCGATGGAAATTTCCGGCTACGGACAAACTAAAGATCAACGCCAAATGCTTGCACGTTGGGCGAATGAGTTTGGCTTGCTCGGTTCGGTGGGATCGGATTTTCACTTTCCTTGTGGCTGGGTGGAACTAGGGAGAAATTTGGATTTGCCGGATGGCGTGAGAGCGGTTTGGGAACGGTTTTAGTTTTTAGACATTATGCCGAAAACTTATAGGGACGCCACGCTGGCGTCCGTTATAAAAACCAAACAATTTCAATGTGTTAAAAAGGACGCCAGCGTGGCGTCCCTACAAGATAAACAAAATTCAAATGCAACTCGGCATAATAGCGAAAATAAGGTGAAAATTGACCGCTCTTTTATCCCAAATGCTCCGTATCATTCACTTTTTCAACGGTAAAGCCTTTTTCGCTATCATAATGCACGATACTGATCGCGGTGTTGAGTAAAGAAACGGATTGTCCTGCTTCACGGTGATTTTGCCAAGTCGCACCGCCAAGTAGAGCGATGAGTAAGCGCAGTGTATGGCCGTGAGAAACGACTAAAATATTGCCTTTATCATGGATTTGAATGATGTCCTGTATGGCTTTCATTGCCCGATCCGCGAGTTGTTGATAGGTTTCACCGCCGTTTGTTTCGGCTTTGTAATTTGCCGGATCGCTGATCATTTGCTTAAATTCGGTCTGCTCACGCAAAGGTTCAACCGATTGCCCTTCCCATTTTCCAAAATATTGTTCGTTTAAACCTTTATGCTGAAAAAGCGGAATGTTGCGTTTGCCAATAATCTGTTCTGCAGTGTCAATAGTGCGTTTTAAAATGCTGGAATAAGCCGCCGTAAAAGGAATCTGTTGTAGTGCGGCAGAGGCTTTTTGTGCGCCTAAAATGCCTTGTTCCGTGAGGGGCGAGTCGCCATGTCCTTGCATTAAACCCTGTTCGTTCCAAACAGTTCTGCCGTGGCGGATAAAGTAAAAAGTCAGTTGTTTTTTCATTTTCATTAAACCGAGTTAAAAAATAAGGAAGCCGAAACTTCCTTATGGAGAATAATTAGCGGGAGTAATAACCCGCCATTGAGCTATATACGGCATTTTCTGCCTGAATTACGTTATATTTCGCTTGTAAAATGGAAAGTTGTGACGCTTTTTCAGTGTTTGCCGCATTCAACCATTCACGTAATTCCGATACGCCGGCATTATAACGATTGCGATAGTACTGGGTGATACGTTTATTGTAATTGAACGTTTTTTGCTGGTTTGCAAAAGCACTTTGTGCTTGTGTAAAGGCAAAGTAGTTGGTGTCAACATCGTTTAATGCAGTCGTAATGCTTTGCTCGTAATTTAAACGTGCGGTCTCATAATCGGCTTCAGAGATTTTCACATTCCATTTTACGGTATTCCAGCTTAAGAAAGGTAAACTGATACCGATAGTACCGCCGGCAATCGGGCTGTGAAGAGCATTGCCTACTTTGTTACCGGTTGAGGTTAAACTACCTCCCAAAGTAATTTCAGGAAACCACCCTTTTTCTGTCGCTTTGGCATTTTTAAATGCACTGCTCAAGCGGTATTGATTGCCCTTGATATCAGGACGATTGGCGATCACAGAAACCGGCACATTCAAATTCACCCCCACATTTTTCACATTAAGAATATGTGGGAAATTGATATTTAAAGCCTCTTCCGGTTTTAAATTAAGCAAATTGCGTAAAGTTTGTTCCGCTGTTTTGCGTTGAGTTTGATAGTTGATCAAATTATTACGTGCGGTTAAAACGGATTGTTGTGCTTGATCGACACTGGCGGCATCGGCGACACCTTGATTTAGACGACGTTGCATAATGTTGCTAATGTCATTGTAATATTTGATGCTTTCCTCCGTGGTAGCGATTGCATCATTTAAATAAGCAATTTGATAATAGGTTGTTACAACAGAGTTGATTAAAGACAATTTTGTTGCTTCTAAATCTTGTGCCGTGGCTTTATGTGTCCATTCTGCGGCATCGGCGGAATCCGCTAAACGACGCCATAAATCAAGGGTATAAGCCACGTTTAATGATCCGCGGTGTGAAATGGTTGAGTTTGCGGAGGTATCAATTCGGCGTTGTGCGCCTGATGAGGTCGAGCCGCTAAATGTCGGTACTAAATTCGCGTCGACCAAATTCGCATTATAAAGCGCACGATTAACCGCAACGGCTGCTTTGGCAAGATCTTTATTATTTAATAGCGCTTGTTCTACTACTCGGTTAAGTTGGGCATCATTGTAAAGTGCCCACCAATTTTCTTTGACATTAAACTGTTTGGTGATTTCTTCGTATTTTTGATAGTCTGCCTGGCTGGCCTGATAAGAATCGTCAATATTGGCACAACCGCTAAGCGTTGCTGCCATCACGATGGCAAGTGTAAGTTTTTTCATTTTTAACATTGTTTTTCCTTGATTAAAATCGTTAAAAAAGTGCGGTTGATTTTAACCGCATTTTAGGGTTTTACAAAATCTATTCGCGAGCGAGGGCGGTAATAGGGTTTAGTTGTGCAGCCCGTTTTGCCGGCATATAGCCAAACACTACGCCAATCAGTGATGAGAACAAGACTGCCGTAATAATTGAAGCGGTTGAAAATGCCATAGTAAAATCGCTCATAAACAAATTGAATAACAAACCAATTAAACCGGAGAGCAAAATACCGGTTAGTCCGCCGATTAAACAAATGAGCACGGCTTCAATTAAGAATTGTTGCAAAATGTTGTGCTGACGGGCGCCAATTGCCATACGCACACCGATTTCTTTGGTGCGTTCAGTGACTGAAACCAACATAATATTCATCACCCCTATACCGCCTACAATGAGAGAAATAAAAGCAATGGAGGAGATCAGCAATTTCATCGTATCGGTTGTGCTTTCAATGGTTTGTTTAATGGTGTCGCTATTCATCACAAAAAAATCTTTTTTACCGTGGCGTATGGTCAGTAACTCGGTGATGCTTTTTTCCGCTACCGTAGAATTGATGTCATCGGCAATTTTCACGGTGATAGAACCGATTTTTTTACTGCCGGAAATTTTATTCATCACCGTGCTGTAAGGTGCGTAAATATTCAGAGAACTGCTTGCACCGCCCATTTGCCTATCGGAAACCACCCCAATGATCCGCAGAGGGCGTTTATTAAACATCACCACTTTGCCTAATGGAGATTCATTTGGAAAAATGGATTTTTCCGCACTTTCGTCAATTAAGGCGACTTGATTATTTTCTTTTACATCTTCAATGGAAAATAAATTACCTTGTTTCAGTGTTAATCCCTCAACGTCAAAATATTGTTCTCCAACACCTCTTAGGTCGGTAGAGGAGAAAGTTTGATTGCCATATACCAGCATACCGCTAGACGAACTATTCGGTGTGACGCTTTGAACATAGCTTTGTTTACTCAGGGCATTGGCATCGTTAATGGTGAGGTTTTGCATTTGTTCTGCCCGGCGATCACCAAATCCCGTTCCGTTGAAAATCGTCATCGTACTGGTGCCGATACCTTTAATGTTTTCAAGAATTTTTTGTTGCGAACCGTTTCCCAGAGCTACCACGGAAACAACAGAGGTAATGCCGATGATGATGCCCAGCATAGTGAGTAAAGAACGCATTTTATGTGCCACAATCGCACTGACAGACATCCTAAAAGCCTCAATGAGCTGATCTTTGCTAAAGCCAAAGTGCGGTTTAATTTTACTTTGATTTTTGACCGCACTTTTAACCGGTTTCTTTTGTGAGTCTGCAATAATTTCGCCGTCTTTAATTTCAATGACGCGGTTTGCACTGGCGGCGATGTCACGGTCGTGGGTCACCATGATAATGGTATGTCCTTCGTGATGAAGCTGACGCAAAATTTCCATCACGTTTTGTCCGCTGTGGGAATCCAACGCACCGGTGGGTTCATCGGCAAGAATAATTTCACCACCATTCATTAAGGCTCGGGCAATACTCACTCGTTGTTGCTGACCGCCGGAAAGTTGGTTGGGCTTATTTTGCCATTTATCGCCTAAACCGAGTTTTTCCAATAATTGTTTGGCTCGTTCAATCCGCCGTTCTTGCGACATACCGGCATAAATAGCCGGTAAGGCAACATTTTCCGCCGCCGTGAGTGTGGAAAGTAAATTATAGCGTTGGAAAATAAAACCAAATTGTTGACTGCGTAAATCGGAGAGTTGATCCGCTGAAAGCCGATTAGTTTCTTTACCGTCAATTTTATAAGAACCGCTGGTTGCCGTATCCAAGCAACCGATAATATTCATCAACGTGGATTTACCGGAACCCGATTGACCGATAATGGCAACAAAATCACCTTTTTCGATGTTAAGCGAAATATTTTTTAAAATATGAACACGATTTTCAGCTTCGCCGAAATAGCGGTTGAGTTGGTTAATTTCAATAATATTCATCAAATTTTTACCGCACTTTAGAATATTCTTGGCCCGCGACCAGTATTACCAACCTGTTCGCTGGCTGCCACTTGTGACACGATCACATTTTCACCTTCCGCCAAACCGGATTTAATTTCCGTTTGGAAATCATTTTGCACGCCGATTTCTACTTCTCGCATTTCAGGCTGATTTTTTTCATTCAAAATATTGACAAAGGTTTTTCCTTCTTTCCTTTGAATCGCCATATTAGAGATCAATAACACGTTTTGTGCATCGGCAATTTTAATATTGTTTTCCGTAGTCATGCCAATGCGTAAAGTGCGGTCAGGATTATCCACGATTAAATTAGCGTAATAATAAACTGCGGTTGTCGTACTTGATGAAGTCGAGCTGCTTGATGAAGTCGAGGTGTTATCACTTTTTGTAGTGGTCGCCGGATCAACGGAGGAAATTACGCCCTGATAATAGGTATTGGGATCGGATAAAATGGTAAAACGCACGGTTTGTCCTGCTTTCACTTTGGTAATGTCTCCCTCTGAAATTTCAGGTTTCACCCGCATTTTGCTGAGATCGGCGACAGTGACAATCGTCGGGGTGGTTTGTGCGGAATTGACGGTTTGTCCTTCGGAAATCGGCGTTGAAATGATCGTACCGTCAATAGGAGAGGTAATTTGCGTATAGCTTACATTAGTTTCTGCCGTATTCACTTCAATTTCCGCTTGTTTAATGGATTCTTTTAGTGCTTCTACTTCTGATTTTGCGGCGTCAAAAGTATTTTTTGCATTGTTCAAATCGTCAAGGGAGGCTGCTTTTTGCCCGTATAGTTTTGAGTAACGGGAATATGCCGACTGTGCGACGCTAAGTGCGGTTTCTTTTGCCTTTAATCGAGCCTGATAACTGACCAGAGCGGCTTTTTTAGTATTAAGACTGTTAATTTGTGTAGTGGAATCAATATCAGCGATTAAATCACCTTTTTTTACTTCTTGTCCTAGGGTTACGTAAAGTTTGGTGATTTTACCGGAAACTTGTGCTCCCACATCCACCTCATTAATACTACTGATAGATCCTGACGCAACAACAGTTTTTTCAACATTACCGCGAATGACTTTTTCTGTGAGGTAGGAAGGTTGTTGATTATGACTATATGAAAAAAAATAATAGGCGAATCCGCCTGAAATTAATAAACTAAGTGCAACTAAAATTTTCTTCATTGATCGTAAATTCCAAATAATGAACGTTTGTTCAGTTTGCGTATTTTAATGATAAATCTCTCGTATTGCACGAAAAATTTGGAGATGAGACAAACCATTTTTTTTAAAGTTTGCCTTGTTCGTGAATTTTCACATAACAGAATTAGCTGAAAATTAGGAAGGAAACGGCTCATCTCTCATATCTCGCTTTTTTCTTATAAAACATATAAAATAGCTGATTATTTTTTCTATTATGAGAAAGCTATGAGTAATACAGAACATACCTTAGAAAATTCGGAAAATACACGTCCGCACAATTTTATCACCCAAATTATTGATGAAGATTTGACAAGCGGTAAACATAGCAAGGTTTACACCCGTTTTCCGCCGGAACCAAACGGTTATTTACATATCGGGCATGCGAAATCGATTTGCTTAAATTTTGGTATTGCGAAAGATTATAACGGTTTATGCAATTTACGCTTTGATGATACCAACCCTTTGAAGGAAGATGTGGAATATGTGGACTCCATCAAAGAAGACGTAGAATGGTTAGGTTTCAAATGGGCGGGAGAAGTGCATTATGCCTCGGATTATTTTGATACGCTCTATGGTTATGCGATTGAATTAATCAAGAAAGGTTTGGCTTATGTAGACGAACTATCACCGGAACAAATGCGCGAATATCGTGGCACGTTAACGGAGCCGGGGAAAAACAGCCCTTATCGTGATCGTACTATAGAAGAAAATTTGGTCTTATTTGAAAAAATGAAAAACGGCGAGTTTGCCGAAGGTAAAGCCAGTTTACGGGCGAAAATAGATATGGCTTCACCGTTTATGGTAATGCGTGATCCGGTGCTTTATCGTATTAAGTTTGCCAAGCACCACCAAACCGGCGATAAGTGGTGTATTTATCCAATGTATGATTTTACCCATTGTATTTCCGATGCGATTGAGCGTATTACACATTCATTATGTACGTTAGAGTTCCAAGATAACCGCCGTTTGTACGATTGGGTATTGGAGAATATTTCTATTGAACGTCCGTTACCGCACCAATACGAATTTTCACGTTTAAACTTAGAGGGTACATTAACTTCTAAGCGTAAATTGTTGAAATTGGTAACGGACGGCATTGTTGACGGTTGGAACGATCCGCGTATGCCAACCATTTCAGGTTTACGTCGCCGTGGTTATACGCCGGCATCAATTCGTGAATTTTGTCGCCGTATTGGCGTAACTAAACAAGATAATGTGGTGGAATATAGTGCATTGGAAGCCTGCATTCGTGATGATCTCAACCAAAATGCTTGTCGCGCAATGGCGATGATTGATCCTGTGAAAGTGGTGATTGAAAATTTTGAAGGCGAAGAAATTTTGACGGCGCCAAATCACCCGAATCGTCCGGAATTAGGTGAACGTCAATTACCTTTCACCAAAGAAATTTATATTGATCGTGCGGATTTCCGTGAAGAAGCCAACAAGCAATACAAACGCCTCGTGCTTGGCAAAGAAGTGCGTTTACGCAATGCTTATGTGATCAAAGCAGAGCGAGTGGAAAAAGATGGAAACGGCGAAATCACTACCATCTTTTGTACCTATGATCCGGACACACTAGGTAAAAATCCGGCGGACGGCCGTAAGGTGAAAGGGGTGATCCATTGGGTTTCGGCGGTATATAATCATCCTGCAGAATTCCGTTTGTATGACCGTTTGTTCACCATATCAAATCCGGGAGCGGAAGAAGATATTTGCTCGGTTGTCAATCCAAATTCCCTTGTAGTAAAACACGGCTTTGTGGAACAAAGTCTTGGCAATGCGGAAGCGGAAAAAGGGTATCAATTTGAACGTGAGGGCTATTTCTGTGCAGACAGTAAAGACAGCCGCCCCGAACATTTAGTGTTTAACCTCACGGTTAGTCTAAAAGAAAGTTTTTAGTTTTCATCAACGCAAGTGCGGTCAAAAACAATCGTGATTTTCGGCATTATGTAGCAAGTGCACGATTTAACGAAAATGTACGGACGCCATGTTGGCGTCTGTCATATAACCTTTTAAAATCATTTAATTTTTTACGGACGCCAGCGTGGCGTCCCTACTTATGAGATAAAATTTCAGTTTGTGCGACTACTACATAATACTGGTGATTTTGACCGCTCTTTTTCTTTGACTATCTATAAGCTATGACTCTTATTTATATCGAAAATGCTTACAAAGCAATAAAACCAAACGGAATTATTTAAATAAGATCGCTAAGCCAATAAATTACCGATATATTTCACAAGCGTTATTATGCTTAATATTGCCATGGAAATAACAACGATAGCACCTGAAACAGTCATCCAAATCGGGTGCTTATAATCACCAATAATTTTAGTGTTATAGGCGGCGAGCAAAATGAGACCGAGAGAAATCGGTAAAATTAGACCGTTTAATGTGCCGACAAAAACTAATACTTGGGCTGGGCGACCAATAGTTGCAAGCACGGCAGTCGAGATAACAATAAAAGCCACTATCCAACAATTCTTATGTTTTTCTATGTTAGGTGAGAAACTGGTAATGAAAGAAACGGAAGTATAAGCGGCACCGATAACGGAGGTAATTGACGCAGCCCAGATGACAATACCGAAAATCATTAATCCGATATTACCGGCAGCGTATGAAAATGGGGTAGCGGCAGGGTTTTTAGGATCGAGAGTAATACCTTGTGAGACAACGCCTAAAACGGCTAAAAACAATACAATTCTCATTATGGAGGAAATGAGAATTGCTGACACCGAGCTTTTGCTGACCTCTTTTAGAGAGCTTTTGCCTTTAATACCGGCATCTAATAAACGGTGAGCCCCCGCAAAAGTGATATAACCGCCCACAGTTCCGCCTACAAGGGTGACAATAGCGATTACATCTAATTTCTCCGGTACGAAAGTTCTGAACACGGCTTCTCCAAGAGGAGGGGCGGTCTGGGCTGCGACATAAATGGTTAAGGCAATCATCACGAATCCCATTATTTGAGCAAAACGATCCATCGTTTTACCGGCTTCTTTTACAAGAAAGATGCATACGGCAATTGAGCCGCTGATTATCGCCCCTATTTCAGGTGACACGCCTGTGAGAATATTTAAGCCCAATCCTGCGCCTCCAACATTTCCGATGTTGAAAGCCAATCCTCCCATAACGATAAGCAATGAAAGAAAATATCCCATACCGGGTAAAATAGCATTCGCAATATCTTGGGCTTTTTTTTCTGAAACGGTGATAATTCGCCAAATGTTTAATTGAGCTCCAATATCAAGCAAGATAGAGAGTAAAATCACAAAGCCAAAACTGGCGAGTAAAGATTGGGTAAAGGTTGCGGTTTGGGTTAGAAAACCCGGGCCGATAGCTGATGTCGCCATTAAAAATGCCGCTCCGAGTAGGGCGCTACGGTTATTATTTGCCATATTGATCTCCGATAGGTTGGTTGTTATGCAACTTGGGATTATTAATATTTTGCCGAAATGATGATTTGTTCTGCTTGTAATGCCGCACGAATTTTTTTCGCAAATTCAATCGCATGGTTACCGTCGCCGTGTAAGCAAATACTGTCTGCCTGAATAGGTATATTGAAACCTTCGACAGTAGGAACGGTTCCCTCAATCACCATCTGTAGAACCTGTGCAACCGCTTCTTGATCATTTTCTACCAATGCATTATTACAATTACGCGGCACTAATGAACCATCGGCTTGATAATGTCGATCGGCAAATACTTCCGAAATTGTTTTGAGCCCCACCTCTTGTGCTACAGATAGCATTGCACTTCCGGATAATCCCATTAGGGCTAAATCGGGATCAAAGTTTTTGATTGTTTGGCTAATTAAACGTGCTAGTGGGGGATTTTTTGCCGCTTGATTATATAATGCGCCATGCGGCTTGACGTAACTTAATGCGACACCTTCAGCCTCACATAAGGCTTTAATCGCGCCGAGTTGATAACGTAGGCAGGCTTGAAGTTCTTCATCGCTTAAGTTCATATTCAGGCGACCAAAATTCTCACGGTCGGGATATCCCGGATGTGCTCCTACTGTCACATTATTTTCTTTTGCCCATAAAATGGCTTTACGCATTTCATTATAATTACCGGCGTGCAAGCCGCAGGCAACATTTGCAGAGCTGACTAATTGCAACAATTTTTCATCATTCGCATAGCCTTCGGCTAGATCTACATTTAAATCAACGCGTTTCATCTACTTTTCTCCTTATGTAGGTCAAATAATCTTGATCTTGTTGGTATAACTCTCGCGCTTGTTGATGGGTAACCTGTTTAAAATAAGCGGTTTCCCCAAAAGGTATTTGTGCCAATTTGCCAATATCCGCTTGAATAACACAGGCAATTTTTGGATAACCGCCCGTTGTTTGAGCATCTGCCATTAATATTATCGGCTGACCGTCCGGAGGAACTTGAACTGTGCCTATTGGTACGGCATAAGAGAGCATTTCAAGAGGGAAATTAAGCATTAATTTTTGAGAACCGGAAAAGCGATAGCCTATACGGTTGCTGTTTCGTTGTAATATCCAACCCTGTTGCCAAAATAATGTTTGGGTTTCTTGGTTGAATGCCTCGTATTCTGATGAAGCGGTTGCATGAATTGTGTTTGTAAAAGGAATTGGTTCGATACTTAAGGGACTAAGCACCGTATCTCTTAATTCTGTCGCAATATGATCGCCGGATTTGACTAAACGTCCTTGAAATCCGCCAAAACCTGCTTGTAAATTGGTGCTATAAGATCCTAATACTTTAGGTACTTTAAAGCCTCCGGCAACACAAAGATAAGTATAGTTGCCTTGGATAATTCGTTTGATTTTGAGGGTTTGGCGTGCTTTTGCCGTGTAACGACAGTAAGGCGAAATCGGGTTATCATCAAGTTCCGCCTCACATAATGCACCGGTTAAACAAAATGGCGTGTCACAGTCAAAGGTTACTGTCAGGCTTCCTAAGGCTATTTCAAGTGCGGGCAAATTATTGGCATTTTTCAATAATAAATTTCCTGCTTGTAATGCAAGGCAATCCATTGCACCGGAATGTCCGATACCAAATCCGCGTAAGCCAAAGCGGCCTAAATCCTGTAGATGAGCAAAGCCTTGAAGATGTTGAACATAAATCATAGGGTCATATCCTCCACTACAAAACGCACTTGATCGCCTGCTTTTAGTAAAACGGGCTGGCTTTGATTCACATCAAAAAGTTGAATTTCAGTTCTACCTAATAGTTGCCACCCGCCAGGGGAAGTGAAAGGATAAATTCCCGTTTGGCTTCCTCCGATGCCTACTGAACCGGCGGGGACTCTTGTTCTCGGTTCATCGCGGCGTGGTGTATGAAGAGATTCAGGTAATCCGCCTAAATAAGGGAAACCGGGTTGGAAACCCATCATAAAGACCGTATAGACAGGGGCTGTATGGCGATTAATAATTTCTTTTGCTGTGGTGTGATGATATTTCGCCACATAATGTAAATCTTCACCAAACTCCCCACCATAATGTACGGGGATTTCCACTAATTTTCCTTGAAAATGTGTTTTTTGTAATTGAACTTTTTCCCAAAGTTGCTGCACTTCATGGATAAGTTGAAGAGGATCGATATGAAGATGACAAAAAAGTGTCAGATTATTCATTCCGACAACTGTTTCAACTACGCCGGGAAGATCTTGTGTCAATTCTGATAATTGCCAAATAGACTGCTGCTTTGACAGCTCGGCAGGGGGAGGAAGTGAGCAAATCAAGGAATATTCACTAGTGTGATGAATGGTCAGCATATATTGCCCTTATGTTGCTTTTTTGTTAAAAATTTTTACTCCTATTTTTTTGTCTAGTCAATAAAAAGGCTTATAAAAATTATGAATATTTTCAAAATTGTGAGCGATATCAAGATTTTAATTGAGATATGCCGGAATAATATTGCATTGTTTGGTTTTTTCGGGGGATATAATGGTAAGATTACTCAGTTTGAGATCGTTGCATATAATAGTGCGGTTCTCGGTGGATGGCGCCTAGTTTATGTCATCTGAAGTTATGTGTTTTATACCTGAAAGTTCCAAAATGATGAATTTATCTCCTAATTTTTGGCAAACCAAATCTCTCCTTGAAATGACCGATTCCGAATGGGAGGCTTTGTGTGATGGCTGCGGAAAATGTTGTTATCGCAAATATATTCAAGGCCGCGGAAAACGACAAAAACTCTATTACACCCGCATTGCCTGTAATTTACTGGATCTGGAGAGCGGAAAGTGCGGTAATTATTCGGAACGTTTTAATATCGAAAAAGACTGTACAAAACTCACTAAAAAGAATTTACCTGATTTTCATTGGTTACCTGATACCTGTGCTTATCGGCTGCTTTACGAAGGTAAACCTTTGCCTGATTGGCATCCATTGATTTCCTGCGATGAACGGAGTGTAAAAAATGCCGGTATTTTAATTACAAACGGCGTGCATGAAAATGAGGTGATAGATTGGTTTGAATTTGTCCTTGATGAGGAATAAAAACCATAAAAAATGACCGCACTTAGTTTTAGAGCAGACAAGATAAATGCTGATAGGAAGTAATTTTTATGCTAGAATCTGCCACCAATTTATTAGGACGAATAAGATAGGAAAAAGTATGAAAGTTTTAGAAGGCGTTGTTGCGGCACCTAATGCAAAAGTAGCAGTGTTGATTGCCCGTTTTAACAGTTTTATTAATGAAAGTTTGCTAGAGGGTGCGGTGGATACGTTAAAGCGTATCGGCCAAGTAAAAGACGAAAATATTACTCTCGTGCGTGCACCTGGTGCCTATGAGCTTCCCCTTGTTGCCCGTCGTTTAGCGGAAAGCAAAAAGTTTGATGCGATTGTGGCATTGGGAACGGTTATCCGTGGCGGTACGGCGCATTTTGAATATGTTGCGGGCGAAGCAAGCAGTGGTTTAGGCAAAGTGGCGATGGAAGCAGAAATTCCCGTGGCATTTGGTGTGTTAACCACTGAAAATATTGACCAAGCTATTGAACGTGCCGGCACAAAAGCGGGTAATAAAGGATCGGAAGCCGCATTAACGGCACTTGAAATGATCAACCTTCTTGAACAAATTGACGCGGCATAAATAATGGCAGAACAAAAGATAATGAAGAAACCATCAGCTCGTCGTCGGGCTCGTGAATGTGCCGTGCAAGCCTTGTATTCCTGGGCGATTTCCGGTAATACTGCGGAGCAGGTGGAGTTAGCATTCCTACTTGATCAAGATATGAATGGCGTAGATAAATCTTATTTCCGCAAATTATTTCGTCAAGCCGTAGATAATATTGAAGCGGTTGATTTTTCTATTACTCCTTATATTGACCGTGCGTTTGAGGAACTTGATCCTATTGAAAAAGCCATCTTACGTTTAGCGGTGTATGAATTGCGTTTTGAGCTTGATGTGCCGTATAAAGTTGTGATTAACGAAGCGATTGAAGTGGCAAAAGTGTTTGGTTCGGACGACAGCCATAAATATATTAATGGTGTATTAGATAAAATCGCGCCAGCATTAGGGCGTAAATAAATTAGATGATCTATAAATGGCGCGCGTGTTTACGCGTGCTTTTTATTTTAATGGGTAAACAATGGCATGGGTGAATTTGATTTAATTAAACATTATTTTGAGCAACCACAGAGGCAAGCGGATGATTTTGTTTCCTTATCCATTGGTGATGATTGTGCCTTAGTCTCTGTGCCGGAAAATAGCCGGCTTGCTATAACCACCGACACGATGGTGGAAAATACCCATTTTTTGCCTTCTGTTTCACCGGAAGATTTAGCCTATAAAGCGGTGGCAACCAATTTAAGTGATTTAGCCTCAATGGGGGCGCAGCCCAAATGGGTTTCCCTTGCATTAACTTTACCAAAAATTGATGAAAATTGGCTTGCCCGATTTAGTCAAAGTTTGTTACACACATTAAAAAATCACAACGTCACATTAATTGGCGGTGACACGACAAAAGGTCCGTTATCCATTACGATTACTGCACAAGGCTTTGTTGAAAAAGAAAGAGCATTGTGTCGCCATCAAGCTAAAGTAGGGGATTTAATTTATGTCTCAGGCACATTAGGCGATAGTGCCGCCGGTTTGCAACAAATTTTATCGGGCAAAAGAGCGGTCGGTTTTGATGAAGAGTTTTTACAGCAACGCCATCTTCGCCCAACGCCACGGATCACGCTTGGACAAGCATTAGTCGATATTGCCCATGCAGCTATTGATCTTTCCGATGGGTTAAATTCCGATCTCAGACATATTCTTAAACGTAGTCAATGTGCGGCGGAAATTGATCTTTCCGACTTACCACTTTCATCATCATTATTAAATCTTTATGAGCACACGCAAGCTGAGCAATTTGCCTTAGGCGGTGGTGAAGATTATGAATTATGTTTCACCATTTCTCCTGAATCCCAATCAATCCTTGAAACCCGGTTACAAAATCTTGATGTTGTTTGCACTTGCATAGGACGTATTATTGAGGCAAAGTGCGGTCAGTTTGCAACCTGTTTTTTGCGTAACGGGAAAGTGGTTGAGTATTCGCCGAAATCAGGTTTTGATCATTTTAAGGAAGTAAAATGACAGAAAATAATCCGTTAAAACGAATTTCTTTAAAAAATCCCGTTCATTTGCTTGCTGTGGGATTGGGTTCAGGTTTGCTTCATCCCGCACCGGGAACGTGGGGGAGCGCCCTTGGCACCTTATTAGGCGTGATTTTACTTGTGCTTTTAGGAACAAAAACTTTCTTAATTTTGACCGCACTTTGCTTTGTTCTCGGCTGTTATTTATGCCAAAAAACCGCTGACGATATGGGGGTGCATGATCATGGTTCCATTGTGTGGGACGAATTTGTCGGCGTGTTTATCGTCCTTGCCGCGGTGCCTAACTTGTCCTGGCAATGGGTGTTGACCGCTTTTGTTTTGTTTCGCTTTTTCGATATTCTCAAGCCTTTTCCGATTCGTTATTTTGATGAAAAACTGGAAAGCGGTTTCGGTATTATGGTGGATGATATCATCGCCGCTATTTATGCGGTAATGGTGATTTTCTTGTTAAATATAGAGTGGTAAAAGATGTTAAATTTATTGATTGTTCATTTGTTTGGTTTGATGACACCAGGGCCTGATTTTTTCTATGTTACCCGAATGGCGGCGAGTAATTCCCGTCAAAACGCCTTTTATGGAGTTATCGGCATCACGATAGGTGTGGCGTTTTGGGCTGCGCTTTCGATGTTGGGGTTAACGGTGTTATTCGCTATGATGCCGGCTTTACATGGACTTATTATGATTCTGGGCGGAAGTTATTTAAGTTATCTTGGTTTCTTATTGATTCGAAGCAGACAAAATGCAGAATTTATACCGCTTTCAGAGAAAGAATTAAATGAGCAAACCAATGCTAAAAAAGAAATTCTAAAGGGTTTATTGGTCAATTTGTCGAACGCTAAAGCCGTGGTGTATTTTTCAAGTGTAATGTCTTTGGTTTTAGCGAAAATGACAGAAATATGGGAAATGGGCGTGGCGTTCGGTTTAATTGTCATTGTAACATTCTTGTATTTTTATCTAATTTCATTTATTTTTTCACGGAATGTGGCAAAGCAGTTTTATCGCCAATATAGCCGTTATATTGATAATGTAGCAGGCGTGGTATTTTTATTTTTTGGTTGTGTACTGATCTATAGTGGTATCACTGAGATGATTAATTAAAAGAAGGGTATAAATATGACATTAAGAATTGCGGTTGCCGGTGCGGGCGGCAGAATGGGACGTCAATTGATTCAAGCGATTCATGGTGCAGAAGGCGTCACCTTGGGCGCAGCTTTTGAGCGTCAAGGATCGTCATTATTAGGAGCGGACGCCGGTGAGTTGACAGGTATTGGGCATTTAGGCATTAAGGTGTCTGATGATTTTCACGAACAAAAAGACAATTTTGATTTGCTGATTGATTTTACCCGTCCGGAAGGCACACTTGAACATATTGCATTTTGTGTGGCGAATAATAAAAAAATGGTGATTGGTACGACAGGATTTGATGAGGCGGGTAAAGCTGCAATTCAATCTGCCGCTGAAAAAATTGCCATTGTATTTGCTTCTAATTTCAGTGTCGGCGTGAATTTAGTATTCAAATTATTGGAAAAAGCCGCCAAGGTAATGGGCAATTATTGCGATATTGAAATTATTGAAGCACACCACCGTCATAAAGTGGATGCCCCTTCAGGCACGGCACTTTCAATGGGAGAACATATTGCGAAAACTTTGGGGCGTGATTTGAAAACTCATGGGGTATTTTGCCGTGAGGGCATTACTGGTGAGCGTAAGTCCGATGAAATCGGTTTTTCAACCATCCGTGCCTCTGACGTTGTAGGTGAGCATACCGTATGGTTTGCCGATATTGGGGAACGGGTGGAAATTTCCCATAAAGCCTCAAGCCGTATGACGTTTGCCAACGGTGCGGTACGGGCGGGGAAATGGCTGGAAAATAAATCTCATGGTTTATTTGATATGACGGATGTGTTGGATTTGAATAATTTATAGTTCCAATTCAAGATCCGTTTCTACACGACAACAACATAATAAAATTTCATCGGGTTGGATAAAGGCAAGGGGAGTTTCCGAATAGGATACCTTGCCTTTTTTGATCTTCACCCGACAGGAACCGCAATAACCGCTACGACATTGGTATTCGTGGTGAATATTGTGACGTTTGAGGTGATCGAGTAGGCTTGTTTCGTTATTGAAATCAAGGGTAGTTTGGCTATGAATTAAGTGAATTTTCATATTCTGCATCGTATTCGATTTGTTGTCTAATTATATAGGAAAAAGTGAAAACTTTGTTAAAATTCATCAAAATTTTGATGAGATATAAGTTCATTTTAGGAATTATTTCTTGTTGGAGGCATTGTGAAATTAGCCGTAAAAATTATTGTAATTTTGACTGCACTTGGTTTAACCGCTTGTAGCTCGATTAGCAAAGAACCGGTAAAATCTATTGATATTTATGTGAAACCTTATTATTCCTCCGAAAAAGGCAAAGTGGGAAACGTATTTGTGCATAAGCAACTTGATCCGATGTTGCGGGAAAATACCTTAAACGGATATCAAAGTGCGGTTAAGTTTGTGCTAGAAAATCCGGCACGAATTTCGCCAATCACCTTATTTACTCTGGCGGCCCGTGCTTATGATTTTGGTTTACGTGATGATGCGGTAAAATGGTTTTATCGTGGGCAAAACCGTTTAATTACAGCCTTGTATGTGTTGGATTTACCAAAGACGACAGTGGCGGAAAATACGGGATTTAGCCAAGTAGTAGGGCAATTTGTGAATCCCTACGCTTTTTGTGATTTAAACAAACAACGTAAAACTGCGGAAGAAGCAGTAAATTGGGTAATTTCCCATCCTTATGACACGGTTTTTATGAAAGCATTACCCTCAAAATTTCAAGATCGCAAAGTTGCATTAAAAGCAGCCGAGGAAAAATTGAAGCTTCGTTTAAAGGCACAGGATGAGTTTTTTGCTGCTCCACAAAATAAAGCGAAGTGGCAAAAAGAGCGGTCGGAAAATCATGTAAATGAAAGGTTTTGCTGGTAAAAAACAAAAATTCCTTAGCTTTTTAACTAAGGAATTTTTTTATTGGTGGCGGAGGAAGTGAGGCTTGAACTCACTAAGGGGAGAGTAAACCCTAGCCGCTTTTTAAGACCTAACCAATGTTCAAACATCCATATATAAACATTATTCCTATCAAATTTTCACACACAACCACATCAAACTATCAATTCATTTTACTCTGTAATGGTTCAACGTTTTGCAACATTTGAGAGACACATTGATAAATTTGTTTAACGTAAAAATAGTATGAAATTTTTAGGGCTAATTGATTTCAGCTCATTTCTTTTTGGAAAAATTTGAGAAGATTTGATTATATGATAATCATTTTGATTATTGTTTGTTCGATCAAGGAGGTTTATTACATTTTTTTGTCATTTTTGAAGAAAAGCTCCGTCTAATATGGGTGTGATTTTGCTTATCGAAAAATACAAATCTACAAACGGTGAAAAAATCGTCTCCGCTAAGTTTAGCTCACAATGCTATATCCAGTGGAGTAGTAAAGTTTCGACATTCGCCGGATATACAGGTTTGTTGACATATTGGAGCTGCAGAATCAGGGCTACTTCATAGAAAGTAGCTTATCGTCTTAATTTTATACTAATTGAATAACTTAGGCATATTACATATTAAGGAGACCAATTGATGAAATCTTCAATAGCGAGAAAATCTATCGGCTATTTATTTTACTTATCTTTATTCTCGGGAACGGCTTTTGCAACAGACGTTCTTACCCAAGAACAGCAGCAGTTAAAGCATCAAAGAATAATTCAAGAAACTGATGAAGCTTTAAAAAAGGCGGAGAAATTCCTGCGCAAAGAGGCTGATCCGAAAACAGATAATACATTGACGGATGATACACAAACAGATCGAACCATTAAGCGCATTACCGTAGATCAAGCAGGACAAAGCGTTCGCTTGGATTTTGATTCCGTCATTAAACAATATGAGGGAAAGCCACTGACGACTAAGCAAGTTTTTGCGTTAGTTAAAGATTTGACCGATGTACTGTACCGTGCAGGCTATGTAACAAGTGCCGTTGGCTTAAAGAGTAACGTTACCGATAAAAATGAATTGGATTTTATTATTCATTGGGGCTACGTTCGCGATTATTTTGTCAATGGTGCTCTTCCAGAAACATTTAAAGATAAAGCAATGGTTTTTGTATTGCCTAATTTAAAAAATAAATTACTTAATGTTTATGATGTTGATCAGTTAGTTGAAATTTTAAATACAACAAATAAATCCGCAGAAATAAAAGTTGTTGCAGCAGAGAAAGATGGTGAGTCCAATTTTAATTTAATTACTCAGCGCACTTATTTACCCCGAATTACACTAGGCTTTAATAACTCCGGTGCAGAAAACAACGAAAACGGACGAAATCAACTTACGGCAAGTATTAGTTGGGGTGATTTACTAGGAATTAATGATAGTTGGTATTTTTCAACAGGATATCGACTATACAAAAAACATAAACGAAATAATCAACAAAACTATTTATTAAGTTATAGCCAACCATTTTCTTCTTATACATTAGATTTAAGAGTGTCACAATCGGATAGTAAGAAAGAAATAAAAGGTATTCACAGTTATAGCTCAGAAGGGAAAATTAAAACTGCAAATATTAAACTTGCTAAAGTTCTTGCTCGTAATAAAGATATGATTTTTTCAGGTTACGGCGAATTAGAATTTAAAACAAAGAAAAACTATATCGGGGCGCGTTTAGTCAGCCATTTCAATAATAATAAACTTACAGTCGGATTATCCTATATTACAAATGTTTTAGGAGGAAAACTGTATAACGATATTTCTTATTCAAACGGTTTAGGTTGGTTTGGTGCCGATAGCCTTGCATATAATTCAAAAGGAGATAAAACACTCTCTTTATTATCAGGCACAATGAGCTGGTATAAAGCTTTTGCGATTAAAGAAAGAGCGCTTAATTATCAACTTCGTTTAGGATTCCAATACTCTCCTTATAGTTTGTATTCCGATAATCAATTCTCTATCGGAGATGAATATACCGTAAGAGGATTTAAAGGTGGAATCATTTCCGGAGACAGCGGTTATTATATTTCACAAACAGTTGATATCCCATTTTATCCTCAAAAAATGTCTATTTCCCAAATCAAACCTTTCTTAGGTGTTGATTTCGGTCGCATATTTAAACATCTCAATCAAGGTAATGAAACTATTGCAGGGATGGCTATTGGAACAAAATTTCAAATCAGTCGCCTTAACTTATCTTTCACTTATTCCAAGCCAATTAAGAATGTAAAAGTAAATAAAGGTGATGCCCACATTTACTATGTAAACGGCTCAATTTCATTTTAATTCATATTTTTAATATAGGAGAAATTTAGTATGAATAAAAATAGATATAAACTGATTTTTAGTAAATCAAAATCATGTTTAGTTCCCGTCGCTGAATATATTAACTATGAATCAGGCGACACTGGTAGTGTAGAAAATAAAGAAGAAGGCGAATCTAGCAGTGAAGGACGCCATATCTTCCGTCTATCTACATTTTCTTGTCTTATTAAATCACGTTTGTTACATCTGGGAAATGCTGCATTAGCCTTCTTATTCGTTGTACCAAATACCGTATTTGCTGATGTAAATAGCAAGGATATCGTTTTAGATAAAAATAATCGTGAAACAAAAATATCTGAGACAACTAATGGCGTACATATTATTGAGATTGCCAAACCTCAATATGATGGTATTTCTGATAATAAATTCCAAAAATTCAATGTCGGCAATGGTGCGGTATTTAATAATAGCAATAAGGAAGGAAATTCTTATTTAGTCGGTCATTTAGAAAAAAACCAAAACTTTGATAAAAATACAGCCAAAGCAATTTTAACTCAGGTAACAGGTAGTCAGATGAGTAAAATTAAAGGCGGATTGGAAGTTTTTGGTGATAAAGCAGATCTATTAATTATTAACCCGAACGGAATTAATATTAACGGTGTACAAACATTCAATACGGATCGTTTTGTAACTTCAACCAGTAATGTGATTGATCCGAAAAACGGCTTAAAACTGTCTGTCGAGAAAGGAACGGTAACCATTGATAAAGACGGGATTGCCACTGACGGATTGAAATATTTAGATATTGTTGCGAAAAAAATTGAGCAAAAAGGGGCCGTCCGTAACATTAATGATAAAGCGCCTGTTGAAACCAATATAACCTTTGTAGCCGGTTCATCAGAATACGATGTGAAAGCAAGAAAGGCGAAATCTAAGCAGGCTAAATCCACGGAAATCGCAATTACCGGTACAGAAGCCGGCGCTATGTATGGTAATCATATCCAATTTATCACAACAGATACGGGCGCTGGGGTAAATCATAAGGGTATTATTCTTTCAGAGAAGGATATCCAAATTGAGAATAAACAAGGTAATGTTGAAGTTGCAACCTTACAAGCTAAACAAAATGTATCCTCAAAAGGCAGTAAAAAGCTTGATATTAATGGTCAAATCTCTGCAGGGAAAACTACTAATTTAATCTCCACAGAGGTTAACCTAAAACAAAATACAAAAGTAAGTAGTCAGAAAGTTGATATTTCAGCGGATAAAACTATAACGGCCAAAAATGCCAAAGTGAGAGGAACAAAGGTTGATATCAATAGCCAGTCAACTCAAATTGGTAAGGATTCAACTGTAATTGCAACAAATCTGGATATTAAAGGTAAGAATCTGGAAAATAGTGGTACGATTGCGGCTCGTTTTAATAAAATTTATGTAGAAAAGCTAGATAATAAGAAAGATATTCTAGCCGAAAAGACGCTTGATATATCTACCTTTGGTAATATTTTATCCCAAAATAATACTACTCCAGATGATGGTTATCACAATAATGGGATTATTCAAAGTAAAGGGACTGCGAACCTTACGTTTAGATTCACCCATTTCCACTCAGCCTCTCATAAACTACCGGAGGCTAGAGAAAAATTAACGCTTTCTGCCCAAGAAGTCTTTTTTGATAAAGATTCGGAAAACCAATTATTATCTTCACTGGATATCAACTCAAATGATGCTTTTATCAATAAAGGGATATTAACTAGCGCTAATCAGTTATCTGTAAATAGTCAAAAAATTACAAACGAAGGTTTATTGGGTGCAAAAAACAGCTTAAATCTAACTGTCTCCTCAAATATTACCAATAATGCGACTGGAGTTTTGCATTCAGACGGTGTAATGAATTTAAATGCAGATGATATTATTCATAATCGAGGAGAAATTCTTTCAAAAGGGAAAATCACTGTATCAGCTCAAAAGTTATTAAATGACGTTGAACTTGGAGGCAGTGTAGATATATCTAATGGAAATATAAAAGGATCAATTGCCGATATAGGTACAGTCAGAAGAGATTTCTATAAAATTTTTGGTTCTATTACTGATCTTAATGGAAATAGCCTAAAAATTAAATATATGGGTAATATTCGTGGTGAGAATGACTTTGAGTTTATTCAAAAAGAATCAACATTAGATGATGCAGGAATAGTTAACCATGGCATAATTAATATTCAAAAAAATCTAATTGGTAATGGTGCTAAAAATATCATTAATAATATGAAAAGTAGCAAGTTAAATGTATTTGATTTTTATTTAAATTCACCTGCTAATATTACGGTTACTTTTAGGCCTGTTTTCAATCTATTTGGGAGTTCATTGCAGGCGACAGCAGAATATAAATTTAAATCTCTCTCTGAATTAATAAAGTTTTTCCTAAGTAATGATACTCAGACCCATTTTCAACAGGGAGCATATTATGTAAGTAAATTACAGGTTTTTAAATTATTAAAATCTATCAATTCGCCATTACTTCAATCCGTATTGACAAATACATTTGGTGTTCATTGGGAAAATAAATCGCTTACTGAACTAAAAAAAGCCTATGATGCAGCAGAGCTTGCAAATAGTAGCGGAAAATCCAAAGAATTGGAATTTTATCCCCATGAAAAAGCCAAAATATTAGCCGGATCTTTTATCGGTAATACCGATACATTAATTAATGGTGAAAAAGGGGAAAAGGGAGCTTTCGATAATGAAGTCCCTATTGGGAAACATACAATACAAGCACCACCGATTCAATTCAAACCATTTGTTGCACAGCCAGAAAATAACGATAATAGTGAAATTGATTTATCTACATTGTTAGAATTATTGGCTAATCCGAATTTATTCATTGATCGTTCGTTTAATAAGAAAAAAGAGGATGACTCTAATATCTTCATCCCAAAAGAAGACAAAAATCTACTGAGTGAAACAGAAGAAGAGAAAAAACAGCGTCTAGAAAAAGCACGTTTGGAAAAAGAACGTCTTGAAAAAGAGCGTTTAGAAGAGGCAGAACGTAGAAAAAAACAATTAGAAGAGGAACAGAAAAAACTAGACTCGCTTTCTGAAGAGGAAAAACAACGTCTCGAAGAGTATGAGAAAAAATTAGCCGAAGAGAAAAGAAAAGCTGATGAATTGGCGAAGAAAAAAGAAATTCCTCTAGATAAAGATCGCGCTCGAGTAGAGGTTGATCCACTTTATCACACCAGAATGAAATATATTAATCAAAATGATTATGTCGGTTCTGATTATTTCTTTAATCGGATTGCGCCAAAAGGTTCAGAAAGCAAAGTAAGTGTAATTGGCGATAGCTATTTTGAGCATCAGTTGATCACTCGTAGTATCGAGAAAAAAGTCGATAATCATTTGGCACTCAAATACGATTTAACTAATGTCGAGTTAGTTAAACGTTTAATGGACAATGCGTACCATACATCAGGAGATCTAAATCTAACTTTAGGCAAAGCATTAACCAAAGAACAGCAAGACAACTTAAAAGAGGATATTATTTGGTATGTCAAATCAACCATTAATGGAAAAGAGACATATATCCCTCAAGTTTATTTTGCAAAACAAACTTTAGAAGATGCGGAAAAATATAAAGGATTAGGAAGTGCGGTCATAAAAGCCAGGGAATTGAAATTGAAGGCTAAAGACGTACACAATTCCGGTACTATTGCAGGAAATCGTGTTGATATTGAAGCGGAAAATAAAATTAAAAATACAGGTGATATTTTAGGTAAAGAATTGGTTAGCCTAAAAGGGCACAAAGGTATTGAATCGACCGCAACTTCCTACACTGATGAGAAGGGAAATACGACGGTTCAGAAATCAAAGATTGCTTCAGAACAACACCTACATTTAGAAACAGATCTGGACAGTGATATTGATATTACTGCTTCCGATGTGAAAGGAAAAACAGGATTTGTTAAAACTAAGGATCTGAAAGCCAAAGATACACATAAATTTAGTAGTAGTCATAAGCAAAAACAACTACTTGGTAAAACAGTTATTACTGGAGTAGAAACAGAAGATTCTTATAGTGCGGAATCTGTTGGCTCTGATTTAGAATTTGATCATCTCCATTTAGCTGTGAAAGGTGATGTAGAGCAAGCTGGAAGTAAAATAAAAGCAGATATTGTTACCGGTATTGTAAAAGGAGATTACAAAACAAAGACGGGCCAAAATATTCAACATACTGAAAAATCAAAGTCGGTCTTTGGCTTATTTTCAAGTGCATCAGCCAGTGGTGGAGGCTATTCCGTTTCAGCTTCGACTGATAGTATTGATGGAGTTTCTAGCCAAATATCAGAAAGCGATCATACCGGAGCTAATGGTGAATTAGGTATAAGATTTGAACAAGAAAAAAGTGCTAAGACAGATTTAAAAAATATAAATAGCGAGTTTGAAGTAAAAGGGGGGGATTTACACGTTTTAGGTACCTTAGATATCGGCGGATTAGATATTAATAAATCGATGTCTGATTCGACACAACCTGATCAGAATGAAGGAGAAGCGGTTAAATCAGAAAATAGTAATGTATCTGATGAAACCTCTAAAACAGAAGATCAAACTCAAGACGGTCAAGCAAAAGAGGATAATCCAAATCTGCGTAAGCTGTCCGAAGAAGAAATTGCAGAGTTAATGTCAGAAAAAGATCAGTCCTTTTTTGAAGCTCAAAAGAACGTAAGCTATGATAAATTGAAGCTAACCGCGAAAGAGATTATTTCAACTAAATATAAAGATGAAACTGATTTTAAATCTTCAAAGTCATCTTTTAAACTCGGTTTAGTCGGTGAAACCCATTCTGCAATTGCCGATATAGTTAGCCATGCTGTTAAGCAAGCAGAAGATGCTAAAAAAGGCATTAAGCAAGATGGTACAGCAGCATTACAAGTTACTAGTGATCTCGCTAACTTGGTGACTGGCGATTTAGTTGGTGCATCAGTGAAAGCTCAGGCTGGGTATAGCCAATCTAATGCGAGTTTTAATGAAAAATCCGATAATCGTAATACCTTAAACGGTAATCTTGTGTTAAGTGCAACAGACGGTAGGGTAGAGTTAAATAACGTTGAGCGCAGCAAGAGTGGTAAACTTTCTATCAATGCAAAAGATGACGTGTCGATTAATGCAGGAAAAACAGAAAGAACGGAGTCGGATGAGTCTTGGCATGCAAAACTTTCTGTAGGAAGCTCTGTTTCCTGTGGTGTTATGTCCGATGGATGTGCCGCTGGTGTAAATGCTGGAGTAGATGGGGGATATTCTTTAACTAATACACAATCTACTACTTATCAGAATAGTCAATTACTGGGAGATGAAGTCGAGATTAATACAGAAAAAGATTTCACATTATCCGGCGCTAATATCAAAGCTGATGTTTATAGAACGAAAGTAGAAGGAAAAACATCAATTGAATCCAAACAAGATACTTATGAAAGACATAATAAGCATGCTGATTTTGGTTTTTCTGCTGGTGCGTCCGTTACTACAGCTTTAACAGTTAAACCGACAGTTAGCGTAACTGCCGGATATGGGCAAGAAGATGAAACCAGCCGTAAAGTAGGTCATCAATCAGGTATAGAAGCTGGAAAAATGATCGGTCAAATTAACGATCTAGATCTAAAAGGCGGTTATTTGGTTGATAAAAGTGGCGATAAGAAACTCCGTATTACAGGTGATGTTACTCATCAATCTTTGGAAGATTATCATCATAAAGATGGCGGTGAGTTTGGTATGTCCATAGGGTTAAATGAAAGGGGAACGTCTCAAGCTAATGTAAGGGGGGGGCGTTCAGCACAAAGACATTATGAGGCAACACAACATTCTACTTTATCGGGTGTTGATACCCAAAATGTTGAAAAACCTATCAATAATGAACTCAATGAATCTAAAACGGTTCATAGAGATGATGAGTATGCAAGCACCAGTTTCGGCTTTGAATTAGGCGATTTAGCTGAGTTAGGTAAAAAAGGAGTAGATAAAGCCAAACAAAAATTCAGCAAAAAAACTAATCAAGATAGTGTAAACAGTTTGAATAATATTGCTTCAGATAACGCTCTATCACAAAAAACTAAAGTATCGGAAGAGCCAATTTATGAAGAAATTCCGGCTAGCCCTTACGCGAAATTAGGCGATGAAAATGCGAGTGCGCAACGTAAATCAGCAGAGTCCGAGCCGGTTTACAGCGAAGTCACGAAAGCGAAAAAATCGGAAGAGCCAATCTATGAGGAAATTCCGGCTAGCCCTTACGCGAAATTAGGCGATGAAAATGCGAGTGCACAACGTAAATCAGCAGAGTCCGAGCCGATTTACAGCGAAGTCACGAAAGCGAAAAAATCGGAAGAGCCAATTTATGAAGAAATTCCGGCTAGCCCTTACGCGAAATTAGGCGATGAAAATGCGAGTGCGCAACGTAAATCAGCAGAGTCCGAGCCGGTTTACAGCGAAGTCACGAAAGCGAAAAAATCGGAAGAGCCAATCTATGAGGAAATTTCTGCTGTAATGGAAGAACATAAGGCAAAACGTCCTCTACCGGAATTACCACAAGATGGAAAAGCGAAGGATGATTTGGATCTCAAAGAAAGCGATTATGCTGAAATCCCAGCTTTAATTCATTCTGATAATAAAGTAAAAGCGGATAACGCAGAAAGTGATTATGCGGAAATACCTGCTTTAGCCGAATCAGCTAAAACTAAAGTAGAATCCGATAATGCTCAGGTCAATAGTAATAACAGCAGTAAGTTATCGCCAGCAGTGCCTGAAGTCCAAAGTGTGGAACAAGCTGATACACAAAGTTCGCCTTCGTTCTTCCAGAAGATTAAGCAATTCTTCAAGAAGGATAGAGGCTCTTCAAAAACTACTGAGGAAAATGTAAATAACAACAATCGCTTATTGGATACTGATGAGCAAGCTAACGGAAAACCAAACTATGAAAAACTTGAAGATAACTTGAATTTGAAAGAGTTATTAAGCCTTGAGGCAAAGCGTTATGATGAATTTGAACAAAAAATTCTTAATAATAGTGAGTTTTTAGCTGAAGCACGCGAAGCTGCGAAGAAAAGTGTCCCTGAAGCAGTATTAAAACAGATGGCAGGCTCAGCCGAGCTAGACGATATTCTCACTGACGGAGCAAAAAGAACCGAACGTAAGATTAACGAAGCCTTACACTTTAAACCAAGTGAGCAGGAGTTCAATGAGATTCAGCAGTTAGTGAAAAAATTGCCGAAAAGTGAAGATATTATGGGGGTGCCAGAGCAAACACAACGTATTGTGGATGCTCTAGCCGAAACCTCTAAAACTATCCAACGTTCTCCTGATTTAAAAGATAAACTTCAAGGAGCGGTGGAAGAGTTTTTAAGTAATACGAAAAACGGTTTAACCGTAGAAAGTATTGAAAAACTTAATCACGGTTTACGTCCGGATGAAGGGGAAAACAGAATTCTGTATAAGAAAGAATCTTTGACTAAAGAAGATGCTATTTTCTCTGGTCCACAGGCATCTAAATTGCAGCTTGCCGAGATGGTGGATTTTATCAATGATGCTAAAGCGCGTGGTGTTGAACCGAGTGTATTATCCGGTATGGTTTATCAGCGTGTGATTGCTTATCATCCGTTTGCTGAAGGTAATGGTCGAGTTGCACGAGTTATCGCCAATAAATTATTACTGGATGCAGGCTATCCGCCATTTACCAAATTCGGTAGCAAATTTGAGGAAACTATCATTCCTCAATCAGATAGCTCGAAAGACAGTACAACCAGTCCGAAAGTGATTAGCGAATTTTTACGCATTTTAAGCGAGAAATCGATAGAGGATGCGACACCGAAATTTGCTTCAACCGAATCGGGCTCAAGCTTGGTAGGTAAAGCAGAAGATATCTATGCTCAAATAGATCCGACCAAGAAAAAGGTAAAAACTGAATCCGAATCGGAAAAAGCGGCTAGAATTGTAAAAGAGAAGGATGAATCCTTAGGGAAAAAACGATCGGTTCCGCGTGAAGATAACGGCGATTATATGACGATTAAACGCTTAAAAGAGGATATGACCGGAACGGAAAGTCCGGCTCAAGCGAAAACCGGTTCAGCAGAAGATGCAACGGAAATTCCAGTATTGCTCCAGTCTGGCGATAAAGTAAAAACAGACAATGCCGAAAGTGATTATGCTGAGATCCCGGCTTTAACCCACTCTGGTAATACAGCAAAAGCGGATAGTGTTGAAAGTGATTATGCTGAAATCCCAGCTTTGAGCCACCCTGGTAATAAAGCAAAAGCGGATAGTGTTGAAAGTGATTACGCTGAAATCCCAGCTTTAAGCCACCCTGGTAATAAAGCAAAAGCGGATAGTGTTGAAGGTGATTACGCTGAAATCCCAGCTTTGAGCCACCCTGGTAATAAAGCAAAAGTGGATAGTGCCGAAAGTGATTATGCGGAAATCCCTGCTCTAGCCGAATCAGCGAAGACTAAAGCAGAAACCGATGATGCGGTATCTTCGCTTACACAGGCAAATAGCAATAATAGCAACAATAACGTTGAAAAAAATCAAAACGGTAATGAAGTAAATAAACCGAAGATTGATGCTAAAAAACTATTTGAACAAGCGAAGCAAAAGGCTCGTGAGCGGGATAGTGCGAAAGAGGCAGAGAAAAAATTAAAGATTTTGGCTGAAAATGCTGAAAATTTGCCAAAAGAGCATCTATTAAAAGCATTGCAAGATTTAGCCTATGGTTCAAGTGTAGAAGAGGCGACTGCATTAACAAATAAAGCTAAAGAAACTCGTAACAAAATTCATCGTCCGGATACCATTGAAGGATTTGAAGGACAGAATGTAAAAAATATGGGTAAAATTATGAGTAAAATTGAGCTTGATGATGCATATTTACAATCTCGCAGCGAGATTAATAGAAAAATTGTGGACAAGCTGGATTCAAACAAGGAATTCCATCAATTAATGAAGCAAAAACTATCTGGAAATGAAGAGGGTATTAAGCGTTTATTCAGTTTGGTTGAACAAGCGAAGTTTGATGCTTTAAAAGAAGTTACAGGTATTGAGGGAAGACGTGCAGAGTTAGAAATTACTGGTAATAATCCTTTGTCAACGAGACACGGTGCTTATAGTAATGATGTCGTTCGAATAAATGCGATGCCTATTCTAAGCTTTTTACGGACTAAGAAGCAGAATAACAAGGAAATTTTGGATACGATTGTTCATGAATTGACTCACCACGATCAAGCTCAGATTATTCGTCATAAGGATAAATTACCGGATCATATGAAGGCTGATGCGAATTTGATGGCATTGAACGGACAGTATTATATTAGTTCTGGTTTAACAACTATGCGTCAATATCAAAAGCAACCTCAGGAGAGAGAGGCATTCTTCTCTGGTCATAAATTAGGTGAAGAACTTAGTAAATTAGTAGATAAAGGTTATACGGGGGAAAGACGGGATATTCAATCAATAGAACATCTGCCGACTAAAAATAGTAATTTAGAAACCCCCAAACCGCAGGGAACTGATTTAGGTAATAATGCCTTAATTTATGGTCTAAAGGATGGGCGTAAAGAGCTGATTGCTCATGCGAATAAAGCGGATAAAGACAAAAGAAACCCTATATTAGCGGATAGCTATATTGGTGAGCTGAATTTGGGTTATGAGTTCAGTAATTTGTCTAAATTAGCAGATAAGGTTAAACAAGGGAAAGTTTCGGAGCAGGATATTGATCGTATTGCAACTTTCCAAGATCTTGGGGCGGATAACGCCTTAGCTACATCTTCGCGTAGCCGTATTAATCAAGCAAATACGGAGGATAATAAAAAAATTATCACTGAATTGTTACAAAATCCGGTAGCGGTAGAGGCATTAAAACAAATATCAGATTTCAACGAGAAGGAGCAGCATTTATTCCAGCAGTTGAAACAAAATGAAAATTTGGATTTAGATGAACCTCAAACTTCACCATCGTTCACAAAAGAGCAAAATGCCGTAATTGAGCAATATATAGCAACAAGAGATGGATTAAATAGAAGTCGTGAAGATTTCTTCTCTGAAAAAACAAAGCTGATTGCTAAAGAAACACTGGAAAGAGGTGGAAAAGTCTATTTTGCGCTAGACGGTTTGGCGACGGATACAATGACCTTCAATAAAGATAAAACTCAAATAAATATGAGTAATCTGAAGAAATTGTTCGATCCGAATTATGAATTTTATAATTCGGTCACTTCAAGAGAACTACGTTACCTGTATGAAAACTACAGAGATAATCCGAACTTGAAGTTTACCATTAAGGATCAGGTCATTGAAAACCCGCTTAAGACACTAGATCTTAATTAAATATCATGTCTGAAATAACAATCTGCTCATTAAATGGGCAGATTGTTATATCAGAATATTCAAATACGAAATTACGCTCGTTTAAAATCAAAGT
>NZ_MLHS01000015.1 GCF_001999335.1 Rodentibacter sp. Ppn85 | reverse complement strand
GTACAAAATCTAACAATTAAATGAGAATAGTTTCTTTTGTTTTTTATTTTTAAAATTAATAGGTTACTAATGTAAAATAAAAAAATATCTTGAAAATTCTCATTTATCTATCTAGAATACCTTTTAGTTCATTATTTATCAATCAAACGGAAAGGAGTTAGCTATGCTGAATCAAGCAATTACAGATAGATTAAACGAACAAATTAACTTAGAGTTCTACTCTTCTAATATTTATCTACAAATGAGTGCATGGTGTTTAAAACATGGTTATGAAGGTGCGGCAACCTTTTTACTTCGTCACGCAGACGAAGAGCTAGAACATATGCACAAATTATTCCAGTATGTAAGTGAAACTAGCGGCATGCCGCTTTTGGGTAAAATTGAAGCACCAAAAAACGATTATGCCTCATTAAAAGAAGTATTCGAAATTACCTTAGAACACGAAAAGCTTGTCACTTCAAAGATTAATGAATTAGTTGAAGTGACCTTTGCAAATAAAGACTACTCTACATTTAATTTCTTGCAATGGTATGTGGCTGAACAACATGAAGAAGAAAAATTATTCAATAGTATTATTGATAAATTTAATTTAGTCGGGGAAGATGGACGTGGTTTATATTTTGTCGATCGTGATTTGGCAACTTTATAATAGATAGGAGATATAAAATGTTATCAGCAAATGTCGTAAAACTATTAAATGATCAAATGAATTTGGAATTTTATTCTTCTAATTTGTATCTTCAAATGAGTGCATGGTGTGAGCAGCAAGGTTTTGAAGGTACAGCAAAATTCTTATCTGCACATGCAGTAGAAGAAATGCAGCATATGCGCAAATTATTCACTTATTTAAATGAGACCGGTGCATTAGCTATTATTTCTGCGATTGAAGCACCACCGTACGAATATAAATCATTAAAAGATGTGATTGAGATTACTTATCAACATGAAAAATTAATTACCGGTAAAATTAATGAATTAGTAGGTCTTACTTTTGAAGAAAAAGACTACTCAGCGTTTAATTTCTTACAATGGTATGTAGCTGAACAGCACGAGGAAGAAAAACTTTTTAGCAGTATTTTAGATAAACTTAACCTTCTTGGTGAAGATGGTGAAGGCTTGTTCTTAATTGATAAAGATTTAGGTAATCTTGCCAGTATTTCGGAAGGCTAGATAGTTCAATTGAAAAGCTCGGGAAACCGAGCTTTTAGTTCTACCATTTTTCTAGCGCTATTTGATCTGAATCTCTAGCTTCAATCCAGCGCTCTCCTCTGTTGGTCTGCTCTTTTTTCCAAAATGGAGCTTTTGATTTTAGATAATCCATAATAAACTCATTGGACTGATAAGCATCGCCACGATGTGCCGAAGCCACACCAACCAATACGATCTCATCGCCAGTATGTAGTAATCCAACTCGATGAATCACCGCTACCCGCTGAATATCCCAACGTTGTTTAGCTTCCGATACAATTTCCTGTAACGCCTTTTCTGTCATAGCAGGATAATGCTCCAAATAAAGACTTGATATATCATCACCTAAATTGAGATCTCGGACTTTTCCCACAAAAATAGCGACTGCACCAACGGAGTATTGTGCTGAAAGCCATTGGTAAACTGCATTTTGATCAAATTCCTTTTCTTGCACGGAAATATGGATATCGCTCATGCTATTACCCCCCTGTTACCGGAGGGAAAAAAGCAATTTCATCGCCGGGTTTAACCGCACTTTCAAGCGAGCTTAGAGTTTGATTAATCGCTACAAGCAGTTTTCCTCTTTCTAATGCTAATTCCCATTTATCTCCTTGTAGAGAAAGGTGCCGACGAATGGCTTCCGCACTCCTAAACTCCCCTTCTACCTCAATTCCATCCAGTCCGATAATTTCACGAGTCTGACCAAAAAATAATATATGTAACATCTATTATTTCTCCACTAAAAAATGACCTGATTTTCCACCGCTCTTTTCAAGTAAGCGAACTTGTGAAATCACAATATCTTTTTGTATTGCTTTGCACATATCATAAATAGTCAGTGCTGCAACACTTGCTGCCGTTAGAGCCTCCATTTCTACTCCGGTTTTTCCTGTGAGTTTACAAAGGGACTCGATACGAATTTGGTTTGTTTCAGTCAAAGGTTCCAGGTTAATTTCTACTTTTGAAAGTAGCAAAGGATGACATAATGGAATAAGTTCCCAAGCACGTTTTGCCGCTTGAATACCCGCAATACGTGCGGTAGCAAATACATCACCCTTATGATGTTGCCCATTTAGAATCATATCTAATGTTTTTTGTGACACGGTCACCAAGGCTTCGGCACGAGCCTCACGTACGCTTTCGGTTTTGCAGGATACGTCTACCATATTGGCTTCACCCTGGCTATTAATATGAGTAAATTTTGTCATAATTAAATAAAAGTGCGGTTAATTTTGAAAAAGTTTTTGAATTTTATCCGCCAATTGAGGCAAGGTGGTTACGCACACCACTATCACCTTGGTGCAAATAATGGTGTTCACGTTTACTTTGTAAGGCTGCAAAAATTCGAGCTTGTAAAAGCGATTGATGTTCATCGGATTGTAATAGATCGCGCAATTCAACACCTTCTTCACCAAATAAACAAAGATGTAATTTTCCTTTTGAGGATACCCGCAAACGATTGCAACTCGCACAAAAGTTCTTTTCATAAGGCATAATTAAGCCGATTTCCCCCTTATAATCAGGATGTTTAAATACTTTTGCCGGCCCGTCTGTTAGAGATTTTTGCTGCTGCTGCCAACCTTGAGCGATTAATTTATCAGCAAGAACTTTCCCGGAAAGATGGTAGCGATGGAAAAAATTATCCATTTCTCCCGTTTGCATCAACTCGATAAAACGCATTTGAATCGGACAGACTTTCACCCAAGCGAGAAATTGATTAAATTCAATATCATTTAAATTTTTCATTAATACCGAATTAACCTTGATTTTCTCATAGCCTACTTCGAAAGCACGTTCAATTCCACGCATGATTTCTTCAAATTTATTAATACCGGTAATTTGGTGAAACATTTTCGGGTCGAGGCTATCTACGCTTACATTAATGGCAGTAATGCCCGCTCGTTTCCAAGTATCGACATCTTTCGCCATACGATAACCGTTTGTGGTCAACGCAATTTGATTGATACCTTCGATTTGGGCAATATTTTCAGCAATCGCAAGAAAATCTTTACGTAAAGTCGGTTCGCCACCGGTTAAACGGATCTTTTTCGTCCCCATATTGGCAAAAACCCGTGCTATACGGATAATTTCATTTAATGTGAGAAAACCGGGTTTATTAGCTTCCGGTTGATAACCGTTCGGTAAGCAATAGTTACAACGGAAATTACATTGATCGGTAATCGACAGCCGTAAGTAATAGTAGATACGCTGGAATGCATCGACTAAACACGAACCGCCTATGTTTTTTATAGGAATGGATTGCATGAGACACCTTTCTAAAATGGAGAGGACAAGCCGTTTCCAACTTATCCCTGAATAACAAACATCGTTATTGGCATTGCCGTCATATTCTGCTTGAGAACTTAGACTAAACAAGCTCGGAGTTATGCGATAAAATGTTTTCGGCATTTTAAAAGATTATTGTCGAAAAACGCAATGAATTCATTTGAATTTCATTGTAAATCCAGTAAATTCTTTTAAATTTATTATATAAAAAAATATACAATGATTGGCATATTAATGAATTTTAGGTAGAAAAACTCCATGTCGAATTTCACCCCACAGAGTCAATATCAATATTTAAATGATCTACGTATTGTCGCTATTGGCGGCGGGCACGGTTTAGGGCGGGTAATGTCTGCTTTGAGTTTTATGAAAGAACGCCTAACCGGTATTGTCACCACCACGGATAATGGCGGATCAACCGGTCGCATTCGTTTACAGCAAGGCGGAATTGCTTGGGGAGATCTACGAAATTGTTTAAACCAAATTATTACTGAACCGAGTACCGCCTCGGCCTTGTTTGAATATCGTTTTAGTGGTAAAGGAGAATTAGCGGGTCATAATTTGGGCAATTTAATGCTAAAAGCACTCGAAAATATGCACGTTCGTCCTCTTGATGGGGTAAATCTCATTCGAGACTTATTACGAGTTAAATCCTACTTGATTCCGATGTCCGAAAGCCCGGTTCATCTTGCCGCAAGTCTTGGTGCAGGTTCCAGTATTGTGGGTGAAGTCAGCATTGATAATTTAACCGAAACGCCACAATCATTATTTCTTATTCCGCTGGTTCGGGCTACGCCGGAAGCTATTCAAGCAATTAAGCGGGCAGATGTTATTTTATTCGGGCCGGGAAGTTTCTTAACCAGTATTATGCCACCTCTGCTTTTATCTGATATTGGCTCCGCAATTCGTACAAGTACGGCGAAAAAAATTTTTATTGATAATTTAGGCATCGAATTAGGTACTGCCGCTACTCTTTCTTTAGCTGAACGTATTCACTGGATTCACCATACCGTCGGTGCAACTATTCTTGACGGGGTGATTACGCCTATACAAGAAAAAAGTGCGGTCAATATTTCAAACATTTCCTCGGTAAAAATACTTGAAAAACGTTTGAATGCGGATGACATCAGTTACCGCCACGATCGAACATTGTTGGCAAAAGCTATTGATGAAATGCTGGAAGAATTAAATTAAGTTTAACCGCACAATTTAAACGTAAAAAGTACGGTCAATATTGCAGTTATTTTGTCACAAACACATAGACATTGGTGAAACCGCTTTCTTTCAAATATAAGGCTTGTAGTTTGCTCATCACGCCATGCTCACAATACAACATATAATTTTTGCTTTGGTCAAGCGAGCCAAATTGTGACGAAAGTTTATAAAACGGCATTTGGATAACTTGGTAACGATCCGATTTAAACGGTTTTTCATCAGTTTCTTCGGGACTACGAATATCTAAAATAATGTCGTCTTCACCTAACTCTGAAGCGGTATCAACCGCTACCACTTCTTTTTCCGTTTCTTCAGCAATCTGACGAATGTCTAAATATTGTGCATTTTGTACCGCACTTTCCAAAATATCGAAATTAAAATTGCCTTCTTCCGCTAGGATTTTCTCACGCACTGCTTTAATGGTTGGATTTTTAGATATAACGCCACAAAATTCCGGCATGGATTTTGCAATATCCTCAGTGCCGATTTCTTTCGCCATAGCAATAATTTGTTCTTTATCATGAGTAATAAGCGGGCGTAATACCAAAGCATCGGCAGCCTCATCAATCAAGCGTAAATTGGTTAAAGTTTGACTGGATACTTGTCCCAATGCTTCACCGGTTACAATGGCTTCAATGTTAAATCGTGCAGCCACTTTACTCGCCGCCCGCACCATCATACGTTTTAAGATGACCCCCATTTGGCCGTTATCGACTTTCTCTAGAATTTCACCGACAACTCCTTCAAAATTGATCGCAATAAAACGCACTTTATGAGAGGCACTATAACGTTGCCAAATATGATAAGCCATTTGTTTTACGCCAATTTCATGTGCCGCACCGCCAAGATTAAAGAAACAATAATGCACCCGTGAACCTCGTCGAACCAACATATAACTTGATACGCCTGAATCAAATCCACCGGAAATTAAAGATAGCACATCTTCTTGAGTACCAATCGGATAGCCGCCTATACCGATATGGCGAGCCTTAACCAACATCATTTTGTCATCTTCAATATCAATACGCACGGTAACATCAGGATTTTTTAACCGCACTTTCGCGCTTTCAATATGTTGATTTAAACCACCGCCAATATAACGTTCCGCTTCAATGGAGCTGAACCTATGTTTACCTTTACGTTTTACCCTAACACAGAACGTCTTGTTTTGAAGCTGTTCTTTAACATCGGCAAGAGTAAGCTCAAAAATATGGTGTAAATCAGTGAACGTTTTTTCTTCCACCTCCAAAAAATGATGAATACCGGGAATACGTTGCAATAATCCAATTAATTCTTCACGATTCATTTCATTTTTTGACCGCACTTCAATGTAATCCCAGTGGCGAACGACCGCAGTATCTTCATCATATTTTTGAAGAATATTGCGAATATTACTAGTGAGAATTTTGGCGAAACGTTTACGCACTGTTTCGCTTTTAATCATAATTTCAGGGAAAAGTTTAACAATAAATTTCATAGGAATAGAATTTGATGAAAAATGGCGAATATTTTACGCAAAGCGAAAGAAAAGTCCACAAAGCAAAACCAAGTGCAATTTTTCCCATGCGTGTTTTTTGAAATAAAACTTTAACATCCTATAAAATAAAGTAAAATGGCACATATTTTCCATAAAAAGGACCACTAAATGGCTCGCAAAGCGGTAACTTCACAAGATTTTGAAACTACATTAATGCAATTGGAAACCATTGTTTCTCGTTTAGAAAGTGGTGAATTGCCTTTAGAAGAGGCATTAAAAGAATTTGAACAGGGAATAAAATTGGCGCAGTTGGGGCAAGAACGTTTACAGCAGGCAGAACAACGTATTCAAATTCTTTTGCAAAAAAGTGAAAATGCGCCTTTGAGTGATTACCAAGGAAGCGAGTAAAATGAACCAATTTATACAGCAATCTAAGGATGTTCAGCAGCGAATTAATTTGTTCTTAACAACACAATTCGATGAGATTGAAAGCCACGGTGCGCCACTACGTGATGCAATGAAATATGCTCTCTTACTAGGAGGAAAACGGGTTCGTCCTTTTTTAGTCTATGCAACGGGAACCATGCTCGGTGCCAATGAGCAATCTTTAGATTATGCGGCGGCGGCGATTGAAGCTATTCACGCCTATTCCCTAATTCATGATGATTTACCGGCAATGGATAATGACGATTTACGCCGGGGACATCCAACCTGTCATATTGCTTTTGATGAAGCGACGGCAATTCTAGCCGGTGACGCATTGCAAAGCTTTGCCTTTGATATTCTGACCCAAACTCCTCATATTTCAACGGAACAAAAGTTAGTGTTAATTCGGCTTTTAGCTCACGCATCCGGTGTACAAGGTATGTGTTTGGGGCAAAGTTTGGATCTAATTTCCGAACATCAACAAATCAGCCTTGAAAAACTCGAAATTATCCATCGTAATAAAACTGGTGCATTACTTACCGCAGCCTTAAAACTAGGTTTTATTTGTTCCCCCCATTTTGCCGATAGTTCATTAGAACAATCGCTAACGGGTTATGCCGAAGCAATTGGGCTGGCCTTCCAAGTACAAGATGATATTTTAGACATTGAAGGCAATAGTGAAGAAATTGGTAAACCTGTCGGTTCGGATTTAACTTTGGGTAAAAATACTTACCCAAAACTACTCGGATTGGAGGGGGCAAAGAAAAAGGCACAGGATTTATACCAAACCGCATTATCCGAATTGGATAAAATCCCTTTTGATACCACCTCACTTCGTGCTTTGGCTAAATTTATTATTACAAGAAAAAATTAATATTTAATTGATACCGCGTCACAAATTGAGTGAAAAAATGCGGTTAATAATCATAAATTTTTGGGAATGACTAACATGAACAACTACCCTCTTTTATCCCTTATTAATTCACCGGAAGATTTGCGTCTTTTAAATAAAAATCAACTACCACAACTTTGCCATGAATTACGCAGTTATCTTTTGGAGTGTGTTAGTCAAAGCAGTGGCCATTTGGCTTCGGGCTTAGGCACGGTAGAACTTACCGTTGCACTACATTACGTGTACAAAACGCCATTCGACCAACTCATTTGGGATGTCGGACATCAAGCTTATCCTCATAAAATTCTCACCGGTCGCCGTGATCAAATGTCCACGATTCGTCAAAAAGACGGTATTCACCCTTTCCCTTGGCGTGAAGAAAGTGAATTTGATGTATTAAGCGTAGGGCATTCTTCTACTTCTATCAGTGCCGGCTTGGGAATCGCCTTAGCAGCGGAACGCGAAAATGCGGGTCGTAAAACAGTATGTGTTATCGGAGATGGGGCAATCACTGCCGGTATGGCGTTTGAGGCATTAAACCATGCGGGTGCATTACACACGGATATGCTAGTTATTTTAAATGACAATGAAATGTCAATTTCAGAAAACGTAGGCGCATTAAATAATCACTTGGCGCGTATTTTCTCGGGTTCGCTCTACTCTACGGTACGGGACGGCAGTAAAAAAATTCTAGATAAAGTACCGACTGTAAAGAATTTTATGAAAAAAACCGAAGAACATATGAAAGGTGTGATGTTCTCACCGCAAAGCACATTATTTGAAGAGCTTGGTTTTAATTACATTGGACCTGTAGACGGACATAATATTGATGAATTAGTCGCTACCTTAAGCAATATGCGCAATTTAAAAGGGCCCCAACTGCTGCATATTAAAACCAAAAAAGGCAAAGGTTATGCCCCTGCGGAAAAAGACCCGATTGGTTTTCACGGCGTACCAAAATTTGACCCGGCTTGCGGCGAACTGCCAAAATCAAATGTAAAACCGACTTATTCTAAAATTTTTGGTGATTGGCTTTGTGAAATGGCAGAAAACGATCCAAAAATTATCGGCATTACGCCGGCAATGCGGGAAGGTTCAGGAATGGTTGAATTTTCCCAACGCTTTCCGGAACAATATTTTGATGTTGCCATTGCGGAACAGCATGCGGTAACTTTTGCTGCCGGTTTAGCTATTGGGGGGTATAAACCCGTTGTCGCCATTTATTCTACCTTTTTACAACGTGCTTACGATCAATTAATTCACGATGTGGCTATTCAAAATCTTCCGGTTTTATTTGCGATTGATCGTGCAGGTATCGTGGGTGCGGACGGACAAACCCACCAAGGCGCGTTTGATTTAAGTTTTATGCGGTGTATTCCCAATATGATTATTATGACACCAAGTGATGAAAACGAATGCCGCCAAATGCTTTATACCGGGCATAAATGCGGCAAACCGGCTGCAGTACGTTATCCGCGTGGCAATGCATTAGGTGTGGAATTAATGCCTCTGGAAATACAACCTATCGGTAAAGCCCGTTTGATTCGGGAAGGCGAAAAAATTGCTATCCTAAATTTTGGTACACTGCTACCAGCAGCCTTAGAAGTTGCTGAAAAATTAAATGCGACGATAGTGGATATGCGTTTTGTGAAACCGATTGATGTAAAAATGATTAGTATCCTTGTACAAACCCACGATTATTTAGTGACGTTGGAAGAAAATGCGATTCAAGGCGGAGCTGGATCAGCAGTAGCGGAAGTATTAAATTCATCGGCAAAACCGACCGCACTTTTACAACTCGGCTTGCCTGACTACTTTATTCCACAAGGTTCACAACAAGAAATGTTACACGAGTTGAAGTTAGATGCCGAAGGAATTAAAACTCAAATTCTTGCCTTTATAAAAAACTAGGATATTTATGAAATTTTTTAGTCATTTTTTTGAAAAAATGTGAACTAACTCACAAAGTAATAGTCTGACAAATTGCTAGTGCACTGCATATTTGCAGTTTTTAAAATTGTTATTTTAAGATCTCCACCGCTATTCAAATGGATAGCGGTTTTTTTATCGGAAAAATTTTAAGATACAACCAAATAAAACAAAGACGCACTTCGCGTCCTTTTTCATTATAATTGTTGATAAACCCTCATGGCATGAGCATCGGACATGCTCGCAATATGATCACAAATCACACGCTTTTTTTGCTCAGGTGGAGCGCTTTGCCATTCTTCGGCGGTATGACGCGGTAAAAGGCGGATTGGATCGGATTCGAAAATTTGGAACATTTCCGTCAGCATCCTCTGACCTTTGTATTCAATACGTTGTGTTTCAACATTACGAATGACATATTTCCAAACAAATTTTTTAAATACATCCAATACCATCACAACTTGCTCGGGTAATTCTGCATTATAACGTAACAAAGGTTCGTCAAAATTATCCGTTATACTCCAACGTACATGAGTAATGAAAAAATTTACCAATGCACCAATGGCATTTTTTCGTTCAAAATGTTTTTCAGAAAAAAGTTCTCGACTAATACGCTGAATATTTTTTTGTATCCATGGTAAAGGGATTTGTACTAACACACTATGTGCTTCTTGCCACTGGTGTTGATCGACCATTTTTGTCACAATGGCATCTTCCAAATCATGTACGGCATAAGCAATATCATCTGCTAGTTCCATAATACTACAATCAAGGGATTTAAAGCGTGGTTTCAAGAATTCGGCAGAATTCGACCGCGCTTTTTGCACTGAAGTAAATAAAGTGCGGTCATTTTCAGACAAATTTTTTAATAGCCAATTAAACATGGGTAAATCATCGCGAAAAAGCCCTTTTCCCGGTTTCCAATCGCTGATTTTGATAAAACGGGCCTCGGTTTGGGTTAAACGGGGCAAACCGGCATATTGCGGTGAGGTTATATCTAAAATCGTCGGATACTTAACTACGCCCAAAAGTGTGCGGCGTGTTAAATTCATTCCCGCTTTTTCCGTATAAGGTTCAAGTTTTGTCAAAATCCGAAAGGTTTGTGCATTGCCCTCAAAACCACCGTTTTGGTACATCATAAAATTGAGTGCCACTTCCCCGCCATGTCCAAAAGGCGGATGGCCAATATCATGCGCAAAACAAAGACTTTCAATTAAATCATTGCTCGGTAATAGTGATTTGAGCTGTTTTTGTAATTCGCTTTGCGAGCTATTTAATTGGTTTGCTAAATGAGTGAAAGTTTCCGCAAATTTGAGTTGAGCAACGAGGCTGCTACCAATTTGTGCCACTTCAAGAGAATGGGTTAAACGGGTACGATAAAAATCATTTTCACCAATCGCATGAATTTGCGTTTTTGCTTGCAAACAACGGAAGGCGGCAGAATGTAAAATTCTGCCACGATCTCGGCGAAATGGCGGGCGATGATCTTTTTCTCTTGGCGGATCGGGAATAAATCGTTCATTCCAATCGGAAGACAAGGTATTTTTCATAAGGCTTACACAAACAAATAAATTATTTTGAACACTAATGGTGCGAGGATAGAACTGATAATGCCACAAAGTACCAAAGAAATCGAACTATAACTCCCAGCCTTTGGATTAATTTCCATACAGCTTACGGTTCCCAATGCGTGAGAGATCGAACCGACAGATAAACCTATTGCTTCTTGGTGACGTAGCCCTATTTTTTTCAAAATCAAATAACCAAAAATTGAACCTTGCAAACCTGCAAGCACCACCCCCACAGCGGTTACCGCAGGAATTCCACCTAAATGAGCTGAAACTTCCATAGCAATCGGTGTAGTAATAGATTTGGGCAGTACCGTGGCAACCATATCCGGTGTAGCCCCTAAAATTAACGCAAGGATTGCTCCGGTAAACATAGAAAAAACAGAAGCAAGAACGACAACGGAAAGAATAATACGCCACTGTTTTGCAATTTGTCTTAACTGTTCATACAACGGCAATGCGAGTGCGACAATACTCAGACTCAATAAATGATTAATGGGGGCGTTACCTTGCATATAGTCATCGTAGGGAATCTTTCCCATAATTAAAACCACCACTAAAATCAGCACGGTAAGAATAAACGAGTTGAAAATAATTGATTTCCAACGTTTATTAATTTGTAGTGCGAGCCAAAATCCGAAAATTGTTAAAAAACTATAAAGATAAACGGTGTAATTCATAATTTAACTCTATTGTTGATGTATTTGTTTTTCTTCTTGTGTTATGCGTTTGGCTAAGACTTTTTTACGTTTATGACGAAACGATTGACGCTCAAACATGATATTCGCCGCAATACCGATGAAAACGAGCGTGACACAAGTGCTGACGACATTTGGAATAATCAAAATATTCATTTGCGCCCATAATAAATCGGAATACTTAATAATCCCTACACTCACGGGGACAAACAAAACCGCCATAAAACGAATCAACAAACTTGCACCCAAATAAATCCATTCCAAAGGAATGATTCTCGTCGTTAAGCCAATAAAAAGTAGCAGTAATCCCCAAATACTCCCGGGTACGCCGGCTGGGATAAAAGAGGCAATCTGATTGCCGAGATAAAGCATAATGTAAAGAATTAATAAGGAACGAACTAAAAGAAACAGCTTGTATAACATCTTCATCCTTTTTCAACTTTTTCAATAAACTTTAAAAAATATTTTACGCCTATTTATTGAATCCTTGCTACTCTTTTTCTTTAAAAACACACGAATTTATGCGTTTGATCAAAAACAACAATTATGATTCATTCGGTTTGTAATTTGATACAATAAGCCGAGTAATTTTACTCGGCATAATCGTTTTTTAGCCAATTGTTGGGGAATAAAACCGCTCATCTTTCAATAACACTATGATTAAAAATATTGTCATTTTAATTTCACTGCTCTTTTTAACCGCACTTTTTACTTATGCTCATCCTCCCAACACTTGTCTTGTCGTAGCAATTAGTGATGGCGATACAATCACTTGTCTTATGGTTGGAAACAAATCGGTCAAAGTGCGTTTAGAAGAAATTGATGCTCCGGAAAAAAATCAGCCTTTTGGCAAGAAATCAAAACAATGGCTTTCAAACTTAATTTACAAACGTAGAGTTAGCTTAAAAATAAGCGGTCAAGATCGCTATAAACGCACGCTTGCGACCGTTTATTACAACGGTAAAAACATTAATCTTGAAATGGTAAAATCCGGTATGGCTTGGGCATATAATCAATATCTTCGCCACCCAGTTTATTTATATGCGCAAGAAAAAGCGCAAACAAAACGATTAGGATTATGGGCCGAACGTTCCCCCATTCCACCGTATGAATGGCGCAAACAGGAGAAAAAATATGGCTTTTGATTATCAATCATTTAAAGAAAATTTTCCCTATTTTGGCAAAACAAATACTACCGTATATTTAGATAATGCCGCTACAACATTAAAACCTAATGTATTAATTGAACGTACGACTGAATTTTATGCCTCTGCCGGTTCGGTTCATCGTAGTCAATATGATGCAAAACAAACCGCCCAATATGAACAGGCACGCACGCAGGTGAAACGGCTTATTAATGCGGAAGATGAAAAAGCCGTGATTTGGACCTCCGGCACAACTCATTCGATTAATTTAGTAGCGAACGGGTTATTACCCCATTTGAAAGCGGGTGATGAAATTCTGATTAGCCAAGCGGATCATCACGCCAATTTTGTTACTTGGTATCAGACTGCTAAAAAGTGCGGTGCAAAAATTCGGATTTTGCCTATTTTGGATAATTGGCTCATTGATGAAACAGCATTAAAAAATGCACTCAATGAACGCACAAAGCTAGTAGCGTTAAATTTTGTTTCAAATGTAACCGGTACAGAACAACCCGTCAAAAGCTTGATCCGATATATCCGCCGATATAGCAATGCACTTGTTTTAGTGGATGCCGCACAAGCAATTAGCCATATTCAGATTGATCTGCAAGATCTCGGGGCGGATTTTCTCGCTTTCTCCGCACATAAAATTTATGGACCAAACGGGGTTGGCGTGTTAAGCGGAAAACTGACCGCACTTTCACAGCTACAACCGCTTTTCTTCGGTGGCAAAATGGTAGATCGCGTGTCGGCGGAAAACATTACCTTTGCGGATTTACCCTATCGTCTTGAAGCCGGTACCCCCAATATCGCGGGCATAATTGGCTTTAATGCGGTATTGGATTGGTTACAACAATGGGATTTGGTCTCCGCTGAGCAACACGCCGTAACATTAGCGGAATCTGTCAAAGTGCGGTTAAAAAATTATACAAATTGCCGATTATTCAATTCTCCACAACCGAGCGCCATTGTATGTTTCGTCTTTGAGGAGATTGATAGTTCGGATCTTTCCACATTACTCAGCGAACAAAATATTGCATTGCGTGTAGGAGAACATTGTGCGCAACCCTATTTAACAAGGCTTGGAAGACGAACGACCTTACGTCTCTCTTTTGCCCCTTACAATACACCTGAGGATGTGGCACAATTCTTTATCGCACTAGATAAAACCTTGGAACTTTTACAATGATCGAACAATTAAAACTTGCAACAAACTGGGAAGAACGTTACCGCCTGATTATTCAAGCGGGCAAAAATTTGCCCCGTCCAAGTGACAATGAACTTGCCAATATGCAATCAATTAGCGGTTGTGAAGCACAAATGTGGTTTCAAATTGCCCCTCAAAATGACCGCACTTTTCAATTCAGTGCCTTTAGCGAGGCCCGCATTATGAACGGTTTACTTTGGTTTTTACTGGAAAAAATCAACGGTAAAACTGCTGAGGAATTAAGCGAATTTGATCTCAGTGCTTTTTTCACCGAACTCGGTATTGCACAACGATTAAGCGAAACCCGCTTAAACGGCTTAAATCAAATCGGACAACAGCTAAAACAACTATGTATTTAATAGAAACTTTCTTCAAATTGACCGCACTTGAGAATGACATTACGGAGCAAAGCCGCTTGCTTAATGGCGTTATCGATCAATGGCGTTATAACGGGCAGATTATCGGGCGTGAAATTCCTCTCTATTTGGCACAGGAAAACGGACAACAAGGCTTTGCTATGCGTATCATTTGCCCCGAGCAAGACAGCCTTTTGCCAAAAAATAATAATTTAGAGGTTAATCACGCATTACAAGAGGCAGAAAAGTGCGGTCTGATTTTTGATAGTTTTCAACTGATTGGCGATGACCTCAATAGCGATCAAACCGCTGCAAATTTCCATCCGGCTTGGCAAATACTTTATACAACCCATTTGCAAAGTTGCTCCCCCATTCACAGTGGCGAAAATTTTGCGCCGATTCCACTTTATAAACAGCTTCAATATCAACCGCACTTAAGCCAAGATGTGATTAAATGGCAAGAAAACTGGCAAGCCTGCGATCAATTACAAATGAACGGTTCTATACTGGAACAATCGGCTCTAAAGGAAATTTCTAATCATAAAAGCACACTCGCTAAACATGGTCGCTATTTAGCGCAAGAAATTGAAAAAATCAATCACATTCCGACTTACTATTATTTATATCGTGTAGGCGGTCAATCTCTTGAAAATGAGCAACACCGTCACTGCCCTGAATGTGGTGGTAACTGGGTGTTAAACGCCCCCATTTTTGAGATGTTTCATTTTAAATGTGATCAATGTCGATTAATATCGAACATTTCGTGGAATTTTTTATAAATAGGATAAGGAATAATGAACAATCAAGGTAACGGCCTAACATCACTTAAACTCGGGCAAAAAACCGAATATGTCAGCGAATATGACCGCACTTTATTACAACCCGTGCCGCGTGCTTTAAATCGTGATGATTTAGGTATAACCCAAACACAGCCTTTCACAATGGGCGCGGATATTTGGACAGCCTATGAGGTTTCCTGGCTTAATGTAAAAGGTGTGCCACAAGTGGCGATTGCGGATATCTACTTGGATCAGCAAAGTCAAAATTTAATTGAATCCAAAAGTTTTAAACTTTATTTAAACAGTTTTAACCAAAGCAAATTCACAGACTTCAAGCAAGTGGCGCGAGTGATGCAACAAGATTTAACGGAATGTGCGCAAGGCGAGGTAAAAGTGCGGTTAAATCCTCTTTCATTTTATCAAGCACAAAAAATTGATCATTTACAAGGCGACTGTATTGACGAGCAGGATATTGAAATCACCAATTATGAATTTAACCCGAATTGGTTGAAGGATTGTGTTTCAGATGAAAGAGTTGAAGAATATCTCGTCAGCCATTTACTAAAATCAAATTGTTTAATCACCAATCAACCGGATTGGGGAACGCTTCAAATTCATTATATAGGCAAGAAAATTAATCGAGAAAAATTATTGCGTTACGTTGTCTCTTTCCGCCAACATAACGAATTCCACGAGCAATGTGTGGAACGCATTTTCTGCGATTTAATGCGCTATGCCAAACCGGAAAAACTCACGGTTTACGCACGCTATACCCGCCGTGGCGGTTTGGATATTAACCCCTTCCGCTCTAACTTTGAAATCTTACCGGAAAACTTACGTTTAGCCAGACAATAAGGATTATTATGCCGAATATTCATTTTATCAACCCTAAAGGCAGTATGGCGTTACTCTCTCATCTTGAAGTGGAACGCCTCACCAAAACAGCACAATCAGGGTTATACCAACTTTATCGAAATTGTTCCCTTGCCGTACTTAATTCCGGAGCAATCACCGATGACAGCCGTGCACTGTTGCAACAATATGCCGATTTTGATATTCATCTTGTGGCACGCGAACGCGGCGTGAGTTTAGAACTTCATAACCCGCCGGAACGCGCTTTCGTAGATGATAAAATGATCGCGAATATTCAGTATCATCTTTTTGCAGTGTTACGTGATATTTTGTTTGTTAATCTTTTACATCAAGGCACAGAACCACAGGATAGCAAACAAATTACCAACCAAGTTTTCTCTATTTTACGTAATGCCAGAGCATTGATTGTGGGAGAACATCCTAACTTAGTCGTATGTTGGGGCGGTCATTCAATTAATGAAGCGGAATACCGATATTGCCGGCAAGTGGGATTAGAGCTGGGTTTACGGGAGATGAATATTATCACCGGTTGTGGCACGGGTGTGATGGAAGCGCCAATGAAAGGGGCGGCAATCGGACACGCCAACCAACGTTATAAAAACAGCCGTTTTGTGGGAATTACCGAGCCGTCCATTATTGCTTCCGAACCACCTAATCCGATTGTCAACGAATTGATTATTATGCCGGATATTGAAAAACGCCTTGAGGCCTTTGTTCGCATGGGACACGGCATTTTGATTTTCCCAGGCGGTCCCGGTACTTTTGAAGAATTGCTTTATGTACTTGGTGTAAAACTCAATCCGGAAAATAAAGCACAGCATTTACCGGTGATTTTGACAGGTCCAAAAGAAAGTGAGGATTATTTTATTACCATAGATCGTTTTATTGGTGAAGTACTCGGCAAAGAGGCACAAAAACTTTATACCATTGTGATCGATGATCCCGTTACCGTAGCGCGCCATATGAAAAAAGCAATGATAGATGTGAAAACCCAACGTTACCAAACTAACGATTCCTATGGATTTAACTGGTCATTAAAAATTGACCAACGTTTTCAACACCCTTTTGAACCGACTCACGATAATATGGCAAATTTAGCGTTACATTTTAACCAATCCAAAATGGATTTAACGGCAACGCTGCGCCAAGTTTTTTCCGGAATTGTGGCTGGCAATATCAAACCTAAAACACAAGATGAAATTGCCAAGCGGGGGAAATTTAAACTAAAAGGTGACCGCACTTTAATGGAAAAGGTCGATACGGTGCTACAAGATTTTATTCAACAACATCGAATGAAATTGCCTACAGGCAATGCTTATGACCCCTGCTATGAGATTGTAAAATAAAGTGCGGTTGGTTTTAGAAAAACTTTCGGGGCAATAGATACGCTAGAAAATAGCGCTCTGTTGCCCTCTCTTCATAAAAAAACTTAGAGTTAATCTATTTTGTTTTAACTTTGAGACTGTTCTATAAAATTTATCCTTAGTTAAAAATCAAAGCATTCTGATAATTTTTAGAGTATTTACAAAAATTACAGCATCTTATTAGATTTTGTTCAAATAAATATCTGTTGTGAGATATTGTCTGTTAGCCAATATTATTTGGTTGAGATTAAAATAAAATTAAATATAATAAGTGTTATCATTTAGTTTTATATTGCTAGTGATGTCGTAACTTACTAAGGTAAGAAATTATTTTTTCATTTATAAATTAAGGGAAATGTATGAAAGGAAAACAATTTGGCCTCACACACATCAGTTTCGTTGTGATGAGTGTATTAACTGCAAGTACTGCTTTAGCAAATACCGATTCAAGTACCATGCTGGATGAAATTACCGTGACCGATCGTCAAGGTACGAAAGTACAAACAAATATTGTCACTATGCAAGAACGTAATGAGAGTACTTCTAGCGATTTACGTGATTTTTTAGCTAAAGAACCATCTATTTCTTTTGGTGGTGGAAACGGAACGTCTCAATTCCTCACTATCCGTGGCATGGGACAAAACTCCGTTGATATTAAAGTGGATAATGCTTATTCCGATAGCCAAATTTTATATCACCAAGGTCGTTTTATTATTGATCCTGCCTTATTAAAAACTGTTTCCGTACAAAAAGGGGCGGGTTCTGCGAGCGCGGGAATCGGTGCGACGAATGGTGCAATTATTGTGAAAACAGTCGATGCGCTTGATTTACTCAAAGGAAGCGATAAAAATTACGGATTCCGTTTAAATACCGGATTTTCATCCAACGACGGTTATAGTTATGGAGCAACGGCTTTCGGTAAATCGGGTAATTTTGATGCATTAGTATCTTATGCAAGAACTGATAACGATAACTACAAACCGGGTAAAAACTACCGTAATATTGATGGTGGTGATACCGTACCCTATAGCGCTTTAGATAAACGAAATTATTTAATCAAACTGGGCGGTACTTTTGGGGATGGAAATCACCGTATAGTATTGAGTCATCTTAAAGATGAACATCGTGGTGTGCGTACCGTGCGTGAGGAATTTACGATCACAGGAGGTAAACTTTCTTTAGAACGTCAAAAACCAACTTATCGCGAAACAAGTAAGAGCAATACTAATCTTGAGTATACGGGTAAAAACCTAGGTTTTATTAAAGAGCTGACTGCTAATGCTTATATTATGCAGGATAAACGTTACTCAGCTGATGATTCCGGTTGTGGTTACTGCGGCAATGTTGCCGGCCCAACCACAACAAAAATCACCACTAAAGGAGCGAATATCAATTTTGATTCCGATATTGGAGATTCGATTTTACTCAAATATGGTTTAAATTACCGCCATCAAAAAATTACTCCGCATAAATTCTTTAAACCAAATTTAATTGAACCTACTAAAGAAGATACCGGTGCTTATATTGAAGCCATTACCGCACTAGGTGATTTTATTTTCACGACAGGTTTACGCTATGACTATTTCAACCTTAAAGCAATGGATAACAAATCTGTTTCTGATGGCAGATTCAATCCTAGTTTTGGCGTAATTTGGCAGGCAACGGAGGAATTGAGCCTCAGTGCAAACCATAACTATGCGACACGTAGTCCTCGTCTTTATGATGCATTGATGACCCATGGAAAACGAAGTATTGTATCTATTGCTGACGGCACGGTTGCAGAACGCGCACGTAATACGGAAATTGGTTTTAACTATAATTATGGCGGATTTTCATTAGAAGGCAGTTATTTCTGGCAACGTATTAATGATGCTTTGGCTAATCCGCAAGATAGACATTCCGGTGGCGTGAGAGAAGCAGTGAATGCCGGTTTTATCAAGAACCATGGTTACGAGCTTAATGCTGGCTATACCATTGGTGGATTTACAGCCCGTGTTGGTGTGGCTGAAAGTAAACCTCGTATTTATGATACGCATCCTAAAAAATTACTCAGCTCAAATCCGGAATTTGCGGTACAAATAGGTCGTACGTGGACTGCTGCGTTATCTTATCGCTTTGAAGATCCTAGTTTAGAGCTAGGCTGGCGCAATCGTACCGTTCAGAAAGCGAAAGGTTCTGTTCTGGTACGTGATAATGAAACAGGCTCGGATATTGTACGTGCAGGCTATAGCGTGCATGATTTCTATGTGAACTGGAAGCCATTGAATAATGATCAATTGAATATCAATGTTTCGCTTAATAATGCGTTCAATAAGTTCTACTACCCACACAGCCAACGCCCGAACGTATTACCCGGTGTAGGACGTGAGTTACGTGTAGGCTTAAATTATCAGTTCTAGTTAAAAATAATTTAGTTAGATCATATTTTAAAATTACTCCACCGTTTATTGTAAACGGTGGATTTTTTATCATGGTAAGCATGAAGAAAAGGAATGAAAAAAATAATAGTAAATAGAATTACAAAGGCCACAACCAAGCAGCGCCCCGAACGCCACTGGAATCACCATGTAAAGCTTTACGAATAGGAGTATGAAATTCTTTGCCAAAGATATAATTCGGCATTAATTTAGGGACATTATGATAAAGACGATCAATGTTACATACTCCGCCGGCAAATACGATTACATCAGGATCAAGCACATTGACATAAGCGGAAAGTGCTTTTGCTAAACGGCGTTCATAAGCCTGCAAAGTTTGTTCCGCCAGTTCATCCCCCTGCTCTGCGAGAGCTACAATTTCATGCCCTTTTAAATGTTTTCCTGAGCGATGTGTATAATCATCACAAAGCCCTGTGCCGGAAACAAATTGTTCGATACAACCGGAACGGCCGCAATAACAAGGTGACATTTGAGCAATTTGTTGCTCTTCTTCATCCATCCAAGGTAAAGGATTATGTCCCCACTCTCCGCCAATACCGTTACCACCATTATGGGGTTTACCATTAATTACAATGCCGGAACCACAACCCGTCCCCAAAATTAACGCTAAAACGACCGCACTTCCTGCGCCGGCACCGTCAGTCGCTTCAGAAACTGTCATACAGTTGGCATCATTAGCAACTCGCACTTCCCTATTCAATATTCGAGATAAATCTTTATCTAAAGGCTGATCGTTTAACCAAACGGAATTGGCATTTTTGACTCTTGAACTAAAGGGTGAAATAGTGCCAGGAATGCCCACTCCAACAGTTCCGCTTTGCCCCGTTTCCTGTTCAGCCTCCTCGACCAAACTTTTAATGGCTGCGAGAGTAGCTTCATAAGAACCTCTTGGTGTAGGAATACGTTTTCTAAATAACGTTTCTCCCTTATTGGATAACGCAATGACTTCTATTTTTGTGCCGCCTAAATCAATACCGATACGCATATTCATCTCCTGTTTACCGGACCTAAAATTTAAAATATGTTTTTTCTAAAAACTTGTATATACTTTTGTTCATACTGATTAAATTTATGAGACAAATAATGCCATCAAATTTATCTATTCTTATTATTGATGACGATATTCAAATCTGTGAACTGCTCACTGATATTTTTGAAGAACACGGCTACGCTGTTTCAACAGCCAACACAGGCAAACAAGCCTTAACATTGCTCCAAACCACCCCAACATTTTCACTTATTTTTCTCGATCTTATTTTACCTGATGTCAATGGACTAACTTTACTACAGCATTTAAAGTCTCTCACTTCGGTCCCGATTATTATGTTAAGCGGTTTGGATTCAGAATCAGATATTGTTGTGGGATTAGAAATGGGAGCGGATGACTATATCCCAAAACCTTTTTATCCCAGAGTCGTTGTGGCAAGAGCAAAAGTTGCTTTACGTCACCATCAACCAATATCTTTTTCCAATACACCGATTCGTCATGGTTTCCAGTTTGACCATTGGTTATTTGATACGGAAAATCGCAAACTATATTCACCACAAAAACAAGAAATTATACTCACTCAAGGGGAATATGCTCTGCTCTATGCCCTGATTAGCCACGCTCAAAAAGTTCTTTCCCGTCAAAAATTACTTGAATTAACACACACTGAAAGTTTGGATATTTTCGACCGCACTATTGATGTACTCATTATGCGTCTGCGTAAAAAAATTGAGCCTAATCCTAAAAATCCTCGTTACATCCAAACAGTAAGAGGAACCGGCTATTTGTTTAATGCAATTGTAGAATCTTGTTAAAACACTGTGAAAAATGACCGCACTTTTTTATATTTAAGGCAGATCTAAGATCTGCCCTTTATTTTTCGTTGTTTTATTTTACTGTCCAACCTTTATAATCAGCAATATTTTCACGAGTGATTAAATTCACCGGAATTAACACTGCCTCTTTAGGTGCCGGTTTACCCTGTAAAATGTCATAACCGATTTTGACCGCCTCTGCCGCCATCACTTGCGGATCTTGCGCAGGCGTACCACGGAATAAGCTATCAGATAATTTTAATGCTTCTTCGCCATCAGGTGAACCGTCCACACCCATAATAAAGAATTCACTGCGTTGAGCCTGTTTAGCCGCTAAATCCGCACCAATTGCTGTCGGATCATTAATCGCGAATACGGCATCAATTTTTGGATGAGCAATTAATAATGAGGTCATGACTTCTAATCCGCCTTCTCGACTTCCCTTCGCATTTTGGTTATGGGATAACACCTTAATCTCACCATGTTTCGCAAATACATCTTGGCAGCCTTGAACACGATCTTGTACAGCCGAAACCGGTGGTCCATTAATAATGACGACATTACCCTTGCCGTTTAATTTATCCACAATGGTTTGACAAGCAATTTTTCCGGCTTGATAGTTATTTGAGGTTACTGTGGCATCCGCTCCATCTGCAGCCACATCTACAGCAACAACGACAATTCCGGCATCACGTGCGCGTTGTACGGCAGGGCCGATCCCTTTGGAATCTGCGGCATTTAAAATGATCATATCCATTTTGGCAGCAATAAAATTATCGATCTGTGCCACTTGTTGTCCTAAATCGTAACCACTGGATACAGAGACAACATTAACTTTATCTCCCGCCAATTCTTTAGCTTTCAATTCCGCCCCTTTTGCGATTTGCACAAAAAACGGATTAGCGAGATCTCCAACCGTCACACCGATAGAATTTAATTCTTTCCCTTGAGCAAAAGGTGCGATAGCTAACATTAACGATACAGCTAAAGTTTTTAATTTCATTGCGATTTTCTCCTATGTTGAAGTAAATATTATGCTGAGCGAGTACGGTATTTGTCGATTAATACAGCTACGATAATAACCCCACCTTTAATAACGAGTTGCCAGAAATATGACACCCCCATTAATGTCATACCATTATTTAAGGTGGCAATAATTAATGCTCCAATTAATGTCCCGGTGATTGTACCAATCCCACCGACAAAGCTGGTCCCACCTAAAATAACAGCGGCGATTGCATCAAGTTCATAACCCACACCAAGATTACCGTTGGCACTGTATAAACGTGATGCACTCATCACACCACCGAGACCGGACAACAAACCGCTGCTGGCATAAACGAAAATTAATACTAAAGAAACTTTAATACCGGTTAAACGGGCGGCTTGTAAATTGCCTCCAACCGCATAGATATGAGTGCCTAAAGTCGTGCGGCGTAAAATAAACCAGCAGATTGCAATCACGGCAAACGCAATAATCACCAACCAAGGAACGGAGCCGAGATAGCCGTTGCCAATCCAGCTAAATGAGATTTTTGAGTTGATTACCGTTGTACCATCGGCAACCAAATAAGCTGAGCCACGCAATGCGGTGTAAGTACCTAAGGTGACAATGAACGGCGGTAGACCGGCATAAGCGACAAGTAAGCCATTGAATACGCCCATTCCCAATCCTGCAAGTAAAGCGATTGGGACAGCAAAATCTGCTAATGCCGGATTTAATGATGTGACCAACCCCATTACCGCCGTTACACCAAGAATAGAACCGACTGAAAGATCAATTCCACCGGTTAAAATCACAAAAGTCATTCCGGCGGCAAGGACAATATTGATGGAAGCTTGACGGGTAATATTCATCACATTAGCTTCCGTCATAAAATTAGGTGCAACAAAAGAAAAAACGATGACAATTAAAATTAAAATTGGCAAGATCCCCATCGTTTGCATCGCATCAGCGAGTGCTATTTTCTTAAACCCCACGTTGGTTGATTGTGCTGTTCCCATTTTTTACCTCTCTTTTAAAATTTAATCCTTCATTTGATTTATTGCGCACCACAAGCAAACGCCATAATTTGTTCTTGATTAATATCCTTTCCTGTTAATTCACCGACCATATAGCCTTCACGCATCACATAAACGCGATCACTCATTCCTACAATTTCCGGGAGTTCACTGGAAATCATCAAAATTGCCACACCTTGTTTTGCCATTTCAATCATCATTCGATAGATTTCACTTTTGGCCCCCACATCAACACCACGAGTCGGTTCATCCATAATGAACAATTTAGGATGAATAGCAGCCCAACGGGATAGCAACACTTTTTGCTGATTTCCTCCGGATAAACCACTCACATTCACATTAGCGCTAGGCACTCGCATTTTTAACCCATCAATGGCTTCTTGAGTCGCTTGTTTTCCTTTCGTTTGGTTTATCACTAGCATTGTGGCATCACGTTCAATGGTTGCCATCGTCACGTTCTTAAGAATATTTAGATCAAGAAATAAGCCTTCTTCTTTACGATTTTCCGGCAATAACGCCACGTGGTGTGCAATGGCTTCCCGTGGTGAATTAAAGCTAATTTCTCCCCCACTGAGATAAATTTTACCTTGCGTTGCCTGTTTAACACCGAACAATAGATGTGCCAATTCAGAACGTCCTGCGCCTACCAAGCCGGATAAACCAATGATTTCACCGGCTCTAACCACAAGTGAAACATCTTGCACTTTATTACCGTCTGCAAGATTTTCCACACGTAATACTTCTTCTCCAATAGGAACAGATTCTTTGTTAAATAAATCGGTTAAAGGACGACCTACCATCATTTGAACTAAAGTCACAGAATCTAAATTTTCACGAGTGAGTGAACCCACATATTTTCCATCACGCAACACACTCACCCGATCCGCCAACTCATAGATTTCAGCCATTCGATGACTAATGTAGATAATCGCCATTCCTTCATCGCGTAGTTTTTTCACTAATTCAAATAATCGTTCCGTTTCACGAGATGATAATGCAGCTGTCGGTTCATCCATCACTAATACCCGACTGTTACGATGTAAAGCCCGTGCTATTTCAACCTGTTGTTGTTCTGCAATGGTGAGTGACGACACTTTTTGAGTAGCGGAAAATTGTGCGCCTAATCGATCTAATACTTTTTGTGAAATCTCAGCCATAGTTTTGCGATCAAGACCATACCAATGTTTGATTTCACAGCCTAAAAAAATATTTTCTGCTACCGTCAGATTCGGTGATAAATGAATTTCTTGATAAATCAAAGTAATGCCGGCTTTAATAGCATCTTTTGGGGAGGAAATTACAAAGCGCTCGCCATCAATAAAAATATCGCCTTCAGAAGCTGTGTAAGCACCGGCAAGAATTTTCATTAAGGTACTTTTCCCCGCCCCATTTTCGCCCATCAAAGCATGAATTTCTCCTCGATAAATAGATAAATCCACGCCTTGTAATGCATAAAATGAACCAAAACGCTTAGCGATACCTTTCATTTCTAATAATGGATGGGTAACTTGATCAGAATTATGTTCTTGCATTTCCATCACTCCCCCTTTGAAATTAGTTTTCAACATTTAATCATAGGAATATAAATAGAAAATGTTGAAACTGATTCACAATTGTCATAATTGCTACTTTTTATCAAATTTGAGAGTTAGATCACAAAACGATAGTAAGGGAATGATATTTTTCATTTGTTTTTATTAAGTTATGCTTACAATAATCAAAAATGATGTAGATATAAAAGTGCAGTTAAAAAATGAAGAATTGGAAAACATCAACAAAAATTTATAGCGTACGCTTTCGTTTAATGCTGTTTTTAATTACAGTAATTTCACTTATTATTGCTATCAGTATGACGGCAATTATCGGATTAAATAATACCTATAATTCTTTATCCAATTTGCGGGATCGCTCCCTTAATCAAATATTTTCCTCAATGACATTGGGAGTTAAAACCGCACAAATTTCTACGTATGCGAAACGTTTAACGCAAACGACCAGTGCTTTAGAATATCAAGGGGAATCAAAATCACTTACGCGTCATGCAGAAGAATTACAAAATTTACTCACACAAGCCAAACAATCCACTGCCGAACCCAATGAAATTTTCACTCAAGTTATTCATCACATTGATTTACTTGAAAAAAGTGTACAGGATTTATTATTACAAACCCATGAACGTCACGTGTTACACACGACAATGATTAGCCAATTAAACCAAGGATTACTTTATATTCGACATATTAAAAGATTAGAAAAACGAGTCACACCCAGCGATATAGCACATCAATTTCCGCAAAATTTTCTTATACAACTTGATCGGGTAGAAAAACTCATTGAAGACGCAACGAAAAGTCGTTTTTCTGTGAGTGTATTTACAGGAATACAAGCCAATTTTTTATTTTTTCCTCCTGTTAAACAGTTTCCTGATATTAATGAAGAACTAATGAAACTTCAGCAGCAATTTCCCACTATGATTGATAACGCAAAAATCTTAGAGAAAGTTAATTTGCGTATTCAATTTCTGACATTTAAGATTGATGCCTTAGTCCAACAAATCAACCAACGCTATACACAGTTAGTTAAAGATAAAGTAGAAAATGCCAATACTAATTCAGAACAAGTTCAACAACATTTATTCACATTAACGCTATTTATTTTATTATTTTCACTTTTCACGATTCTGCTGATTATTATTTGGGCAAAATATATTTACTCTCTTATTGGAAAACGGCTTTATTCCATTACAAACGCATTAAAGTGTTTATCACAAGGCAATAAAAATGTGACAGTGCCACAACAACATAGTCATGATGAGATTGGTGATTTAGCGAGAACCTTTGATGTGTTTTACCAAAATGTCATTGAACTGGAACGAACGGATTCCTTATTGAAAGAAAAAAATGAATTAGTCGAACAAACTTTTTTAGCCATGCGGGACGGATTAGCCATTTTTGATAAAGAGTTAAATCTCATCTCTCATAACGCTCAATTTAAAACATTACTTCAGCCATTTTTTACAGAATATCAACAACACAGTCTTTATTCATTAGTTAATTATTTTGATTCACGACAAACCAAAGTTATCGGAAGCAATCAAGCCATTAATTTAACCTTGCTTACGGAAGTTCGCCAAGCACAAGATTTTCTTGAAATACAATATGAAGAATATACGTTAGAATGGCGTGTCAGCCCTTTAAAAGATGGATTTGTTATCTTTTTAATTGACCGTACACAACGTAAAAAATGGGAAAATGAGATTATTCATAACCAAAAAATGCGGGCAATTGGGCATTTAACCGGAGGTATCGCCCATGATTTTAATAATTTTCTTGCCGTGATTATTGGTAATTTAGATTTAATTAACCCTGATCATCTTGATGAACGGCAAGCAAAACGTTTACAACGAGCTTTAAAAGCGGCTGAAAATAGTGCGACTTTAACCCAACGCTTGCTGGCTTATGCAAGAAAACAACCACTCCATCCGATTTCGCTGGATATTAACCAGCTTGTTTTAGAATTTAATGATTTAATCAAACATAGTATTCCGACAAGTATCAAAGTGCGGTTAGATTTAGGCGAGAATTTACCCCATGTTTACATTGATAAAAATCAACTTGAAACGGCGCTTCTTAATCTAATTGTAAATGCAAAAGATGCATTGAACGATCAAGGAACCATCACTATCCAAACCACGGCCTTTAATGTCACCCGCACGTATCGGCAAGAAGATATGGTTCAACTTTCTGTTATAGATGATGGATGCGGTATAGATGAAGAGACGCTCAACCATGTATTCGAGCCGTTTTTCACAACAAAACAAAATGGTCGGGGAAGCGGATTGGGATTATCAATGGTATATGGATTTATTCGCCAATCGAAAGGTCGGGTGAAAATTGATTCTTGTCCGTCACAAGGTACGGCAATTCACTTGCAATTACCGATTACCGAGAACATGAATACCGCTATATCAACGCCAAAAAACTTTAGTAAAAACAAGGTTCGCTATAAGATTTTGATTGTCGAAGATAAAACAAGTTTACGTGAAACACTAGGCGAGCAACTCCATGTTCTGGGCTATATACCTATCTTATGTGAATCTGCCGAACAAGCCATTGAACAATTAGAACAAGGAGAAAAAATTGACTATTTATTATCTGATATTATGTTATCCGATAAACTCACCGGCATAGATCTTGCCAAATGGATACAGAAAAATTTCCCTACAATAAAAATCTTACTTATCACAGGCCACACGGCGCAATTAGAAAATGCCGAACAATATCCTGTGCTAATCAAACCCTTTACACTACAATCATTACAACAAAAACTTCTTGGTCTTTAATTCGGTATTATGTAACAGCTGCATGTTTTTGGTTTAGCTTGTAGGTGCATACCGCGTATCTCCGAATTTTAATATATTGAAATGATTTGATTTTATAACGGACACACGCAGTGTGTCCCTATATAAGTCGTTGAAATTTCCTATTTTTGTGCATTTGCTACATAATACCGCTTTAATAAAAAAGTGCGGTCATTTTCACCGCACTTTTTCTTCTATCCTTGCTTCAAATCATTCGCCTGTTGTAATAATTGATGGCTTTCTTTTAAAAATTGTTCGGAATATTCTCCAAACCATTCCCGTACTTGATGAAACGCTTCAATGAAACCTTGGCGATCATGATTCTCAAAAAACTCTAATGCCTCTTCATAGGTTTGTTTTAGGCTTTCAATCACTTCTAGATTTTCCTTTTTATCCATAATAATATCCGCATAAAGTTCAGCATCTTGCGCAAACAAGCGACCAATCATTGCTAATTCTAAACGATAAATTGGGGAAGAAAGAGCAAGTAAATTGGTGAGATTCACAGGTTGTTTAGAAAGGTGTAAACCATTGGCAAAGGTCGAAAAGTGACGCAAAGCCTGCACATAAGTCATATGGTGATCGTGTTCTATAGCATCGGTTTGATGAATTTTCACTCCCCAAATTTGAATTTGCTCAAGCAACCATTCATATAGCTCAGGAAAACGTCCGTCACAACGCACTATCACTTGTTTTGCCATACTGGTAATATCTGGTCCGAACATAGGGTGCAATCCCACTACAGCCCCTTGATGTATTTCTAACATTTTCGCCAAGGGTTCACGTTTTACCGAGGTGAGATCCGCAAGTAACATATTTTCCGTCAAATAAGGTTTTAAGCGTTCAATAGTTTCTAGGGTATTCGCAATAGGCACGGAAATAATCACCGCATCGGCATTGGCAAGAATTCGATCCGCCACATCCCAATCATCACATTCTAAAACGGAAATCGGATAACCGGAAGCACGTAAATAACGGGCAAATAATCCGCCCAATTTCCCGTAACCGCCTACAATCACAATTTTACGAATGTCAGGATTCACGGTTTTAAAACCAAATTGATTTTCATTGGTATAGGATTCCCGCATAAAACGGCGTAGCACATCTTCGATTAGATCCGGTGAAATACCGGCTTTTTCCGCTTCTAAACGGCGTGCTTGTAACATAGCAATTTCGCGATCCGGCGCATAGATAGGGAGCCCCTGTTGATGTTTGACTTTGCCCACCTGTGAAACCAGTTTGAGACGTTTAGAAAAAAGTTGAATGAGTTCGCGATCGAGCGAATCAATTTCGGAACGTAAATCTTTAAGCGCTTCCATAATCCACCTGTAATATTTTATTTACACACTTTGTAATAAATTAATTACAGGTGAGCTTACTGGAATTTATAAGGAAAGGCAAATAAAATTATGCAGATTGTGTAATTAATCGTTGTGGACGAATGATATAACCATCGATCAAAGCTACACCTAAAAATAAATTCTGTGCCGAAAACAACCGCACTTGTCCTTGTAAATTCCGGTCGTTGTTAAATTTTACACGCTGACCAAAACCAACAGAGCGGCTTTGTGCTTCATTCAAATGCAATGCCGGTAATTTGCTTACTGCCGTATCTGTTGGTAATAAATGCTGATCAAGTAACGCCAAATCTTGCTTTTCCACAAGATGTTGTAATTCTTCCCAACCTATCATCGCTTCAATCGGATAATCCGCCACGGCAAGTCGGCGTAACATGGTAACATGCGCTCCACAACCTAGTACTTCCCCTAAATCATCCACCAATGTGCGAATATAAGTGCCTTTGGAACAATGCACTTCTAAGGTTAAATAAGGGGCGTGGAATTCAATAAACTTAAGTTCAAAGATCGTGATCGGGCGTGCCTCACGTTCTACGGTGATACCTTGACGGGCGTATTCATACAAAGGTTTGCCTTGATGTTTTAAGGCTGAAAACATTGTCGGCACTTGTAAAATATCGCCCCTAAATTGCTCAAGTGCGGTCAAAATTTGCGGCGTTTCCACATTCACTGCGCGGGTTTCCACGACCTGCCCGTCAGCATCGGAAGTATCGGTGCGTTCGCCTAATTTTGCAGTAACTAAATAACGCTTATCCGCATCCAATAAAAATTGCGAAAACTTAGTGGCTTCACCTAAACAAATCGGCAACATTCCTGTTGCCAATGGATCTAACGCCCCCGTATGACCTGCTTTATTGGCTTGGAAAAGGCGTTTCACCTTTTGCATAATCTCGTTAGAAGACATTCCTTGCGGTTTATCCAATAAAAACACGCCGTCAATATCACGTCCCCGCTTGCGTGGTCTCGACATTATGCTTCATCCTCAACGTGTTTACGTTCATCTTCACGCACCACGCTCGTTACCAAATTGGACATTCTCATACCTTCCACTAAAGATTGATCGTAGATAAAACGAATTTCTGGCACAATGCGTAAACGCATCGCTTTGCCAAGCAAGGTGCGAATATAAGGTGCGGCCTTTTCTAAGCCTTTCATCCCCTGTTCAATGGCACTTTCATCGTGATCGAACAAGAAGGTGACAAAAATTTTGGCATAAGCCAAATCACTCGACACCTCAACATCGGATACTGTCACCATACCAATGCGCGGATCTTTCACCTCACGTTGTAAAATCACCGCAATTTCTTTCTGGATTTCTTGCGCAACACGGTCGCTACGTTTAAATTCTCGAGCCATTTTCTTTTCCTATTTTCAAAATTCTTTTTAAGACGGGGATTATAGCAAAATTTATCCCTCAAAAGCGAAAAGTGCGGTTGGTTTTGCTGGAATTTTTGAGATCGTTTATCTCAATAAACTGCGATAGCTTGTATCGAGATAAATATTTTTACGGTTAAGATTAAAATAAAACGATCAGTTTATAAAATACGCGGCATTATGTAGCAAATGCACAATTTAAAGAAGTGTAGGGACGCCACGCTGG
>NZ_MLHS01000014.1 GCF_001999335.1 Rodentibacter sp. Ppn85 | reverse complement strand
ATTGTATTCTATAAAATAGAATTATCATATGTATACCTATGAACTATAAATAATAAAAGCCCGCAGACTTGCGAGCTTTTTTATTATTCAACCAATTATTCTGTCACGGTTTCTGCAGCTTCCGGACGCTCAACTAACTCAATATAAGCCATTGGAGCATTATCACCTGCACGGAAACCACATTTTAAAATACGGGTGTAACCACCTGCACGCTGAGAAAAACGCGGACCCAATTCATTGAATAATTTCGCAACAGTATCAACGTTACGAGTACGAGCGAATGCTAAACGACGGTTTGCAACGCTATCTTCTTTTGCTAATGTAATTAACGGTTCAACTACACGACGTAATTCTTTAGCTTTAGGTAAAGTTGTCTTGATAATTTCGTGACTAACTAAAGCACTGGCTAAATTACGGAACATCGCTTGGCGATGGCTGCTATTACGGTTTAGTTGACGACCACTCTTACGATGGCGCATGATCTTATCCTTCTAAGAAAAACCTTAATCTATGACCAAATTAGTCTTCAGCAATACTTGCTGGCGGCCAATTCTCAAGGCGCATACCAAGTGACAAACCACGTGAAGCAAGTACGTCCTTAATTTCAGTAAGCGACTTCTTACCAAGATTAGGTGTTTTTAATAACTCAACTTCTGTACGTTGTACCAAGTCACCGATATAGTGAATTGTTTCTGCTTTCAAACAGTTAGCAGAACGAACTGTCAACTCTAAATCATCTACAGGACGTAATAAAATCGGATCAAACTCCGGTTTTTCTTCCTTAATTTCAGGCTGACGAACATCACGTAAATCAACGAATGCATCAAGTTGCTCTGCTAAGATTGTTGCAGCACGACGAATTGCTTCCTCAGGGTCCAACGTACCATTTGTTTCTAAATTAATAACTAATTTATCCAAGTCCGTACGTTGCTCAACACGAGCTGCTTCAACATTATAAGAAATGCTTTCAACAGGACTATAACAAGCATCAACAAGCAAACGACCAATTGGACGCTCATCTACCTGGATGCGAGTTGAAGCGGGAATATATCCTCTTCCACGTTGAACACGAATACGCATACTAATCGAAGCATTTTCGTCAGTTAAGTGACAAATCACATGGTCTTGATTTACAATTTCAACATCCCCATCATGGGAGATATCCGCTGCAACAACAGGGCCAATTCCAGATTTATTTAGTGTCAGAATAACATCATCTTTATTCTGTACTTTAACCGCTAGACCTTTAAGGTTTAAAAGCACTTCAAGAATATCTTCCTGAACACCTTCCTTACTACTATACTCATGCAATACTCCTTCGATCTCTACTTCAGTTACAGCACAACCTGGCATTGAAGATAGAAGAATACGACGTAATGCATTACCTAGAGTATGACCAAAGCCACGCTCTAACGGTTCAAGGATCACCTTAGCGTGCGTTGAGCTAATCTGCTCAATATCTACTAAACGTGGTTTTAAAAATTCTGTAACAGAACCCTGCATTTTATCCTCTCTTTACTTTTAAGCTTCACTACTATTTAGAGTAAAGCTCAACGATCAGATGTTCGTTAATATCTGCTGATAAATCAGAACGTTCAGGAATACGTTTAAAAACACCTTCCATTTTAGCTGCATCAACTTCTAACCAAGTTGGCTTTTCTCTTTGTTCTGCTAATTCTAATGATGCTTTAATACGTGCTTGTTTTTTAGATTTTTCTCTAACAGCAATAACATCATTAACTGCAACCTGGAAAGATGGGATATTCACAACACGACCGTTTACCACAATCGCTTTATGACTTACTAACTGACGAGCCTCTGCTCGAGTTGCTGCAAACCCCATACGATAAACAACGTTATCTAATCTACCTTCCAATAACACTAATAAGTTTTCACCAGTGTTACCTTTCAAACGGTTCGCTTCTTTATAGTAATTACGGAACTGACGCTCTAGAATACCATAAATACGACGAACTTTTTGCTTTTCACGTAACTGACTACCATAGTCAGATAAACGCGGTTTACGAGCACCATGTTGACCCGGTGCTGTATCAATTTTACATTTTGAATCAATCGCACGCACACCTGACTTAAGAAATAAATCAGTGCCTTCACGACGGCTGAGCTTGAGTTTAGGGCCCAAATATCTTGCCATTTTCTTTCTCCAACTATCCTATTACGCCATTAAACACGACGTTTTTTCGGTGGACGACAACCGTTATGAGGAATCGGGGTTACATCTGTAATGTTCGTGATACGGAAGCCCGCCGCATTTAATGCACGGATTGTTGACTCACGACCTGGTCCCGGACCTTTAACCATAACTTCCAAGTTCTTTAAGCCGAATTCTTTAACAATTTCAGCACAACGTTCAGCAGCAACTTGTGCGGCAAACGGAGTAGATTTACGAGAACCACGGAAACCCGAACCACCCGCAGTTGCCCATGCTAAAGCATTGCCTTGGCGGTCGGTAATAGTAACGATTGTGTTATTGAAAGATGCGTGAATGTGAGCTACGCCATCTACAACTTGTTTTTTTACACGTTTACGTGTACGAACTGGTGTTTTAGCCATTATTTACCCCGACTATTTTTTGATCGGTTTACGAGGACCCTTGCGGGTACGCGCGTTAGTTTTAGTACGCTGACCACGTACTGGTAAACTACGACGATGGCGCAAACCACGGTAACAACCTAAGTCTAGAAGACGTTTGATGTTTAGTGTTACTTCTCGACGTAAGTCACCTTCAACAGTAAATTTACCAACTTCGTCACGCAGTTTGTCAATCTGCTCTTCAGACAACTCTCTGATCTTAACATCTTCGGCAATCCCCGCAGCAGCACAAATAGCTTTTGAACGAGTTTTACCGATACCATAAATTGCAGTTAAGGCAATTACAGTATGTTTATGATCAGGAATGTTAATGCCTGCAATACGGGCCACTATGCACTCCTATATTCTAAATTAATTGATATTCTGATCTTGAAAAGCCCGTTTTCAGGATACTCAAACAGAATATCAAGGATGTAAATGAGTTGGGCAGTATAGCTGCTCAACCGGTTCTTGGCAAGAAAAAGTTATCAATTAACCTTGACGTTGCTTATGTTTAGGGTCGCTACATAATACACGCACAACACCTTCACGTTTAACAATTTTACAGTTACGACACATTTTCTTTACGGAAGCACGAACTTTCATTGCTTATCCTTTTTATGTTAATTGGACAATTATTGTCCTAACCCCTTGAGGTTTGCTTTTTTCAATGCAGATTCATATTGAGACGACATTAAGTGACTTTGAACCTGAACAATGAAATCCATAATTACAACGACAACGATCAATAATGATGTTCCACCAAAGTAGAATTTAACATCCCAAGCCGATGTCATAATATAAGGAACCAAACAGACAAACGTTACATAAAGACCACCAATTAAAGTTAGGCGAGTCATTACTTTATCAATGTAACGTGATGTTTGTTCACCCGGTCTAATTCCTGGAATAAATGCACCAGATTTTTTTAAGTTATCTGCCGTATCACGCGGGTTATATTGCATTCCAGTGTAGAAGAAACTGAAGAAAATGATTGCAATTGCATAAACAAGCAAATATAAAGGCTGGCCAGGATTCAACAGAATTGATAAATTATTCAACCACTCAAATTTATCATTTTGACCAAACCATTGTGTCAATGTGGCAGGAAATAAGATAATGCTAGATGCAAAGATTGCCGGCATTACATTTGCCATATTAACTTTTAACGGTAAATGTGTTGAATGTCCGCCTAAAATCTGACGACCTTGCTGACGTTTAGCATACTCAATCCGAATTCGACGTTGTCCTCTTTCTACAAAAACAACAAAATAAGTTACTGCAAACACAATTGCAGCTATTAGCAAAAGAACTAATAGGTGCATTTGCCCTTGGCGAGCCTGCTCAATTGTTCCTAGAATAGCTGAAGGTAAACCTGCTACAATCCCCCCAAAAACGAGAATAGAAATACCATTACCAATTCCCCTTTCTGTAATTTGTTCACCTAACCACATCAAAAATATAGTACCAGTTACTAAACTCACTACTGAGGTAAAATAAAAACTGAATCCAACATTTGGAACCAGTCCAGGTAACATATTTGGTAAACCTGTAGAAATCGCAACGGCCTGAATAGTCGCAAAAACTACCGTGGCATAGCGAGTATACTTGGTAATTTTTCTTTGACCTGCCGCTCCTTCTTTCTTCAATTCAGCTAGAGCAGGAGAAACCGTTGCTAACAATTGAATCACGATAGATGCCGAGATGTATGGCATAATACCTAACGCAAGAATTGAGGCTCGACTTAGTGCACCACCAGAGAACATGTTAAACATATCAATGATGGTACCTTTTTGTTGTTCAACTAATTGAGCGAGTACGGCTGCATCAATACCAGGAACCGGAATAAATGAACCAATACGATAAACAATAAGTGCACCTAAAACAAAAAGTAATCTACTTCTTAGCTCACTTTTACCACTATTGGTACTTCTAGCTTGATAACCTGGTTGTTTAGCCATTTGCTAATTATTCCTCAATTGAACCGCCAGCAGCTTCAATCGCTGCTTTCGCACCTTTAGTCACACGTAAGCCGCGAATAGCCACAGCAGATTTCAACTCACCTGCCAAAATAACTTTAGCAAATTGAATATCTTTAGTTAAAACATTTGCAGCTTTTAGTGTTTCTAAAGTTACCACCCCGCCTTCTACTTTATTCAAGTCACTCAAACGAACTTCTGCTGTAACAGCAGCTTTCATTGAGGTGAAACCAAATTTTGGTAAACGACGGTACAATGGCATTTGACCACCTTCAAAACCTCGACGAACTCCGCCGCCGGTACGAGATTTTTGACCTTTATGACCACGTCCACCGGTCTTACCTAGACCAGAACCAATACCACGACCAAGGCGTTTAGAACTATGTTTTGCGCCTTCAGCCGGAGATAGAGTATTTAAACGCATCTCTTACTCCTCTACTTTAACCATGTATGAAACCTGGTTAATCATTCCACGTACTGCTGGTGTGTCAATTAACTCGACTGTGTGGTGCATATGGCGAAGACCAAGACCACGCAAGGTAGCTTTATGCTTCGGTAAACGAGCAATCGAACTACGAACTTGTGTTACTTTAATAGTTTTAGCCATCATCAATTACCCCAAAATTTCATCAACAGTCTTACCACGTTTTGCAGCAACCATTTCTGGTGATTTCATATTTGCCAATGCATCAATAGTTGCACGAACAACATTAATTGGGTTGGTAGAACCGTATGCTTTAGAAAGGACGTTACGTATACCAGTAACTTCTAATACTGCACGCATCGCACCACCAGCAATGATACCTGTACCTTCGCTAGCCGGTTGCATAAATACACGAGAACCAGTATGAACACCTTTAACTGGGTGTTGCAATGTGCCTTCACTTAAAGCTACATTAATCATATTGCGACGGGCTTTCTCCATCGCTTTTTGGATCGCTGCCGGAACTTCGCGCGCTTTACCATAACCAAAACCGACACGGCCGTTGCCATCACCAACCACAGTCAATGCGGTAAAGCTCATAATACGACCACCTTTTACAGTTTTTGATACACGGTTTACTGCGATTAGCTTCTCTTGCAGTTCACCAGCTTGTTTTTCGATGTTTGACATCTCAATTTACCCCATTAGAACTGTAGACCAGCTTCACGAGCAGCGTCCGCTAAAGTTTGGACACGTCCATGATATTTAAAACCGGAACGATCAAAAGCAACTGCCTTTATGCCTTTTGCTAATGCACGCTCTGCAACAGTTTTACCTACTACAGCAGCAGCGTCTTTGTTACCAGTATATTTTACTTGCTCACGAATTGCTTTCTCAACAGTTGAAGCAGCGGCAAGCACTTCTGAACCGTTCGATGCAATAACTTGTGCATAAATATGACGTGGAGTGCGGTGAACAACTAAACGAGTTACACCTTGCTCTTTCATCATATAGCGTGCACGAGCTGCACGACGGATACGAGCTGATTTCTTATCCATAGTGTTACCTTAATTATTTCTTCTTAGCCTCTTTGATACGTACCACTTCATCAGCGTAACGTACCCCTTTACCTTTATAAGGCTCAGGACGGCGATAAGCACGAATATCTGCTGCAACTTGACCGATTAACTGTTTGTCAGCACCTTTCAATACAATCTCTGTTTGAGAAGGGCATTCAGCAGTAATACCTGCCGGCAAAGTGTGCTCTACCGGGTGGGAATAGCCTAAACTTAATGCAACCACGTTACCTTTAAGTTGTACTCTGTAACCAACACCAACCAATACTAATTTTTTAGTGAAGCCTTCATTAACACCGATAACCATTGCATTAACTAATGCACGAGCTGTACCCGATTGAGCATTTGCTTCAACAAAACCTTCACGTGGAGCAAAAGTTAGCTGACCATTATCTTGTTTAACTTCAACTGAATTATGAATTGTGCGAGATAACTCGCCATTTTTACCTTTTACTGTTAATAACTGACCGTTAAGTTTAACCTCAACACCGGCAGGAATATTAACAGGTGCTTTTGCAACACGAGACATTTTCCTACCTCTCTATTAAGCTACATAACAGATGATCTCACCGCCTAAGCCAGCTTGACGAGCCGCGCGGTCAGTCATAACACCTTTGGATGTAGAAACAACAGCAACACCTAATCCGCCCATAACTTTTGGTAATTCGTCTTTACGTTTATAAATACGAAGACCAGGACGGCTTACACGTTGGATACTCTCTACAACCGGTTTTCCTTGGAAATATTTTAAAGTAATTTCCAACTCAGGTTTTACACCTTCTAAAACTTTAACGCTTTCGATATAACCTTCAGCAGCTAACACATTGGCAATTGCCACTTTTAGCTTGGATGAAGGCATACTGATCGCAACTTTGTTCGCAGCTTGACCGTTACGAATTCGGGTCAGCATATCTGCGATTGGATCTTGCATACTCATTGTACTTTTTCTCCGATTCCAAAATAAAGTGGTATATTACCAACTCGCTTTTTTAAGGCCTGGGATTTCACCACGCATCGCAGCTTCGCGGACCTTAATACGGCTCAAACCAAACTTACGAAGAACGCCATGCGGACGTCCTGTTTGGCGGCAACGGTTACGCTGACGAGATAGACTAGAATCACGTGGTAAAGTTTGCAACTTTAATACCGCATTCCAACGCTCCTCATCAGAGGCATTTACATCTGAAATGATTTTCTTTAACTCTACACGTTTAGCATAAAATTTTTCAGCCAATTTAACGCGTTTTACATCGCGTGCTTTCATTGATTGTTTAGCCATGATAACCTGCCTTATTTACGGAATGGGAAATTAAAGGCAGCAAGTAGTGCTTGACCTTCTTCATCATTCTTAGCAGTAGTTGTGATAGTGATATCCAAACCACGAACACGATCTACTTTATCGTAATCGATCTCTGGGAAGATGATTTGTTCACGCACACCCATGCTGTAATTACCACGACCATCAAATGATTTCGCACTCAAACCGCGGAAGTCACGAATACGTGGAACAGCAATTGTAATTAAACGTTCAAAGAACTCCCACATACGCTCTCCGCGTAGTGTCACTTTACAACCGATTGGATATCCCTGACGGATCTTAAAGCCAGCAACAGATTTACGAGCTTTAGTTACTAAAGGTTTTTGACCGCTGATTGCTGTTAAGTCCGCTACCGCGTTGTCTAGCAATTTTTTGTCGGTCAATGCTTCACCCACACCCATATTCAGGGTAATCTTTTCGATTCGTGGGACTTGCATGACAGATTTGTAGCCGAATTTATTTTTTAATTCGTTTACTACTTGATCTCTGTAGTAATCATGCAGTTTCGCCATCGCATTACTCCAGTTTGTTAGATAATTTCATTGTTAGATTTAAAGAAACGTACTTTTTTACCTTCTTCAAATCTAAAACCTACACGATCAGCTTTATTTGTTTTCGGGTTAAAAATCGCAACATTTGAAACGTCAATCGCCGCTTCTTTTTTCACCAAACCGCCGGCTTTGCCCAATGTAGGAACCGGTTTTTCATGTTTAGTGACGATATTGATACCTTCAACAAATACCTTACCGTTTGGTAACACTTTAGTTACCTTTCCACGCTTGCCTTTATCTTTACCGGCAAGCACGATTACTTCATCGTTTTGACGAATTTTTGCAGCCATTTGTCACTTCTCCTTACAGTACTTCTGGTGCCAAAGAAATGATCTTCATAAACTTCTCAGAACGAAGTTCACGCGTCACAGGTCCAAAAATACGAGTACCGATTGGTTGCTCAGTGTTATTATTTAAAATGACACAAGCATTGCCATCGAAGCGAATGACTGATCCATCTGGGCGACGAACACCCTTCTTGGTGCGCACAACAACTGCTTTTAATACATCACCTTTCTTTACTTTACCGCGAGGAATTGCTTCTTTTACAGTAATTTTGATGATGTCACCAATTGCAGCATAACGACGGTGCGATCCACCTAGAACCTTGATACACATTACGCTGCGAGCGCCTGAGTTATCAGCAACATCCAGCATAGTCTGTTCTTGGATCATATTAGTGCTCCGTTAAGTTAAAAAAACACCCTTTCGGGACGAATCCTCCTACATAAGCATAAGACAGATGTAAGAGGCTGCGGAATATAGCATAAAGGACTAGGCGAATCAATAAGATTTATAGATAAAATGTGAAAAGAACCTGAGAAAAAACAAATATTTTTATAATGCCATCTGAGGAGAATACTGTACGGTAATATCGACCAAATCCAATAAAGAAATTAATTGCACTATATTTTCTTTCGGTAAAAGTGCGGTCAAATTTCTTGCTAAAATATCTTGTTCCAATGCAAAGCAATGTCCCTTACAATCTTTAAAATAATTGGGGTATTTTGCTATTAATAATACTGCGTCTTGCCAAAGCACAACAGCATCGTTTTCCGTCACCAAAGAAAGATAACTCATTAATTCTTCTTTATCGTAATTTGCCTGAGAAAAACAATAGAGCATAAATATCCCTTAAAATGTTAGCAATTTTTCTGCTTGATTCAGCTTAGCGAGTAATAAAGTGCGATCAATTTTTTTTGCCGATACGATAAGGTCATCCTCTACAATACCGAATTTATCAAGAGTTTCCCGACAAATAAAACACTGTTCGATATTGTATAAATCCAATAACTTAAATGTGCGGACAAAATCTTTTTGTAATAATAGCTCCGGTTGTTGTCCACTCAGCAAATTAAACACGCCATCATCGATAAAAAACGCACCGATATCCTCCTCATCGCAAAATGCCGTTGCGGCTAATAAGGCATCTAACCCTTCTCGTGCAGAAGATGTTCCATGTGGAGCGGAACGAAATAAAAAAGCAATTTTCATAATGTGATGACTCTATCGGTATTTAATGTTGCAGCCATAAATTCCCCTAAACCGGTAATTACAAATCCTTCTGCCAAATTATGGTTATTTCTATTTTCCGCCGTCATTTCATTTACCACTCCGCGACGTTGCGAAGCCGCCACACATAAACATAAAGGGACACTATATTTAGCAGAGAAAACTTGCCAATATCGTTGTAAATTCACTTCGTCACCGGCAGGATAAACAAAACGATTACCGTTGCTCACCCCTTCTTGGAAAAAGAAAATTTGTTTGATGCTGTGCCCTTTTTCAATTAAGGTCTCTGCAAATTGATAAGCAAGATAAGCCCCTTGCGTACCGTAGATAGGGCTTTTTACCGCAAGTACATAGTTCATTACTATTGCTCTTGTTTGATTTGACGAATGTAAAGATAAACCGTATGGCGAGAAATATCCAAACGTTCCGCCACTAAATTGATGGCATCTTTAATATCAAAAATCCCTTTTTCATATAATGAAATCACAATTTGACGATTTTTATTATTATTTGCTACCGTGCGATCCGCATTAACTTCCTCAATAGTTTTTTCAACGGTTTGCGAAACCAAATCCTCCATAGAGTTAGCAAAATTCACAGAAGAGGTTTCTTCTACCTCAATAGCGGGCATAAAAGATTGAATAAATTTTGAAACCGGCACATCAAGATTAATATTAATACACAGCAACCCTATTATTCTTTGGTTTTTATTACGAATTGCAATGGTCACGGATTTCATCAAAATATTGCTTTTTACTCTTGTGAAATATGGTGTTGAGACACCTTCACTTTGCATATTATGCAAAGCTCGTAGAGCTAAATCCGTAATGGGAGAACCCACTTGGCGATTAGTATTATGCCCGTTAGCAATGCAAATGGCGGAATGCTCCATATCGTCTAGGGAATGCAAAACAATCTCACAATGCTCACCAATAAGTGCGCTCACACCATTCACTACCGCTTTATAAGAATTTAAAATGGTGTGATCTTCATCTGTGAAAATATATTCGTCATGTAACATGAATAAGTTCCGAATCTACGCTAAAAATAACCGCTCTTTTACGACGGGAGGATAAGAATAAAACATAACCAAAGGTTATGTTTTATTCAAATTGATAACTTATTTAGCTTTAGGATTAACATCCAATACTTCTACTTCAAAATACAGCGTTGAATTTGGCGGAATAGAAGCACCTGCGCCTTGTTTGCCATAAGCTAAATCAGGAGGAAGGACCAACTCAATTTTGCCGCCTTTTTTCACTAATTGAAGACCTTCGGTCCAGCCTTTTACAACTTGATCTAAACGAAACTCCGCCGGTTGACCACGCTCTACCGAACTGTCGAAAACTTTACCGTCCGGTAATTTCCCGGTGTAATGTACTTTCACCATATCCGTTGGCTTAATCAACTCACCTTTTCCGGCTTCGATAACACGATATAATAGACCGGATTTTGTGGTTTTCACGCCCTCTTTTTTGACAAACTCAGCACGATACTTATCTCCTTCATCTTGCGCCTTCCGAGCAATTTCTTTCATTTTCGCTTGTTCGCGCGCAACAATTTTTTGTTGAAACTGCTCTAAAGTTTGCGTCAACTCACTAATCTTTTCTTCGGTGAATTTACCTTTCAATACATCTTCTACCGCTTTATTCACTTGGGCTTCATTTAACTTAATCTCGCCTTGTTCTGCCATTAATTTTGCTTGCGTCATAGAATAGGCGGTTAAGGCATAGGATACCTCATCATTAAACTTAGCATCCGCTTTTTCATCTGCAAAAACCGTTCCGGAAACAACCGCACTAACCATTAACGCGGTGAGGGAAAATTTTTGAATTTTTAACATTTTTATTAATCCTTTATAATAGAAAAGCAACGAGTAGCTTAAATCGGATTTAAGCTATTCTCAACTTTTTTTTAAATTTAGAGATAAATTATGCAAATTCAACAAATGTTAGAAAATCGCATTGCCGAACTTGAAATGAAAGTGGCATTTCAAGAACAGTTGTTAGAGGAATTAAACCAAGCATTAGTTCAACAACAATTTGATATGGATAAAATTCAGCTACAATTACGTTATGTAGCGAATAAATTGAAAGATTTCCACTCCTCAAATATCGCAAGCCAAGCAGAAGAAACTCCGCCGCCGCATTACTGAAAAAAACGGATAATCAACAATATGATTATCCGTTTTTACTTGTGATTATTTTACAACGCTAAACGGTAAGTCCTGATAAATTTTTCCCATAATTTGTATTTGAATCTTATATTGACCAAGTGGATCCGACTCATCAAAATTCCAACATCTTACTAAATTTCTGCCCTGATCCAATGTTTCCAATGTGCTACGAATAACATTCACTTTGCCATCTTTTGAAGTTGATATTTGGGAACCTTGGGCAGTAACAGTTTGTTTCTTTGGCGCCTTTAAAGTTTCAATCGTGCTAACCATTTCAGAAAACTGACCTTGGGCAACCCAACAAAGTCGAAGAGCGGATTGACTACGCGGTAATACGGTTGTTTTGAGATCGGTAAAAGGCTCTACCGAAGTATCAAACACAGAAAGATAAATTTCCGGAGAAACCGCTTTTTGCTCTTTTTGATTATCCGCTGTTTTAGCTTCCGCCACATTGATTGCACCAAATAACATCGTTGCAATAGAAATTAAACTGAATATTTTCTTCATTTTTTCCCTTTAATTGATAAACACAAACTAAAAATTATTCACAAACTCGCTTACTCGTTTGTTCCTCCCCTTAATCGAGGCCGTTGGCAAAACCAACGTTCAAAAAACGTTGGTTTTTGTGACCGCACTTTACTGCACAATCATCGTACCAATGCAGCCCATATCGGCAAGTACAAGATTTGATGCGCCAAAAATAAACGGATAGTTATTAGAGGAAAACTGATCAAAACGAACCAAAATTTGCGTTTTACCTTTTACCCACACCGTATCTTTCCAAGCCAACTCATTGTCTTTCGGCACACCGTTCTCATCACTCTCTACAACAAACTTCGCCCCTTGAAGGGTAAACCCAACCGGTAAAGAACTGGTCAAAATCCACCGTTCAATCGAACCTTGTTTTGCCACCACGTCCACACGGCGCGGATCAAAACGTTTTTGGTTAATTAAACCGCTTGTTACATCCAAAACAAACGTTCGCTCTTGTTCCACTTTTGCATTTAACACAGATACCGCATCTGTCTCAAACTTTACGTCCATTTTTTGAGCGAAGGCGGAAAAATCACCTTGAGGGCGTAGTTCCAACACAGTATTCTCCACTAATTCGCCATCAGAAGAAAAAACCTGTTTCACTTTATCAAAAATACCCCGCTTATGTCCCGAAATAAGCGAAACATTTCCCCCCTCACTTAAATTAATTAAGATTTCCGTCCGCTCACCCGGTGCCAAAATAAAAGATTTCACCACGTTACCTTGCGGAAGAAAACCTAAATCTTTTGCAATCACCGTAATATCTTGGTCATTATCCAAACGCAACTCATAAGCCCGAGCTAAAGAGGCGTTGAGCAAACGCAATCTCACCCAACCACGTGGCACATCTAAATAAGGAGACTCCAAACCATTGACCAATAATCGATTCCCCACAAAGTGCGGTTGATTTTGTTTGAATAATTGTAACCCTTCACTATTAAATTCCATATCTTGTAAAATCAATGGAATATCATCTACCCCATATTTACGGGGGAGGACGGATTTAATACTTTGTTCATCTTCAATCAACCACATTCCCACTAAGCCACGATAGGTTTGATATGCAGAATTAGCCAATGTGGCGGAACGATACCAACAAGTCGCCGCCGGCTGTTCAATCGGTACAATCGGTGCCCAAGATTCACCTTTTTTGAGCACACGGGCCGCTCCGCCAAACAACTCACCGGAAGTCTGTAAACCTTGAATAGAAAGAGCGACATGTTGAGGTAAATTATTGTGATAATTAAGTTTTGCAAAACTGCCCGACTTAATTTTGATTGTCGGCCCTAAATAATTGCCATTAAAGCCCCATACGCTAACTTGATGTTTGCCGTCTAACTGATATCCCGTTTCTTCCATCGTCAAAATAATCGGACGACCACGGCGAACTTCAATCAACGGCGGCACCGTCAATTTTGCACGGCTTGCCGCCATTAAAGGTGCAGGTACGCAGGCAAGTGCGGTTGAAATTGCCGTGTTTTTTAAAAATTGACGGCGTGAAAATTCAGGCATTCATACTTTCCTTTTCGGTTTGTGCGATTTCAGCATCTAACTCGGCAATGCGCTTTTCCATCACATCATGACAATATGCTGCCAAATCTCGAACCGTTTCTTTACTATAATTGTGAGTATCAATAGGTTCCATCATTTCACAAATCACTTTACCGTTATCCCAACGATTTAAATCGATTTTATTATGTGTCGTAGAACAAACCACCGGAATAATAGGCACACCCGCCGCTACCGCCGCATAAAATGCGCCCGTTTTAAACGGTAATAGACCGCGCCCGCGACTACGTGTACCCTCCGGAAACATCCAAATAGAAAGATTATCCTTATTAATACGTTCTGCAAGCTGGGTCATGGTGCTATGGGCTTTCGAACGATTTTCTCTATCCAGAAAAATATTTCCCGTCACCCAATATAAAATGCCAAAAAACGGTATCCAAATCAGGCTTTTTTTCCCTACACTCACTGTACGAGGCAACACCATATAAGAAATCGTTACCATATCGTAATTATTTTGATGATTGCCAATATAAATCGCCCGTCCAAGATTTTCTTTATTTTTCGGGAAACGGTGTTCTGCCTGTAAACCGAAAAGCGGATACAAACGCCCGAACCAACGCGCCATCACCCCCACATTACTTGGATTTTTAAAGCGGATAAACGAATAAATCGTGCCAAACACACAAATTAAAATACAACAAACCACCACAATAAGGATTCGAACCAGTTTTAACATATCAATACCTACGAGAAAATTTCGCGGGAGTATAGCAAATTAGAAGGAATTTTGTGCTAATCTAGGCAAAAATTTACGGAAATTTTATGAAAAAGACTTATTTCATTTCAGATCTTCATCTGAGCGAAACCCAACCAAAATTGACCGCACTTTTCTTAGACTTTATGCACAATTTTGCCCCGGCTGCTGAGGCGGTTTATATTCTCGGCGACTTATTTGATTTTTGGATTGGCGATGACGAACAGTCGCCATTAATCGCTCAAGTAAAAAGTGCAATTAAAAATATCACGGAAAAAGGCATTGCCTGCTATTTTATCCACGGCAATCGAGATTTTCTTATCGGCCGGCGTTTTGCCAAAGAAACCGGTATGATCTTATTGCCTGATTATCAACTTATTGTTCTTTACGGTACGCCCACCCTTCTCTGCCACGGCGACACGCTTTGCATTGACGATACAAAATACCAACAATTCCGCCAAAAAGTCCATCAAAAATGGCGACAATGGTTGTTTCTACATTTACCCTTAAAAGTGCGGTTAAAAATTGCGGAGAAAATTCGAGCAACCAGTCGTAAAGACAAAGCGCAAAAACCCTATGAAATTATGGATGTTAATCACTCTTTCACTTTAGCAAAAATGCAGCAATTCAATGCTCAACGCCTGATTCACGGGCATACCCACCGCGAAGCGATTCATCAATATGAGGGTAAAAAGCGCATTGTATTAGGCGATTGGCGACCTGATTACGCCTCAATTTTAGTATCGGAAGAGAATGGGGAAATTTATTTCCTAAAATAACGCGATCAAGTGTGGAAATATTCAGATAATCTTTTCACACTTATAACTTTTTCATCTATCAAATAGCCTTTATTTCTTTCCAAAAGCTAAACTCCTCACGTACTATCAATCTGCGAGTGATTTTTATGAGAGGAGTTTTTATGTCGCAATTTTCCATTCACACTATTGAAAGCGCACCTGAAGAAGCAAAAGAGGCATTAACTGCGGTTAAAAATGCCAATGGATTTATTCCAAATTTAATCGGTGTATTAGCCAATGCCCCGACTGCCTTAGAAACCTACCGGACCGTGGGTGGGATAAACGGTAGAAACAGTCTTACCGCAACAGAGCGGGAAGTTGTACAAATTACTGCAGCAGTAGTGAACGGCTGCGGATTCTGCGTTGCCGGTCACACTAAAATTGCCTTAAAAGTATTAAAGTTAGAGGAAGAATTAGTTAATCAAATCCGTGCCACCGCACGTATCGAGAAAGATCATAAATTAGATACGCTTGTACGTTTTACCCTTGCCGTAATATTACAAAAAGCCAAACTCACACCGGCGCAACTACAAACGTTCTTTGATGCGGGATATAACCAACAAAATGCCATTGATGTGATCTTAGGTGTTAGTTTAGCGACATTGTGTAACTATGTTAATAACATTGCCGAAACGCCGATTAATCCGGAACTTCAGCCTTTTGCATGAAGATTAATTTCTTAACAACGGCAGCAGATCAGGTTGCCGTCTGTTATTCATTTTCGTTATAACTTGATATGACGATATAGAAAATAGGAACAGCGGACACTTTATTTTTTACCTGGGTTGTCGAAATCACTGCAGTTCCTTGCCTTTCATCTTTTAATTTTTTATAGCACCTCTTTACCCGTTAATAAAAGGAATCGCCATGACACAACGTGATCTTTATCCTCATGAAAGTCTACAAGATGTCATTGACAAGAGTTATGCCAAATCACAAGGCCATCTAAAAACCTTAACTATATTAAGCTTTTTAGGTGGCGGTTATGTGAGTTTCGGTTATATGGCTTATCTAAAAGTTATCAGCGGTATCCCGGCCGAATGGAGCGGACTTGCCACCTTATTAGGCGCGGCAGTGTTCCCGATTTGCTTAATTTGTATTCTTATCGGTGGCGGTGAGCTTGCGACCGGAAACATGATGATGATGGCATTAGGTCGTTTAAGTAAACGGGTAAGCTTTAAAAAACTCATGCGAAACTGGATTATCGTTAGTCTTGGCAATCTTGCCGGCGCCCTCTTTATGGCATTTTTCTTGGGTCATTACGTAGGATTAACCGAAGGAACTGCGGTCTCTAAAACAATAGCCATTGCCGAAACGAAAGTACAAATGGATTTTGCACGAGCATTTATTTCTGCCATTGCCTGTAACTGGATGGTTTGCATGGGCATTTGGTTTTATTTTGGTGCAAAACAAACATCGGGTCGGATTCTTGCCATGTGGTTTCCTGTGATGATCTTCGTCCTTATCGGCTTACAACATTTTGTCGCCAATATGTTTATTATTCCGGCGGGAATCTTTGCAGGCGCAAATGTAACATGGGGTGAATTTTTCTTAAATATGGTGCCGGTTTTTCTCGGCAATGTCACCGGTGGGGCGGCATTTGTGGGGGCATCTTATCTGTACGCTTATCGTCATTTATTGAAAGAAGATTACCAGATCTAAATTTCACAAAGTGCGGTTAAAATTAACCGCACTTTTCATTCCATCTATTAAAAACCCGATCCCGGTTGGGTTAAAAATTCGATTTCTTCAGCGCTACTTTCCCGCCCTAACACAGCATTACGATGCGGATAACGGCCGAAACGATCAATAATAACCTTATGTTTCAATTCAAAAGCAACGCTTTCTTCAGGGCCAAATTGTTCAAATAAAGGCAGAGCTTGTGCATGAATCACTTTGCTTTCGCTATGCATTAAAGGCATTAGCATAAAATGACGCTCACGCACGGTCATATTATTAAATTCGGGTTGTTTAACAGCCTCTTGTGCCAATGCAATTGCCATATTGTCTTGCGCAAATGCTAAGGGGCTATCACGATGTAAATTACGAGAAAACTGATCTAACACAATAATTTCAGCTAACCGACCATGTACCGTTTCACGCCAATGGCTTAATTCCGATTGGGCTGCCTGCAACCATAAATCATAAAACTGATCACGGATTTTGCGATCAAATTCCTCACTTTTCGCAAACCAAAACGGTTTTGTTTCCTCATTAAACCAAAAATCAAGTACGTGTTGATAAGACATTTGGACCTCCTATAAATAAAAAAACAACGACATTTTACAAGAAAATCCTTTTAGAGAGAATGCAGTAAAACAATACGCAAACGTTTTCGTTTTCCCACCTTTTCCTTTATAATAGCGTGCAATTTTCATTTCTATTCAGACTCAAAGGGAATCCTTATGTTTCAAATTTTCCGTGGCTCACCTGCCCTTTCCGAATTTCGCATCAATGGCTTAATGCAAAAATTCCAACAAAACGGGCTACCGGTACAATCCGTCTATGCCGAATACGTCCATTTTGTCGAACTCAATACGCCCCTTTCCGGCGGACAGGAAACGAAACTAAAAGCCTTGCTCCATTATGGTCCGACCTTGGCAGAACATGAAGCAAAAGGTGAAACCTTTATTGTTATTCCACGCGTCGGCACCATTTCTTCTTGGTCGTCCAAAGCGACGGATATCGCCCATAATTGTGGTTTGAAAGAAGTCGATCGAATTGAACGCGGTCTTGCCTATTACTTTGAATTTAATCAACCTTTAAATGAAAAAGCACAAGAAAAATTAGCCGCACTTTTACATGACCGCATGATGGAAACGGTAGTTCGCGATGCCAAAGACGCCAAAATTTTATTCCGTCACCAAGCGCCGAAACCGTTCACCACAGTGGATATTTTAACCGGCGGTCGCCAAGCCTTAGAAAGCGCCAATATTGAACTGGGGCTCGCTTTAGCGGAAGATGAAATTGATTATTTGGTGGAAAATTTCACCGCACTCGGACGTAATCCGAACGACATTGAACTTTATATGTTCGCCCAAGCAAATTCCGAACACTGTCGCCATAAAATCTTTAATGCGGACTGGGTGATTGACGGCGAAAAACAAGACAAATCCTTGTTCAAAATGATTAAAAATACCTTCGAGAAAACTCCGGATTTCGTGCTTTCCGCTTATAAAGATAACGCCGCTGTGATGGAAGGCTCCAAAGTGGGGCGTTTCTTTGCCGATCAAGACGGACAATATCGTTACCATAATGAAGATACGCACATTTTAATGAAAGTGGAAACCCACAATCACCCAACGGCTATCTCCCCTTTCCCCGGTGCGGCAACCGGTTCCGGCGGCGAAATTCGTGATGAAGGCGCAACCGGCCGCGGGGCAAAACCGAAAGCTGGTTTAACCGGTTTCTCCGTTTCAAACCTGGTGATTCCAAACTTTGAGCAACCTTGGGAAAACCCGCTTTCGAAGCCTAATCGCATTGCCTCCGCCCTCGATATTATGATTGAAGGCCCGTTAGGCGGCGCAGCGTTTAATAATGAATTTGGTCGCCCGGCACTATTGGGTTATTTCCGAACGTATGAGGAAAAAGTAAACAGTTTTAACGGCGAGGAAGTCCGCGGTTATCACAAACCCATTATGTTAGCAGGCGGTATCGGCAATATTCGTGCAGAGCACGTCCAAAAAGGCGAAATTCCTGTTGGGGCAAAACTGATTGTATTAGGCGGCCCGGCTATGAATATCGGCTTAGGCGGCGGTGCGGCATCTTCCATGGACAGCGGTAAATCAAAAGAAGATCTGGATTTTGCCTCCGTTCAACGGGAAAATCCGGAAATGGAACGCCGCTGCCAAGAAGTCATCGACCGTTGCTGGCAACTCGGTGAAGATAACCCAATCCTATTTATCCATGATGTGGGCGCCGGCGGTTTATCTAATGCTATGCCTGAATTGGTACACGATGGCGAGCGCGGCGGTAAATTCGATTTACGTTCTATCCTTTGTGACGAAAAAGGAATGTCTCCGCTTGAAATTTGGTGTAACGAATCACAGGAACGCTATGTTTTAGCTGTCGCACCGGAAAAATTGGATTTATTTACCGCACTTTGCGAACGCGAACGCGCACCGTTTGCGGTAATTGGCGAAGCCACAGAAGAAAAACATTTAACTTTGCATGACAGCCATTTCAATAATGATCCGATTGATTTGCCGATGAATGTGCTGCTTGGCAAAACACCTAAAATGACCCGTAACGTGCAATCAAGTGCGGTCGAAAATCCCCCTGTTTCACAAGACGGCATTGAATTAAAAGAGGCGCTTCATCGTGTCTTACGCTTACCTGTAGTAGCGGAAAAAACCTTCTTAATTACCATTGGTGACCGCTCTGTCACCGGTATGGTCGCACGCGATCAAATGGTCGGGCCGTGGCAAATTCCGGTATCCGATGTAGCGGTAACGACCGCCAGCCTTGACAGCTATCACGGCGAAGCTATGGCAATAGGGGAACGCGCGCCCGTCGCCTTATTGGATTTTGGCGCGTCAGCACGTTTGGCGGTAGCGGAATCCATCACCAACATCGCGGCAACCAATATCGGCGAGATTAAACGTATCAAACTATCCGCCAACTGGATGTCGGCAGCAGGTCACGGTGGTGAAGATGCCGGACTTTATGAAGCGGTAAAAGCCGTCGGTGAAGAGCTTTGTCCGACCCTTGGTATCACCATTCCGGTAGGCAAAGACTCTATGTCAATGAAAACGACCTGGGAAGAAAACGGCGAGAAAAAAACTGTCACCGCCCCACTTTCTTTAGTGATCAGTGCTTTTGCTCGGGTAGAAGATGTACGCAAAACCGTCACGCCGCAACTTCGTACCGATAAAGGCGCTTCCCGACTCTTGCTCATTGATTTGGGCGAAGGTAAAAATCGCCTTGGTGCGACCGCACTTGCACAGGTTTATAAACAACTGGGTGATAAACCGGCGGATGTAGAAAATATCGATGCGCTGAAACACTTCTTTGAAGCAATGCAAACCCTTGTGGCGGAACGTAAATTATTAGCTTACCACGACCGTTCCGACGGTGGGTTAATCGTCACCTTAGCGGAAATGGTATTTGCCGGAAACTGTGGTATCGAGGTGGATATTTCCGCCTTAGGCGATAATGATCTCGCCGTGTTATTTAACGAAGAACTGGGAGCCGTCATTCAAGTGGCGGAAAGCGAATTAACCGCCGTACGTGAAATTTTGAACGCACATAATTTATTACCGCTTACCCACGAACTCGGTGCTGTCACAACGGAAAATCACATTGAAATCGCTCGTGGCAATAAGAAATTACTCAGTGAAAAACGTTCTGAATTGCGTGCTGTCTGGGCGGAATTAACTCATCAAATGCAACGTTTACGGGATAATCCGGAATGTGCCGATCAAGAATTCGAGGCGAAAAAAGATCCGAACAACAACGGATTATCCGCCTTCTTAACCTATGATCCGAATGAAGATATTGCCGCACCTTATATTGCGAAAGGGGGAAAACCGAAAGTTGCCGTATTACGTGAACAAGGCGTAAACAGCCATGTAGAAATGGCGGCAGCATTTGACCGCGCAGGATTTGCTGCGGTTGATGTGCATATGAGTGATTTAATGACGGGTCGTTACAATTTAAATGATTTTAATGCCATGGTCGCTTGCGGCGGTTTCTCTTACGGTGACGTTCTCGGCGCCGGCGGTGGTTGGGCAAAATCCATTTTATTTAACCCACAATTACGTGAACAATTCAGCCAATTCTTCGCCAATGAAAACACCCTTTCTTTAGGGGTATGTAATGGTTGTCAGTTTATCTCTAATCTTGCGGAAATCATTCCGGGTGCGGAAAACTGGCCTCGTTTTGTACGAAATAAATCGGAACGTTTTGAAGCCCGTGTCGGTTTAGTAAAAATCAATGACACGCACTCCTTATGGTTCCAAGGGATGGCGGGTTCACACATGCCAATCGCCGTCTCCCATGGTGAGGGACGTGTTGAATTCAAAACAGCGGAAAATTTAACCGCACTTCAAGCACAAAATTTAATCGTTGCGCAATATATTGATAGCCACCTTAACGTAACGGAAAGCTATCCGGCAAACCCGAACGGTTCAGTATTAGGTATCACGGCGATTTCTAATGTGGACGGTCGAATTGCAGCGATGATGCCTCATCCGGAACGGGTATTCCGTGCTGTGAGCAACTCTTGGTATCCGGAAGATTGGAGCGAGGATGGCGCTTGGATGCGATTATTTAGAAATGCACGGGTACAGTTTAAATAACAAGGAACTATGGGCTTTAAAGTATTTTGTCAATCTAATTTATGCTTAAAGCCCGATACAAGCTGAATATACGACCGCAAGTGCGGTCGTTTTTCTTCGTATTTTAATCCACCATTTTCTTCAATTGATATAAATACGCCAAAGCCTGTTTTGGGCTTAGCTCGTCCGGATCAAGCTTTTCAATGGCTTCGCGAAGTGCGTCCGTTTCCTGTTCAAAAGTAAGTTCACCTTGCTGTCGATTCGCCTCTCGCAAGGCTTGAATTTGCTGATCAGCGGCATGGCCTGACATTTTTTCTAATTGCATCAACTTTTGTTTCGCCAGTTTAATGACCGATTGCGGTACACCGGCTAAAGCAGCAACCGCTAAACCGTAACTTTTACTTGCCGCTCCCTCTTGAACGGCGTGCATAAAGGCAATCGTATTATTATGTTCAAGGGCATCCAAGTGAACATTAATAATACCGGGAAATTGCTCCGGTAAAGCAGTGAGCTCAAAATAGTGGGTCGCAAATAAAGTTAGCGAGTGAATTTTTTTCGTCAGATATTCGGCGCATGCCCAAGCAAGAGAAAGCCCGTCATAAGTGGACGTTCCACGTCCGATTTCATCAATGAGCACAAGACTTTGGGCACCTGCTTGATGCAAAATATTTGCCATTTCGGTCATTTCTACCATGAAAGTCGAACGACCGGAGGCAAGATCATCCGACGCACCGATTCGGGTAAAAATACGATCAATCGGACCGATTTGTGCCCTATCTGCCGGCACAAAACTGCCGATATACGCCATTAACGTTATCAGCGCAGTTTGTCGCATATAAGTACTTTTCCCCCCCATGTTCGGACCGGTGATGATAAGCAAATGGCGGTCCCTATTTAATTCAACGGGATTGGCAATAAAAGGCTCTTTCAGCACTTGTTCCACGACTGGGTGACGACCGTTTTCAATGCTTACACAAATATCATCACAAAATGTCGGCATCACATAATTTAAGGTATCGGCACGTTCCGCCAAGTTTACCAGTACATCCAATTCCGATAAAACAAGGCTTGCCAACTGCAATGCGCCCAAGTGAGGGAGCAATAAATCAAAGAGTTCGTCGTAAAGCTGTTTTTCCAATGCCAATGCCGCACCTTTGGATTTCAATACTTTGTCTTCGTACTCTTTCAGTTCGGGAATAATGTAACGCTCAGCATTTTTTAAGGTTTGGCGGCGTACATAATGAATCGGGGCTTTGTGTGCTTGTCCTTGGCTAATTTGAATGTAATAACCGTGAACCGCATTAAAACCGATTTTCAGGGTGTCAATGCCGGTGCTTTCACGTTCGCGTTTTTCCAAATTTTCTAAATATTGGGTTGCCCCGTCAGAAAGAGTACGCCATTCGTCCAGTTCGGTATGATACCCTTCTGCAATTACGCCGCCATCACGAATCAACAGCGGCGGCATTTCAACAATTGCACGTTGTAGTAAATCGTATTGCTCGGTGAAATCGGCAACTTTCTCAAAAAGTGCGGTAATAAACGGCGGTGTTTTTTGTCGGATAATGGAACGCAGATTCGGAATTTGTTCCAAGGCGGTACGCAAACGGGTTAAATCACGCGGACGGGCCGAACGTAACGCTACCCGAGCCAAAATGCGTTCCATATCACCGATCTGCTGTAAGTAAGGTTGTAATTCGTCCACCAAATCAAAATTCAGAATCTCTGCAATGCTTTGTTGGCGTTGTTGGAGTTTTTGAATATGGCGGTTCGGCTGATGAATCCAACGTTTCAAAAGACGGCTACCCATTGGAGTCACACATTTATCCAATACGGCAACCAATGTATTATCACTACCGCCGGTAAGATTTTGCGTTAATTCTAAATTGCGTCTGGTGGCAGCATCCAACTGAATATAATCTTGATTTTGCACGACGCTAATGCTCTGAATATGAGGTAACGCAGTGCGTTGGGTTTCCTTTGCATATTGCAACAAACAACCCGCCGCACTCAGTCCAAGCGGTGATTTTTCCACCCCAAAGGCACGCAGATCCTTAGTGCCGAATTGACGATTGAGCAGGCTAATCGCCGTGCTAAGTTCAAATTCCCAGATAGGGCGACGGCGTAATCCTTTATAATGCTCAATCAATGCCATCTCACCGAAATCTTCGCAGTAAAGTAATTCTACCGGTGCTATACGTTGCAGTTCCGCTTGCAAGGTTTCTTTGCCATCAAGTTCACATAGCTGAAAGCGGCCGGACGTCATATCCAACGTCGCCAGTCCAAATTTATCTTTTTCTTGGTACAGGGCTGCAATCAAATTGTCTTGTCGTTCCGGCAACAAGGCTTCATCGCTCACCGTACCGGGCGTAACAATACGTACGATTTGGCGTTCTACCGGCCCTTTGCTCGTTGCCGGATCGCCCACTTGTTCACAAATTGCCACAGGCTCGCCCAATGCGACTAGCTTCGCTAAATACCCCTCAACGGCGTGATAGGGTACGCCTGCCATAGGGATGGGTTCGCCTGCCGATTGTCCTCTTTTGGTTAAAGATATATCTAACAATGCGGCGGCTTTTTTAGCATCGTCATAAAACAGCTCATAGAAATCCCCCATACGATAAAACAGCAAAATATCCGGATTTTCTGCTTTGAGTTTGAGATATTGTTGCATCATTGGGGTGTGTTGAGAAAAATTATCTTCTGAAATCATCGAGTTACCTGTTTTTAATAAAAAATCGACGAAAATGTCACTTTCAATGTAGGCTATTTTAGAGGTTGAGAAAGGAAAAGCCAATGACAATTACTATGGCACTGAAACTCCGAGCCAAAACAAGGAAAAGTGCGGTCATTATAACATTGGTTTTTATTTAAAATTTACTATGCTGCTTGCTTTTGCCACTCAATAAGAGAGACTCAAATTAGGTTTGTTTATCTACGGCGAATAAAACTAAAGAAAAATAAACCGCACTTTTTGGGGTCAGATCATTTTGTGCGGTTTATTTTGCCATCGTCAATATTATTGAGCGGCTTTTAATTTTTGATAATAGCCTTCATACAGCTCAATGGCATCACCAACATCAAGTTGCCATTGGCTTCTGTCAATCACATCTTGAGCGATAAATGTAGCGCGATCATCCGTCAATTCTTTCGGCAAACGTTTCAATGCATTGAGATTAGAAGTAGGATAACCGATTTGTAAGGTCAGTTTCTCTGCTACATCGGCGCTTAACAGATAATTAATCAGCTTATGTGCCCCTTCCACATTTTTAGCGGTTTTCGGAATAGCTAAATTATCAATCCAGAGCATCGTGCCTTCTTTCGGGTAAATCATGTCAATTTTAACCCCTTCGTTTTTTGCAATACGCACGGAGCCGTTCCACAATAAGCCCACTTCGGTTTCGCCCGAAATAAAGCTGTTGGACGGATTATCCGAATTAAATGCCAAGATATTCCCACGCAACTTGAGCAATTCTTGATAGGCCTCTTCCAATACTTTTGGATCTTGCGTATTCGGGTCTTTGTTCATTTTTAACAGGGCAATATTGAACAATTCTCTTGGATCATCCAACATTTGTAAGCGTCCCTTAAATTCAGCGTTCCATAGATCGCCCCAAGATTGAAACCGGGCGGGATTCTGTGTTTCCGCGTTATAGGCAATGCCGGTCGCCCCGAATAATTGGGGTAATGAATATTTGTTGCCCTTATCAAAAGGTTTATCCAGCATATTCGGATCTAATTCTTTGATGACGGGCAGTTTTTCGTGATTTAATTCTTTCAGCATATTTTCCCGTATCATTTTGGATACAAAATAGCTGGTTGGCGCAATCACATCATAACCGCCGTTTTCGCCTTGCGTTTTCAGTTTGGCGTACATAGTTTCGTTTGATTCCAAACTGGACACAATGACTTTAATACCGGTTTCCTTGGTAAAGTTATCCAGTAACCCCTCCGGCACATATTCACTCCAAGTATAGAGATAAACCGTATTGTCATTCGCGGTTGCAATATTGTGAGTGCCTAATAAAAATACACTTGAAGTAAAAAGTGCGGTCCATTTTTTCATAATTTTTTATTCTCCTGGTAACAGAAAATAAAACCAGATCTTCGTAAAATAAGATCGCCACACTCAAAGAGGGAAGAACCTTAGTATTTGAGGCTCAGTGATTGTAGGACAAAAGGTCAAATTTGCAACATCTTTTTAACATTTTTCCCATATCGGGGTTGGAGCGATATATGATGAGTTTTTAAACGCAGAAAAACCAACGGCGATCAATTCGGCTTTTCAAAAAATTGCGTGATGTTTTTCATGACATCTTCCCTTAAACTGTCCCGTTCAAATAAAATCTCATGTTTTGCCTGACGAACCAATTCACAACTTGCGTTGGGGAAAAGTGCGGTTAGTTTTTGCAGAGTTTTGTTGTCCACGATTTTTTCTTTCTCCGATTGCAAAATCAGCACCGGAATTTCAATGCGGGGAAGGATAGTAGGAAGACGTTTTATGGCATTGAGGCATAAATGCAGCCAGCGAAAAGTCGGGCCGCCAAGGTGAAGGGCTGGATATTTTCGATTGATTCGATTCATCCATTTCATGCGGGTTTTACAAAAGCTTAATTCATTACGTTCAAGGTGAGCCGGTTTGTAAGCCCCTTTGCCAAACACATAACGCGCGCCTTGCCCCAGTAAATTCATTGCGGCAATGATCAATTCATCCCGCATCGGATGTTTTAACGGTACGCCGAAAAAAGGCGAAGACAACACGGCTTTTTCAATATGATGATCGCAATTCGCCAAATAATAAGCAGCAATCAGCGAACCAAGAGAATGCGACACCAAATGTTGGGTTTGATAGTCAAAAAGTGCGGTGGTTTTTTCGATCACTTTTTGCATATCCGCTACATAAAAACGAAATTCGTCTAAATGCCCTTTTTCCGGATCGTTTAAAAGCCGTTCGGAATAGCCCTGCCCGCGATGATCAAACAACAGCACATCATAGCCCTGATGATAAAAGTCATAGGTAAGCTCCGACCATTTCATCATATTTTCCGCCCGTCCGTTCACCAAAATCATCAATTTTTTGACCGCACTTTCCTTGTGAACAAAATGACGGTAGGCAATACGAATATTTCCTTTTCCAATAAGATATTGAGTCGGAGTGCCTTCGAAAAAAGGCAATAATTCCACCAAAGCAAATTGGCAAAAACGGGGTTCTCGAATCATAAGGATTTATAAAATAAAGGGCGTACACAACGCCCTGTTGGTAGGTAAAAATTATTTTACTAACTGTTTCAAAATACGGCGAACCGGTTCTGCCGCCCCCCATAAAAGTTGGTCGCCTACGGTGAAGGCGGCAAGGTATTCGCCCCCCATGGCGAGTTTGCGTAAACGACCGACCGGCACAGTTAACGTTCCCGTCACTTTCGCCGGAGTTAATTCACGTAATGTGGTTTCTTTATCGTTTGGAATCACTTTCACCCATTCATTGTGTGAGGCAATGATTTGTTCGATTTCCGCTAACGGTAAATCTTTTTTCAGTTTGATAGTAAAAGCTTGGCTGTGGCAACGTAATGCGCCGATACGCACACACAAACCGTCAACCGGAATCGGGTTGTCGCTTAAACCGAGAATTTTGTTAGTTTCCGCATAGCCTTTCCATTCCTCTTTGGTTTGCCCAGTTTCCGGTAATAATTTGTCGATCCAAGGAATAAGGCTGCCACCCAATGCAGCACCAAAGTTTTCTGTCGGGAAATCACTTGAACGCATTTCTGCGGTGACTTTACGTTCAATATCTAAAATAGAAGCAGCAGGGTTAGCCAATTCATCTTTCACGGCATCACGTAATAAACCCATTTGTAAAAGCAATTCACGCATATTTTTCGCCCCGGCGCCTGAGGCGGCTTGATAGGTTGCGACGGAAACCCATTCTACCAAATCACGTTCAAATAAACCGCCGATCGCCATTAACATTAGGCTTACTGTGCAGTTTCCGCCGACAAAGGTTTTAATGCCATTTTTTAAGCCTTCGTCAATCACATTTTGGTTTACCGGATCTAGCACAATAATTGCGTCTTTTTCCATGCGTAGTGCCGAGGCGGCATCAATCCAATATCCGTTCCAACCCGTTGCTTTTAATTTTGGATATACTTCGTTCGTATAGTCGCCCCCCTGACAAGTTACGATGATGTCTAATTTTTTGAGCTCGTCAATGTCGAAGGCATTTTTGAGTTCGCCCGCCTCTTTGCCCGCAAAGACAGGAGCTTTTTGCCCTGTTTGGGAAGTGGTAAAAAAAATAGGATTGATGTCCGCAAAATCATTTTCTTGCACCATGCGATCCATTAATACGGAACCGACCATTCCGCGCCATCCGATAAAACCGACGTTTTTCATTGTTTTTCCTTTTGTTAATATTGTGTTTGAATAGAGTTCTTAATTACAAGATAGTGCGGTTAAAATCAAGTGTTTTTATGAGAAATATCAGTAAATTTACTCATTCGTTCATTCTTATTCAAGAAAAAATCCCCTTTCGGGGACTTTTATTATGTTTGTCTAAATTTCTAGGAGAGGGGAGTGAATTCATCGTAAAATTACTCGCTGAATGTAAGTGAGAAAGTATTGCATCGTATTGTCGTAAAACCTGTAGATAGGGCTGTATCGTCGCATCCTTTCTTAAAATTAGATTTGATGAAACGTTCAATATATTGCACGTTATTATCAATTTATCCCCTTTATTATTTTACTTCTACGGAATTAATAATAATTCCTTTTTCAAAGTTAGCAGGTATAACATATCCTTTCATTGAGGTTTTAGCTTCACTACTCATTTTTGACGAGGCTTTCATATAATCTTTTGTGGTTTTTTGATAATCATCTTTAATTTTTTCCTGTTCTTTCACCCCTTTGGCTTGAGCATATTTTTTATCTAACTCAATTAATTGTAGGGCATATTTTTTAGTTTCCTCATCTTTGATACTGTTTGCAATCTCCATATTGTTTTTATAGTGGGCATCTTCATTTCTAAAGGTTGGTTTGGTTTTTACTACCGTTTTATGTTGATCGTAATCTGCCCTTACATCCGGAGCTTCTACTTTCACCATATCCAAGAATTCATTTTTATTGTAGATTTTCTTTAAAATACCAAAGCCTCTGTCTGTTTTGATTTCTTGAGGAGGAACTTCAAAAATGTCAAAGTTCCACGCCCCTTTTTCGGTCATACTATGTTGATAACTTCTATCAATAATAAAATCCGATTGCACTGAAAAAGGACCTACAAATGGATAACCGTCTATTTTAAAATTCACATCTCTTACAGCTGCATTATTCGGATTTTTAGGGACAGAATAAAGCAAACTTTCTATAAGATAAGGATTCCCTGTTGGATTGATAATCCCCCCTTTTGAGTCATAAAAAACAGTGAAATTAACTTTGTATTCATTATTTTCAATGGTATGTTCACCCGCTGCAAGCGTCAATTTTTCATGAGAATAAGCCGCTAACTGATGTTCTTTACCATCAATGGTTAATACCATTTTCTCATTCGTTGGATTATCTAAAGTAAAATAAAACGTTTCACTTTCTTTACATGCTGCTAATACGAGTGTTAAGGCACTAATCGTTAAAATTTTCTTCATCTGTTTCTCCTTAAAATTTAACTAATTAAGGGGAAAGAGTATATCATTGTAGAAAAAGATTACATATAAAAAAACAAGATAAATTAGGAACTATTAATTTTTATGATGAATATAAGTAAGTTGATTAATCCGTGAACTCTATTCAAGAAAAATCCCCTTTCGGGGATTTTTAGTTATTTTTCAGTTTTTTTATTAGTTTTCTTAACGATTTTCTTTGCGGTAGATTTTGGCTCGGATTTGACCGCACTTTTTTTATTAGCCGTTTTTGAACGGTTTACTTTTGTGGTAGGTTTTTTACTCGCTGGTTTTTTTGTTGTGGCTTTTTCCTTTAAATTCGCTGCTTTCCAATCGTTAAGTTTTTCTAATAAGACTTTACCCATTGGACTTGGATCACCGGTAAAGAGGGTTTTTAAGCCGTTATTTTCAATAATATGACGGCGTAAGGCCAAACGTTCTTCGTGATTTTCCGCTAAACGAATAGCTCTCTCGACGTATTCATCTACGGTATCGGCGATTAACCATTCAGGTAAGCCCAAGCGTTTGAATAACCCCTCATCAATATGTTCATGCACTTCAGAACCGGTTTTACAAATGCCTACTAAACCAAGGGTCACCATATCAATAATGCCGTTTGTATTACCGAATGGGAATGGGTTTACCATCATATCGCAATTGTGCAAAATTTGAAGATATTGGTGATAAGCCGAGTGTGGATATGCCGTGGCATCATCACCTAAATAAGATTTAATAAAACGCGCTACATAAGGATGGGTAATGCCGCTTGATTGACCCAGTGCAAAATGGAAGTGTACTTTTACTTTAGCACGATCGCGAATGGCTTTTAATGCATCCAAGAAATAAGGATTCAATTTCATTGTTGTAGAAGCAATACCGATATTCACTACTTCCGGATTAGTGCGTAGGAGATATTCTACATTCTGTGGGGCGAGGGCGGACGGCACATAAGGAAGCGCATCTTTTGGCAAACGCAATAAGGTTTCACTAAAACAGTCTTCCGAACCCACATAATCATCTTCAACAATCACATATTCAATAAAGTCCGAGTGAGTGGTGGCAGGGTGTCCTAATGCAATGGCTTGAATTGGCGCAAGACGGGTGTTGCTGGCAAAAATTGTTGTGAGATCCATCCCAATACTTGGCATATAAAGCATAGCCGCACCGTTTTCATCACAAATCGTTTTTAAGAATAGCAATTTTTCAAAGATACTATTCCCGTTGATTAGATGGAACTCATCAAACACCGCTCTGCCTGCGTCATCTACCGCCTCGCCACCAATACCGATTAAATAAAAACGCTCACGTGCCGCAATCATAGAAGTGGAATGAGTACGATAAATTGAATGGGCGGAGTGGAAATGCTCTAAAAGTACAACCATTACCGGCTTACCATTACGTTCACCTAATTTTGTTACATCCCGATCAATCCAACCGCTTTCAATAAGATGACGGCGAATAACTTGGTTTAATGCACGTTTTACATTATGTTTATTGGCAGCAATATCATAGCTACAGTGCATATATACATCATGAGAAATACCGCTAGGTATGTTGTTTAAATTTTCAATCTGCGCTAATTTTTCAGGGAACCATTGCAACAAGGCTCCACGTTTACTGAATGCTTGCGACGTACCAATAAAACGAGGTGACTGTAATGCAAAACAAAGCGAGGCGCAAAGTTCCGGTTCTGCACCCCATAGAGTATCTAAGTTTAGGTTAACGTTTGATTCGGGCAAATATAAAATGCAGAACTTGATTAATGCTGATTTAGATGCCTCTAAATCAATATCTAACGGGTCTTTAGGGTTTGGATTGCGATTGTAGGTTTGTAAAATATGATCTGCATTTACAAAAGGCGATGAAGCAAAAATCATATTTATCCAGCGTTGTAAAGTTAAGAAACGCTGTGCGCCGAAAATAGAAATGTCTAATTTCGGGTCGGTAAATAATTCTGTAATTGCTACCGCCATACGAGTGGCAAAGTAGATATGTCTATCTTGGGTAAGATGTTCAAGCTGTTTGGGAACATTAATTTCAATATCCTTAATTTCGCCGAAATTCGAATCAATTTTACCAAGAATATCAAGTAGCTCGACACAAGCTTCTTCATAATTTTTTGCTGCAACTTTTTCTTCAAAAAGCTCAACACTTGGCTTTTTCACTTCAGACATTTTATTTTCCTTTTGATTTTAATTTAACAAGTTCCCCACAGATCATATTCATCTGATTGGGTAATGGTGACGTTAATTATATCACCGACTTTCACATCGATACCGCTGATATTCTCAACATAAACCAGACCATCCACCTCCGGTGCATCCGATTTGGAACGTCCGATAATACCTTCTTCATCTATTTCATCGACCAATACATCCAAGGTTTTTCCCACTTTTTGTATTAAGCGCTCAGATGAAATTTTCTGTTGTAATTGCATAAAGCGATGGAAGCGTTCTTCTTTAACCTCTTCCGGTACTTGATCCGACATATCCGTTGCAGGAGCACCTTCCACTGGACTAAATTTAAAACAACCGACACGATCGAGTTGGGCTTCTTTTAAGAAATCAAGTAATAGTTGGAAATCTTCTTCCGTTTCCCCCGGGAAACCCACAATAAAGGTAGAACGCAAGGTTAAATCCGGGCAAATTTCACGCCATTTTTTAATTCGCTCTAAAGTGCGGTCAATACTCCCCGGCCTTTTCATTGCTTTGAGAATTTTCGGGCTGGCGTGCTGCAAAGGAATATCCAAATAAGGTAATAAGGTGCCGTCTGCCATGAGAGGGATTAAATCATCAACATGCGGGTACGGATAAACATAATGCAAACGCACCCAAATCCCGAGTTTCCCCAGCTGTTTACAAAGTGTCATTAAATCGTTTTTAATCGGCATTCCGTTCCAGAATGAGGTTTTCACCCCACCCTCTTGGCGTTTTAAATCCAGAGAGTAGGCGGAAGTATCTTGCGATACTACGAGCAATTCTTTCACCCCGGCTTCGGCTAAACGTTTAGCTTCATCCAATACTTGAGTGATGGAGCGACTTTCCAAATCACCGCGCATGGAGGGAATAATGCAAAATGTGCAACGATGATCACAGCCTTCGGAAACCTTCAAATAAGCATAATGTTTTGGTGTTAATTTCACCCCTTGTTTAGGCACAAGACTAAAATAAGGATTATGTGTCGGTTTCGGCACATATTTATGCACTTGCTCCATCACAGTTTCATAGCTATGAGGGCCGGAAACTTCCAATACTTTCGGGTGAACCTCACGAATACGATCTTCTTTTGCGCCGAGACAACCGGTAACAATCACCCGACCATTTTCTTCTAACGCCTCTCCGATCGCTTCTAAAGATTCTTGAACTGCGCTATCAATAAAACCGCAAGTATTGACGATCACCAAATCAACATTTTCATAACTCGGTACGATATTATAACCGTCACTGCGTAACTCTGTCAGAATACGTTCGGAATCCACTAAGTTTTTAGGACAACCCAAGCTAACAAAGCCAATATTCGGGGTTGAATCTTGCATAAATTTATCTCGATTTTATTTCTATAAAAATGCTTAATTCTACTGAATTTCCGCGTGAAAGGCGACTGAAGAAAAGTAAAAGATTGTAAAATTAACTATATTTTTATTTTTCAAGTCGTTAGAATCTTACATCTTATGAACAAAAAATAGCACTATGGAAAATTCATCCCTTATTTTTACCGCACTTTTAAGCCCCCATCACTTAGCGATTCTCGGCAAAATGTTTTTGGCATTACTTTTAGGCAGTATTATCGGTTTAGAACGTGAGTTAAAGCACAAGCCCGTCGGCATTAAAACTTGCTCAATTATTGCGATTACTACCTGTGTGTTAACCATGATTTCCATTCAAGCGGCGGAACATTACGCACAAGTATCCGAAAACATTCGTACCGATCCGATGCGCCTTGCAGCACAAGTTATTAGCGGTATTGGTTTCTTAGGTGCCGGTGTGATTTTACATAAGAAAAATGATGCGATTTCAGGATTAACCACCGCAGCGATTATTTGGGCCGCCGCCGCAATCGGCATTGCAATCGGTGCCGGTTTTATTTTTGATGCCTTGATCGCTACAGCGATGATTTTAATCGCTATTCGTTTTAGCCCAATGATACAGCGTTTAATCCGTCATAGAGGACGAAAAAAGAAAACCAAAATTATCATTCATCTCAGTTCATCCGATTCTATTGCAATCATTACAAATCTATTGATTCAAAATGATTACCGCATTGAAAATCTTTTCGTAAAAGATTTACCCAATGGCGAGGTTAGAGTTCAGATCCGATGTTTTGCCATTGATAGTGCTATGATTAAAGATATTTACACATTATTAAAAACGGAAGAAGGGGTGTTGAGCGTTGAGTTATTTGAAAATTAAAAAAGGGGAATTGTTATTCCCCTTATTTTCTTTAAGTATTGTTTAAAACTATTTACTGCCCGTTATCATGTCACTGCTCAGCTACTTAGTTTTCGATAGTTTTATTCCCCAATATTTTTCATCACTCCGTCTTTCTCTCTTTTAAGCACAATAGAAACTCAAACGTTCGTTAATTGATAAAAATTCCTTTACATTAAAAATTAGATGAATATGATAATGATTCTTGTTTTTAAACCATAAGGAATACCATGTATAAAAACCAAATTACATTTTTTATTTGCCTAACATTATGCGCCTCTCGCGCTTTTTCTGAAGAAAAAACGACAAATCACGCTAATATGCTGCCAGAAATTGTGGTATATGGAGACAATAATAAATCCCTTTCCTCCACTCAAACGCTCACTTCCACAGAGATAGAAAAAACACCCACAAGCAATAATAACATTACCGATTATTTGCGTTCTAACCCGCATATTCGTTATGAAAATAGCGATCAAGATGGTTTTCAACGTGGCGAAATCAAACCGCAAAATATCTCAATTAATGGTGCGGATACAAATCAAACCGCTTATTTTATCGATAATGTAAATGTGAACAACGATTTAACAGTAGATAGTGAAATCTTTGACGGTGCAATGCAGGTCGTGCCGGGGATTAGCCATACACAGGCTTATTTCTTTGATGCCTCTATGCTGTCAAAAGTTGAAGTGCATGACAGCAACATTTCCGCCGGTTTAGGTGGTTTCATGGGCGGAGCGGTGGTTGCCAAAACGAAACAGTACAATGGGCAAGATAGCGTGTCACTCAAGTATCGCACAACAAATTCCGGCTGGGCGAAAATGAATACCGATAATTCGGCACAACATTTATTGGATAAAATCAGACCTGATGCCGGCGGTGTCGCCGAATTTCAGCCTAAATATCGCAAGCAGACGTTTAACATCGTTTTAGAAAAAGGCTTAACGGATAATTTAGGCATGGTATTGGGGTACAGTAAACGCCACTCCCAAATCCAACAAAATCGACTCATCGGATACGATACCGACATCAAGTTAAATAAACAAAATCACCTGCGCAATTCCGATAATTTATTGTTGAATTTCAACTTAGCGGCAAGTGAAAAAGATCGTTTTGAACTGGGATTCCGTTATTCCAATTATAAAGAACAAAAATATTACGCGACCAATATTGATAGCGATGTCAGCGATTATCATCAAGCTTTCGGTACTACATTGGCGTGGGTGCATGCTTTTGATTCGGGCGTTTGGACAAATACCCTTGCTTATGATCGTTTTAAAGATAAACGAAAATCCTCCTCTGCCAATGTCGAGACTGTTTCCGTTTTTGATGAAAATTTTGATCAAATTTATGATTATGAAAAAGGCGGTTATGGTAACAGCTCTCTAACACAAGATAATCTTCATTTCTCAACGGAATTTGCCGTTGAGCCTTTTGATTGGGGAGCAACCAATCATTCTATTTCTATCGGGGGAATTTATCAGGCGACCCACTATAAATTTAATCGCCCTCAAGATGTGCATTCTAAAATTATTCAGCGCTATCCCAACATGGATCCGACTGAATTCCCCGATATCACTTATAAAGGCAATGCAAAAACCCGTTATCAAAATTTCGTCTTTTATGCAGAAGATTTAATCACCTGGAATAACTTAGAGTTTCGCCCCGGAATACGTATCGAACGGGATGATTATTTGCAAAACAACAACATTGCCCCACGCTTTGTGGCACGCTATAAACCTTGGGAAGAAACCGGTTTGACACTGGGATTGAACCGTTATTACGGCCGCTCTTTCGCCTCATTAAAACTGACCAATGAGATTTTAAAAATCAATCGTGATACTAACCGTAAATATCAAGAATTTAGTTCGCTAAAAACCCCTTATGCCGATGAACTTAGTCTTGGTTTTGAACAAAAACTGGGGAATCTGGCATTTAAAGTGAATTACATTCACCGCCAAAATAAAAATCGAATTGTGTTAAAACGTGATGCCAACCGAGTGAATTCCTATCATAACGGCGGTGATTTCAGCGTGGATGTTTACACATTCCAAATAAATAATGATCAGCCTTGGCAAGTGGCAAAAAGCTATTGGACAACCTCTTTGGGATTTGATTGGTTAAAAACCAAACGTGCCGATATAGGAGGAGAACTTGATCCCAATGAAGCGGTATATCTTGACGGTAAATTAATGACCCGCCGTGCCATGCTCAATAAAGTCAATAGTGCTACCGAAGATTGGATTGCCCGATTGGGTGTAGATATGGCGATCCCTGACTACCATATTACTTGGTCAAACAAAGTTTATATGAAAGCACCGATTCGCAGTTACGAATTACTGGATAGTGATTTTAATGATGGTATTTCCCGCTATCGTTCCTATCATTACGGCCGCCACACCCAATGGGATTCCAGTATTCGCTGGCAACCGACAATTACCGGCAATCACAGTGTTTATTTACAGCTTGATATCCTAAACGTACTCAATCAAACCCGTAAATCCAAAACCGTTAGAGCCATTTCAACGAATGATGAATACGGCATTTACACGCCCGGCCGAGAATTTTGGTTGGAAATAGGCTACAAATTCTAAGTTAACATTAATTTCCGCTACGCTAACGCGAATTAGCGTAGCTTTTCTTTTTTTATATTTAAGCAAAAATGATGAAAAAACTAACCGCACTTTTTTTACTCTTTTGTACTTTTGGCGTGCTTATCGCCTGCCAAAGCAACGTCGATTCCGACACATTACCTTTTGATCCCGATATTAAACGGGGCAAGCTGGCTAATGGACTGCAATATTATATTTTACACAACAGCGAGCCTAAAAACCGGGTGTATCTTCGTTTAGTGGTGAATGCCGGTTCAATGCACGAGGACGACGATCAAAAGGGGATCGCTCATTTGGTAGAACATATGGCATTTAACGGTTCCCAAAAATACCCTGAAAATACCATTATTAACGCACTGGAAAAGTTAGGCATGAAATTTGCCCGTGATATCAATGCCTTCACCGATTTTGAAAATACCGTTTATACCCTAAATCTGGACGATAATAGCCCTCAAAAGCTCTCTCTCGCCTTTGATGTTATCAATCAATGGATGAATCATCTCACTATTTTGCCAAAAGATCTTGACGGTGAACGTGGTGTGGTCGAAGAAGAATGGCGTCGCCGATTAAGCCCGATGTTGCGCCTCGGTGATAAAAAAAGCGCCATAGAAATGGTAGGATCACGCTATGTATTACGTGATCCCATTGGGGATATGAAGATTATTCGCCGTATTTCCCGTAATCGAGTGGCGGATTTTTACCATAAATGGTATCGACCGGATAATATCTCAGTGATCGTGGTAGGGGATATTGACCCCAATGAGGTCAAAACCTTGCTGAGTAACGCCTTAGCACAATCCGACCCGCGTTTGCAAACACCTCTTGATAAAATCGACTTTTCTATTCCGCTTATTCAGCGTTGGCGGGTGGCAAGTGTTGCCGAACAAGGGACAAACATTCCGGCATTGGAACTCAGTTTTTTTGAAGAAGATAAACAGCAGGAAACACTGACGGACTATAAACAAGATCTCATTCAGCAAATTGTTACGCGTTTGGTCAATTTACGTTTGCAAAAATGGGAAGAACGTCAAAGCAACTGGTTAGATTCAGCCAATTTTTACCGTTCTCATCTTGGTAAAGAAACCCTACAAACGGTTTTTTCATTGCAATTATTCAATACTCATTATCTAAAAAATATTACCGCACTTCTTACCTTTATGGCTGAAATTAGACAAAACGGCTTTACCCCGGAGGAGCTTGATGCGGAAATCACAAGGCTTCACCGCCTCAATGAAAAACAAAAAGAAATTCGTAGCGGCAGTTTAAAAATTGCCGATGAATTAATTGCTGTTGCGGCAAATAATCAAATCACTTTAAGTGCAAAAGATCGCTACAAACTAAATCGCCGTTTTTTAGATGAAATCAAGCTAAGGGATGTCAACGAAACCTTTAATAAGATGTTGACATTAAAGGCCAAATTATTATTGGTGACTCAACCGCTGCCGGAGCAAAAACTCCCATTCAATACCACAGATATTGAACAGCTTTGGGAACAACTCATACATCAAGCCCAAACCCCTTGGCAAAACGAAAAACACAAGACAAAACGACCGCACTTTGCTTCCGAAGGCGGTGCATTGGTGTTGGAAAAACATTGGGATAAAGGCAATATTAATGAATATCGTCTGAGTAACGGGGCAAAATTGATTTATCATTACAGCGATAAAACACCAAATCAAGTCCATTTCCGCGCGGTGACCCACGGCGGATTACGCTCCGTGCCAAATCAAGATTATCATTTGTTACGCACAGCAACCATTTTAGCGGATGATAGCGGCGTGGGTGAACTTACTGCGGAGGATGTTAATCATCTATTTGGACAAAATCCTTTGGTATTGGCTACGGTGGTTGATGAGGATAAACAAGGCTTCACCGGTGTGGCAAAATCACAGGATCTGGCTAATTTACTCACGCTGTTTCGGTTAAAACTTCAATCCGCCCCGATTTCCGATAGTGCATTACAAAAATATCGCCGAGAAACACAGGATTATTTTAAACAAATCGATGCGGAAACAACGTTTATGCAAGCGGTATCCCGTTTGCGCCAACCCAATATAGCCACGGCTTACACGCAAAACCAAAGCGAATTATTAGGTTTTACGGCAGCGCAATTGAGCCGAATCTATCAAGAAAAAATTTTGGCTAACACGGATTTTACTTATTTCATTATTGGTGATATTTCACGACATGATGTTGAAAAATTAGCAAAACAATATTTGGCAACGGTTGAAGTAAAAACGCAGCCTCGTAAGCTTCAAATCCATGCCATCCATACACCGAAAAAATCATTTTTGATGAGCGGATTAAGCGAACCCCGCACCGATGTAGAAATTTATCTTGCCGCCGAAAACCAATGGCAAGCGGAACAAAAATACGCTTTAGACATTCTTGGCGATATCGTGCAGGAAAAACTACGCCTTGTTTTAAGAGAAAAAGCCTCGGGCGTTTATGCCGTCAATAGTTGGTTTAGTCAAGAATCTTATATGCCACAAATTGAAGGAAAAATTGAATTTAGTTGTGCGCCTGAGAGAGCCGATGAGCTGATAAAATTAACGCATCAAATTTTAGATGAGATTATTAAACAAGGCATTGATGAAACTTTGCTTCGCAAAAAACAGGCTGAACAGTTGCAACAAATTAAACGTCAATTTGACTCATTGGTCTCGGTGGCAAGCCTGATTGAAGAAAGCTATTGGCAACAGGGCAATCCGCAATTGGTTTATCTCTATCAAAGTTTAGAACAACTTACCACTAAAGCTAAGATTGAGGCATTAGCCAAAAAAGCTTTCGCTAAACCAACACGTTTTGTAGCAATTTTACGCCAATAATTGACCGCACTTTAGACCATTAGGTTAGCCATAAAACAATCAGCCCCTCAAAATAGCGATATTTTGAGGGGCTGATCACTGATGTAAATTAAGCTAATTTTGCTTTCAGGAAATCAAATAATTGATCTTTTGCAATCATTTCTTTCTCACCGGTACGGCGATTTTTATATTCGATTTCACCGTTTGCTAAATTTTTCTCACCGATCACGATCATATGCGGAACACCGATCAGCTCCATATCCGCAAACATCACGCCGGGACGTTCTTTACGATCATCAAAAATCACATCCACGCCCTGTGCTTGTAAAGTGCGGTAAAGCTCTTCAGCGTATTGTTGTACGGTTTCGGATTTATGCATATTCATCGGCACAATCGCCACGGTAAAAGGAGCAATTTCATCGGTCGGCCAAATAATACCGCGCTCGTCATAATGTTGTTCAATCGCCGCTGCGACCACTCGGGTTACCCCGATACCATAACATCCCATTGTCACGACCATTGGGCGACCGTCTTCCCCTTGTACGGTAGCGTTCATTGCTTCGGAATATTTTTTGCCAAGTTGGAAAATATGCCCGACTTCAATACCACGTTTAATCAGTAGAGTTCCCTTGCCGTCCGGACTCGGATCGCCTTCCACCACATTGCGAATATCGGCGATTTTCGGCAAGGCAACATCACGTTCCCAGTTAATGTTGAAATAATGTTTGCCGTCAATATTTGCCCCTGCGCTAAAATCCGACATCAGTGCTACGGTACGGTCGATAATAACGGGAATATTGAGGTTAACCGGTCCCAGAGAACCCACGCCCGCACCGATTTTGGTTTTGATTTCCCCCTCATCGGCAAATTCAAAAGGTGAAGCCACTTCCGCTAGTTTTTCCGCTTTAATCTCATTCAGTTCGTGATCGCCACGGATAATTAATGCCACCAATGGCGCGTCTTCCGCTGCACCTTTAACAATTAAAGTTTTCACGGTTTTTTCAATCGGTTGGTCAAATTGCGCCACTAATTCCGCAATGGTTTTAGCATTTGGCGTATCAACCAGTTCAATGGCTTTGGTCGGTGCGGCACGCTCACCCATCGCCACCGCTTCGGCTAATTCAATATTGGCGGCATAGTCGGATTCGGTCGAAAAAATCACATCATCTTCCCCACTATTCGCCAACACTTGGAATTCATGGGAAGCACTGCCGCCAATGGATCCCGTATCCGCTTGCACCGCACGGAAATCCAACCCTAACCGAGTGAAAATATTACTATAGGTTTGATACATCACCTCGTAAGTTTGTTGCAAACTCTCTTTATCGGTGTGGAAAGAATAGGCATCTTTCATTATAAATTCTCGACTACGCATCACACCAAAACGTGGGCGGACTTCATCGCGGAATTTGGTTTGAATATGATAAAGATTAATAGGCAACTGGCGATAAGAGGTAATTTCTCGACGCATTAAATCGGTAATAGCTTCTTCATTCGTCGGCCCAATCACAAAACCACGCTCTCCACGATCGGTAAAACGCAATAATTCCGGGCCATATTGCTCCCAACGACCGGACTCTTGCCAAAGTTCTGCCGGTTGTACCACCGGCATTTTAATTTCAAGCGCACCGCTTTTATCCATTTCTTCTCGAATCACCTTTTCCACTTTACGCAATACGCGCCAACCTGTTGGCATCCAGTTATAAAGTCCGGCGGCGAGAGGACGAATCATTCCCGCGCGTAACATCAGTTGATGGCTGACAATGGCGGCTTCCGCCGGTGTTTCTTTTAATGTCGAAAATAAATATTGACTTGTACGCATTGAATTAACCTTAAATTCGTTAAATTAAGAAAAAATTGGTGGGAGTATAACAAAAAGTGCGGTCATTTTTAACCGCACTTTTTTGAAAGAAGAAATTAATTGGTTTTTAATTTATTCCAATATTTTTCATAAATATCCACGGCATTGCCGACATCGCCTTGCATAATGCCTTTTTCCACTTCTTCTGAAGGCGGGAATAAGGTCGGATCATTCACTAATTCAGGGCTGAGTAACGCTTTTACGCCTTCATTCGGCATCGAAAAGCCCATACGTTCCACCACCACTTTGGCATTTTCAGGACGAAGTAGGAAGTCGATAAACTTGTGCGCCCCTTCTACGTTTTTAGCGGTTTTCGGAATCGCATAATTATCCATCCAGAAAATTGCCCCTTCTTTCGGATACACAAATTGCAAGCTTGGGTTTTCTTTACGAGCGAGATAAGCCGATCCGTTCCAAATCATCCCTATTGCAGCTTCACCCTGTACGTAAGGCACTTCCGGTGAGTCGGAGTTGAACGTTACCACATTCGGCAATAATTTCACCAAACGCTCGTAGGCGGCGTTAATCTCTTCCTCATTTGTGGTATTAGGCGATTTTCCTTCCAATAATAAAGCGATGTGGAACACTTCACGGGCATCGCTGGTCATCAATACTTTGTGTTTAAATTCAGGTTTCCAGAGATCCGCCCAGCTTGTGATGGTTTTCGGATCAATCTCATCCGCGTTCACTTCAATTCCGGTTAAACCATATACATAAGGTAGGGAATATTTATTCTCAGGATCAAATTCTTTATTAAGCAAATGTGTCGGAATCTGTTTTAAATTACTTAATTGGCTGTGATCAAGGGGTTGCAACATATTTTCCTTGATCATCTTATTCACATAATAGCTTGACGGGAATACCAAATCATAACCGGAGCCGGTATTCTCCGTTAATTTTAGTTTGGCATACATTTCTTCGTTGCTCTCAAAGGTGGAATAAATTACCTCCACACTGGTTTCTTTGGTAAATTGCACAACGAGTTCGGGCGGTACATAGTCCGTCCAGTTATAAACATAAAGTTTGTTGTTAGCAAAAGCAGATGTAGCAAAAAGTGCGGTCGAAGAAAGGAAAGTTTTTTTAAGTATGTGGGTAAGGGATTTTTTCAATTTATTGCCTCCTAGGGGAGATTGTTACAAGTAAAGAAATATTAGCTCGGTAATAGCATTACCGAGCCGAATTTATTTGCTACCAAACATATTGTACACCGGCACCAATTTGGTAAGCGCGACGTATTTGTTTTTGCAAAGAATGTTCAATATGCGTGTGAGCGTAAAAAGAGAGATTATTCGTTGCATTCCATTGGAACTGTAACCCCGTATCCAACCAAGTTTTTGCATAATATTCGCGATAATCCCGATTACCAACTTTCACCGGTTTATTATTCAAGAAATCATGCCAAACATTTGCCGTAAGCGCAAATAAATAAGCATTATCTCGGAAATTAAGGCTTGAACCTAATCGTCCGCGTAATCCGGATTGGCTATGATATTGAATATTAAGGTGTTTATCACACAGATCTTTTAAGTATAAATGTTGATAAATTAACTGGGCTTGTGGCTCAAATGACCAATTTTTATTCAATCGGAAAGTTTGCCCCATCTCTGTCGAAATTAAGGTGGTCATACCTTCTTGCGTGACGTTACGTCCTTCTCTTGGGCGATATTCATTGCGTAAGTAGCCTACTTGTCCGACAAAATCAAGATAAGATTCGTTTTGCCAAAAGACCGAGTGATAAAGCCCGAACAATCCTGCTTTGGTTTTTCCTGTTCCCGTATGTTTATCACTGACAATCCGACCGTTTTCGGCACGGAATCTGTCGGAAAAATTAATGTGGTTATAACCAAAGGTTGCATAAATCCCAGTTTGTTTGGTTACTGCATCTTGTGTATGTCTATCCAAATCAACACCTACCTGAGCAAGATATTGATGTTGTCTATTATTCAAACGATGTTTTCCATCAACTTTAAGGTATTTACTCACAACCCGTCCCCAAACGCCATGCCGTGTAGTAGTTTGCGGATTAACCGTACTACCGCGTCGTTTAGCCAACGTATCAACAGCACTGTAAGCCAATTCCATATTGGTATAAGGCATTTGAATATAAGCGGATGATGCTGCTGTTCTAATTTTCTTATTTGGTTTTGGTTCAGGCTGTGATTGAGGCTCAAGTGCTTCAAGTGTCCAATAATATTTGTTGCCCACTTTAACTAATTGCGCTTCTCCGGCATTCAATGTTGCCGATTTACCGGTAAATGCCAGACCATTATGATCTTTTTCGGCAATAGCGACGAGGGAAGAAGTTTGTTTTTGATTTGTCTTTTCGATATCACCAAAAATCCCGTTTTTCGTTTTGACGGTAGTTGCACCGCGTGAGGTATCAATATTCCTTAAAATGTGCAAAATATCACTGCCGGATGTGCCGGAATCTTTATTCCAAACAGAGTCAACAAGTAATGTTCCACCGGAAGTATAGTTATTTACAACAAGATGAGAGAAATTGGGCTGATTTGAACCGTCTGCCAAATCAAGTGTACCTTGATGAATAAAATTTTCTTGTACAAAAGGTGAATTGTTCAAATTATTTTCATCATAAGCCGTTTTTTGCCCGATATTACTGAGGGAAAAAGTACCGTCATTGAAAATCGTTAAATTTTTTACGCCAAAACGCTCAAACGTTGATTCGTCTGCCAATGCCAATGTACCTTGGTTAATAAGCATCTCATTAACTGAATTTTTACCTGCTCCTGATCTATTTTTAATCTGCATTTTTTCAGGCGCGTCATATTCAATATTACAATTATCACAACGCACTAATGGAAAAATAATATCGTCTTCTTTGAGTTTTTTAAAAACTAACCGGGCATTTTGACTTGCAATAATTCCTCTAGGAAAGTTAAATTCGCCCGCTTGTGTATGATCATCGCTTCCTATTTTTAATGTTTTTCCAATCACAATACCGTGAACGGTATTAAAGTGTCCTTGGTTCTCAACATCGTAAAGATAAGTTGCCCCTTTATTATAGTTTACGTTAAAAGTGCCACCGTTCAGAATACGGATTTTACTGATTTTGGATGCGCTAATCCCATCATTAAAAGTAAGTTCTGAGCCTTCTCCATCAATGACAGTGAGTGAAGTTTCACTTCCTGCATGTCCAAAATAATTGTAATTTCCCCATTTTTCATTAGATTGAACGACTTTTGCACCATTAGTTACCCAAAGTTCACCACTTGCACCGGATTGCCCAACACTGAGCCTACCATCTGTTTTTAAAATAGTCCCTGTGCCATCGACTCTTAATATTCCATAACCGCCATTATGGTTACCGATATGGCTATCACTACTAAATTTAACTTTTGAACCGTTATTAATGGTTAGCTCGCTTGGTGGTGATAATCTCTCCCCAAATTTAGCACCGATAATAACACTACCATAGACAAGATATCCTTCTGCATCAGTCTGCGGATTATCCACAACATTTTGAATATTATCTACTGATCCGCTTTTTATCACAGCAGAGTGACTTAAATAGGGTGGCATAGAGATAAGAAAAAGTAATAATTTTTTCATCATTATGATTCCTTAATAAAAATTAAATTTTTTAGACGATTTGTGTTTTTATATTTGTTAAGCTGTTAAGCGTTAATAAATCACAGAGCGGAGTATAATAGTTCAACAAATCAGCCAAGACAATCTAATTATATTTTGTAAAGAATTTGACATATCTCCCTATCCGAGTAAGATTTCGCCAATTTTTACCAACGAGAGGTTTTATGCTAACTTTTGCTCATCAAGAACACGTTCCTTCCTATTATTTTGATTCACGCAATCAAGATTTCCAACTTCCTCCTTTAACACAAATTGAACACGCCGATGTCTGTGTCATTGGGGCAGGCTTTTTTGGTTTATCCGCTGCATTGGAGTTGGCTGAGAAAGGGAAAAAAGTCGTGGTATTGGAAGGCGCTCGGGTGGGCTTTGGCGCTTCCGGTCGAAGTGGTGGGCAAGCCATCAATGGTTTTGAAGAAGGCATTGATGAATATATTCATCAAATCGGCTTTGAGAAAGCCCGTCAACTGTGGGAAATGTCGCTGGAAGCCATCGATATTATTGATGAACGTATAGAGAAATACGGTATTCAATGCGATTGGAAAAAAGGCTATGCGACCCTTGCATTGAACCATCGCCGTATGGATGATCTGATTGAAATGGAAAAAGCCAGCCACAAAAATTTTGGCTATCAAAATATGCAGCTTTGGGATAAAGCGAAACTCAAGCAGCATTTAGGTAGCGATATTTATGTAGGCGGTTTATACGATAGCAATTCCGGTCATTTGCATCCTTTCAATTATTGTTTAGGACTGGCGAAAGCCTGTTTAGATCTTGGCGTGCAGATTTTTGAACAATCACCGGTGGTGGATCTTATCGAAAAAAGCGGTTGTATTGAGGTGAAAACCGACCAAAGTGCGGTCATTTCTCAAGATGTTATTTTAGCCACCAACGCTTATATTGATGCGCTCCCTAAATCTATCCATCATGGTATTAACCGAAAAATTATGCCGGTGGAAAGTTTTATTATTGCCACCGAACCCTTAAGCCAAGCCGTGGCGGATTCAGTGATTAATAATGGCATGTCTGTGTGCGATAACAATTTACTGCTTGATTATTATCGTTTGAGTGCAGACAATCGCCTGCTTTTCGGCAGCGATTCCAGTTCAGAAAAAGATATGGTCGCCGTAATGCGACAAAATATGTTGCACGTTTTTCCGCAATTAGAAAATGTAAAAATCGACTACGGCTGGGCAGGGCCAATTGATATGACGATGAACGCTACCCCGCATTTCGGGCGAATTTCACCCCATATTTATTTTGCTCAAGGTTATTCGGGACATGGTGTTGCCTTAACCGGTTTGGCAGGTCGTATTATTGCGGAAGCCATTTTAGGCAATGACGAACGCCTGCAAATTTTTGAAGGCTTAAAAGTGCCTTCCGTTTACGGCGGAAAATGGGTGAAAAATTTAGCCACGAAGATTGGGGTGAAATACTATCAGTTTTTAGATAAATATCGTTAAAAACAGGTTTAAAATTGACCGCACTTTATAGGGTTTCCTCCTATTTTTAAATAAAAGTGCGGTCAATTTTTACAGTATTTGTCGAAAATGCCGATATCAAAAACCTTCCTGTATTAAGCCCTAAAAATAAACTCTCATCCCCAAACTGACCACATAGTCCGAATTATTAACAAAATTCCATTTTGCAGATTCACCGCCCGAATAGCGGTATTTCGCCCCTTCAAAAAAAGTGACAACTTGACGGTGTAATTTATAATCTGCTCCCACAATAATGGCTTTTAATGTTCTTGTTGCGAAATTTTCTTTTCCATCTTTAATTGGAGATTGGGCTTTGCCCCATAAATAGCCAGCAAAAATTTTACTTTTCGGGTTAAGTTGATATTTAGTGGCAATCAGCCATTCTTCCACTTGACGGAATTGAGCTTTGCTTTGTTTACCTTTCGATTCGACTTGTTGCCCCCGCCAACCAAACCCGTATTGTTGATGATAGCGGCGTTTACCGTAATCCAGACCAATACTAAAATCCCGATAATTTAACGCCAAGCCGAAGCCCAAACTGCGATCAACATTGGTTTCTGATTTTCGTTGGCGGCTAAAACCTGCTTTGGCATCTATTTTCCAATCTTGTAGGGCTTTTTGGAAAAACAACGCAAGGATGTATCCATTGGTATTCGGTAAGTTTTTGACGTTGCCGTTTTTATCTTGGGTTTGTTTTCCGCTTTCGCCAAAAATGTAATCTGCCCCCACTTTGAAACCATATAAACTCTTTGATGTAAAGTGAATCACTTGATCAGCCCGTTTAATTACTTTTTTCACATCAGTTAAGTTATAACTATAATCAGCAACACTGAGTAAATCACCATTAGTAATTTGTTTACCAAAAGTCAAAGTGCCCAGTGGTTTATATTGAAAACCAGCGTAAAGATAACGGGTGTAGAGCGAATCTCCTATTTTCTTGTCGGTAAAACGCATTTCGACATTACCAAGTGCAGTCAAATTTTCGTTAATTTTATGGTCTACGCGTAAACGAATGCGGGATCCGTTATCATCTAAATCAGTGCGTTCACCTTGTTTATGGTGTATTTGGAAGCGGAGCGACCCCCCTAGATCTATTCGAGTTCCGTCCTCTTGATAGATTGGCGCAGCAAAAGAGCAAGGGATAAGGGCTGAAGTTAATAAGAATAAGCCTAATTTTTTCATCATATTTACCTTATAAAAAGCGTGCAAATATCTCCCCGTTTTGTTTTTAAACGGGAAGATGCGTCATTAAGAAAGTTATTAAGTTTTAATGCTTATTGAAAACGTTGGAAATCACTTAGCGTGAATAGCCCCATCGAACGAGCAACGTTGACATAGGTATAAAGTGCTTCAATTTGTTTTTTCTCTGTACTTGGTGGGTTGCCGCCACCTACACCGTCAATTTTTATCGGATAACCTACATAGTCGGCATATCCTTTTAATACGGCAGTGGCTCTTGGGATATGGAGCTGTGTCCCAACACCTAATACTGTGTGTAAGTTGTGTTGCTTAAACAGTTTGACCATACCAATTGCATTTCCTGGTGTATCACGAGCAATGGGATCAAGTAAGAAACGGTTTGGATTTACGCCATTTTCTTTCAGCCATTTTGCCATTACATCGGATTCCGCATAAGGCGTTTTGACTGGTCCGCCACTTAACACCAATTTGGCATTGGGATATTTCGCAGCCATTTCCTTGGTTTTTTCTAAACGTTGTAATAAGCCTTTTGAAGGTGAGCCGTCTGGATTAGGTGATTGTCCAAATACAGCAATAGCATCAAATGATAATTGGCTTTGAGGTTGGTCGGAAAACGGTTGTTGCAAGATATTTTCAGTGAAACGGAAAATATCTTGCATAGCTTGTGCCGCTTGTGGCGAACGTTTTTCCAAGGCATTTAAACGTTGTTTAACTTGAGTCTCATCTTCCAACGTTTTTGCAGCCAAAATACTGACTGCAAGGGCGTGTAGGTCATCTGGTTTACGGCGTAAAATTTGATCTAACTGAGAAAGGGCTTGACGGTAGTCTTTGTTAATGAGATAGGCTTCGGCTTGAAGTCGGTAGGTATTAAGATAATCGGGTTTTTCTTTCACTTTTTGATCTAAAGAACGATAAAGTTTTTGCCATTCCCAGTGGCGGAAAGCTTTCACATCGTCTCGCAAGTAAGGATCGTTTTCATAATCTTGAGCATATTTTACAACGAGATGCTCAATAGCCTCTCCACGTCCAGTTTCTTTACCTTTTGGTGCTTCAATGACATTTGATAAAGTAAAACCAAGCGGTGATATATCCTGGGTATTTTGTACACATCCCGAAAGGGAAAACGCACCCATTCCTAATAAAAGTGCGGTAAAAAGTCGGCGAGTTTTAAACATTTTCATTGATGTCTCCTTAATGAGATCAAATTTCAGTGATGATGAAAGGTTATGGTTTAACCTTCCATTAACTATCGCTTTAAATGTTGTAATAATCCGGCATAAAGAAGAATTGATAATTCGGATTTTCACTCAAACAAAGTTGGCGTAAATCAAGTTTGTTATCAACTACTTGTTTAATAATATTCATCAACATTTTTAGCTTCTGAGCATTTTGGCTAATATTGAGATTGACTACCATAAAGACAATTTCACTATGTAAAGTGAAATCTTCACTATTAAGAAAGTAATGAATATCTAGGCTTTCTTTCTCAGTCAAAAAATTACAATATATAACCATTTTTTGCTTTTTGAATAGAATATCTAAATGTAGATAATGCTTACTTTTTTCTAAATAATCCTGGATTGGAAATATATTGAGTTTATATTTCTTAGGAATAATCCTTGGCATGATTTTAGGTAAAATATCATCATACTGGTAAGAATGGTAAAAAATAGTAGAGAGTGAACTCACATATTCATTCTCTTTCATGTTATCGTCAGCATAGTAAATAGGTGTATACGGGATATCA
>NZ_MLHS01000013.1 GCF_001999335.1 Rodentibacter sp. Ppn85 | reverse complement strand
TAAAACTTGTGGAGCAATTATGGGCTTGTGCTTCGGAACAAGGACTTGCAGATGCTTCCGTTAGTTTAGGTGCAAGCCTTAAATTTGATAAAAAATATGCAGAAGCAGTAAAAATACTTCAACAAGGAGTCAAAAATGGTCATTATCAAGCTGCATATAGATTATCATCTGGATTTTCTCCTAATACAACACCAGATAATCAGTTGGATTATTTGGGGCTGAAAGCTGATAAAGAACGTTCAAGAAGATATGAAATTATTACTAACTATTTAGATGATAATAATTATCTTCAGCCCAAAGTCCCCGACTTAGATGAGATTGTACCATTGCCGCCCGCCCCCTTGCCGGAATGGGACGGCAAAATCGCCTTTCAGCGTTGGTATGAAGGCGACGCCCCGCCCAAACCAAGTGAAGCCCTGATGTTAAAACTGGCCAATCAGGCGGGCGTTCGAGTGGATAACGGGCTAGATTTAGAAACGGGCTTGCCGAAAAAACCGAAAAAATAATGGAAAAATGACTTATAAATCCCTGAGGTGATTTATTCGTGCTTTCGGCGCTGGTTCTAAAGGTAAAGCCAACGTTCAACATCCATCGGATTTTGTGATCGCACTTTTAGGCTGAACGGTTTAAAAGTGCGGTTATTTTTTAGCGTGTTTTATGGGAGATATTTTCTATTTTTGCCTTGTGATTTTCCAGAGTGATGAATGATAGCACATATTTTTAAATGGATATTCGTAAAAATAGCCTGTTATTGTCGCTTAACTTGTACTCTTTAGCCTTTATTTTTGTCTTATCTACTTCCGTGTTTGTGAGTGGTTTAGTTATATGCGTGGCATAATGTTCCCCCCCATTTTTAGTAACAAGATTTTTGCTAGCGTGGCACCTTGTTACTAAAATTTGAGGTTAGAAGCGATTAAGTACGAGAGATTACGAGGGAAAAGTGAGATAAAGCCTTGCCATAACTGGATAAAATAAAGCCCCGCGTTAAGTTCCGCAGGGCTGTGATAGGAGTATATGGTGCGACTAGCTGGACTCGAACCAGTGACCCCCACCATGTCAAGGTGGTGCTCTAACCAACTGAGCTATAGTCGCGTTGAACGGGGTGGATGATAAACAGTTTTTTTTGTGAAGACAAGTAATTTTCTTTAACGATTATTTTAAATGGTAAAAAAATAACCAGAACAGTATGGGGGAGAGTAAGGAACTCTTTTTTGATTTTGGCTGATTTTCGGCGTATAATGCGCGCCGATTTATATTAATCAAAGATATTTGAGTAAGTTAGTTTATTTTAAAGTTAGCGAAATATTGACGGAGTAGAATGATGTCTAGAAGACTAAGAAGAACGAAGATTGTATGTACTATGGGGCCGGCAACCGACCGTGATAACAATCTTGAGAAAATTATTGCAGCGGGTGCGAATGTAGTACGTATGAATTTCTCGCACGGCACGCCTGAAGATCATATTGAGCGTGCTGAACGTGTTCGTTCTATTGCGAAAAAATTAGGTAAGACAGTAGCAATTTTAGGGGATTTACAAGGGCCTAAAATTCGTGTTTCTACTTTTAAAGATGGCAAAATTTTCTTAAATGTTGGTGATAAATTTATTCTTGATGCGGAATTACCGAAAGGCGAAGGTAATCAAGAAGCGGTTGGTCTGGACTATAAAACCCTTCCTCAAGATGTTGTTCCCGGTGACATTCTTTTATTAGATGATGGTCGTGTCCAATTAAAAGTACTATCAACCGAAGGGACGAAAGTTTTCACTGAAGTGACAGTTGGTGGTCCGTTATCAAACAATAAAGGGATTAACAAATTAGGCGGTGGTTTGTCTGCAGATGCGTTAACTGAAAAAGACAAAGCGGATATTATTACTGCTGCACGTATTGGCGTTGATTTCTTGGCAGTTTCTTTCCCTCGTTCAAGTGCAGATTTGGATTATGCACGCGAACTTGCTAAACAAGCCGGTTTAAATGCGAAAATTGTTGCTAAAGTGGAACGTGCCGAAAGTGTGTCGAGTGATGAAGCAATGGATGATATTATTTTGGCCTCTGATGTTATCATGGTTGCTCGTGGTGACTTGGGGGTTGAAATTGGTGACCCTGAATTAGTTGGCGTTCAGAAAAAATTAATTCGTCGTTCACGCCAATTAAACCGAGCAGTAATTACTGCAACGCAAATGATGGAGTCTATGATTAGTAACCCTATGCCGACCCGTGCGGAAGTGATGGATGTGGCGAACGCAGTATTAGATGGTACTGATGCCGTAATGCTTTCGGCAGAAACGGCTGCAGGTCAATATCCGTCAGAAACGGTCGCAGCAATGGCGCGTGTTTGTTTAGGTGCGGAAAAAATGCCTAGTATAAATGTGTCCCGCCATCGTATGGGCAAAGAGTTTGACGAGATTGAAGAAGCCGTTGCAATGTCGGCAATGTATTCTGCAAACCATATGAAAGGTATTACTGCAATCATTACTTTAACCCATACCGGTCGTACTGCGTTATTAATGTCCCGTATTAGCTCGGGTTTACCGATTTTTGCTTTGTCTCGTAATCAAGAAACCTTAAACCTTTGCGCATTATATCGTGGTGTTACTCCGGTATTCAGCGATGCTGAATCTCGTAGCTCAAACGGCGCACAAACGGCAATTGCGTTGTTAAAAGAAAAAGGCTATTTAAGCTCGGGCGATTTAGTGTTACTCACCCAGGGTGATGAGTTGATGAAACATACTAACGTATGTCGTACTTTAATCGTTGAGTAATAATCGGATTAGATAAAAGAGCGGTGGGTTTTCCCACCGTTTTTTATTTTTCCTTTCGGGATAAAAATAGTTGTGGAAAGCGCCTCGAAAATTATTCATAAATCACTAAAATGATTTATCCACCCCTTCGGAGCCGTTGGCAAAGCCAACGTTCAAAAAACTTTGTTTTTTGTGACCGCACTTTTTTCTTAAACCTCCTTTTTATTTGCGGTATCATAAACACCAATTCTTTTTGTATTTCAAATTATCTATGGCCTCGAAACCGCAAATTACTTCATCAGATAAACAAACCGCACAAGTTAGCATTCCTCCTCATTCCCTTGAAGCCGAACAAGCCGTATTGGGCGGTATTATGTTGAGCAACCAACATTGGGATAGCATTGCCGAGCGTGTGATTGCCGATGATTTTTACACTTTTGCACACCGTACAATTTTTCAAGCAATGGAAGATCTAATTCGAAACCAATCGCCCATTGATTTGATTACTCTTGATCAAGCGCTAAAAAATAAAGGGATCAGCGAAGAAGTAGGCGGTTTTGCTTATCTTGCCGAGCTGTCGAATAATACGCCAAATGCTATCAATATTTTGGCTTATGCGGATATTGTTCGAGAAAAAGCAATTTTGCGGGAATTAATTTCCGTAGGCAATCGTATTGCGGAGAAAAGCTATTCACCAAAAGGGCAAGATATCAAACTCATTTTAGACGAAGCCGAACGGGAAGTTTTCGCCATTGCGGAAAAACGTAGTTCTTCCAGTGAAGGTCCGCAAAATGTCATTGCGGTATTACAGAACACGATTGAACGCATTGATACCTTGAGTAAAGTAAGAAACCATTCAGGGGTAACCGGTGTAACAACGGGGTTTACGGATCTTGATAGAAAAACAGCCGGTCTTCAGCCTTCCGATTTGATTATTGTTGCCGCACGCCCTTCTATGGGAAAAACCACCTTTGCGATGAATTTATGTGAAAATGCGGCAATGGCAAGCGATAAACCCGTGTTGGTGTTTAGTTTAGAGATGCCGGCGGAACAAATTATGATGCGTATGATTGCCTCTCTTGCCCGAGTGGACCAAACTAAAATTCGTACCGGTCAAGGTTTGGATGAAATTGAATGGAATAAAATCAGCAGCGTGTTTGGTATGTTTAAACAGAAGAACAATCTTTATATTGACGATTCTTCCGCCTTAACACCAACGGAAGTGCGCTCTCGTGCGCGCCGTGTGTATCGAGAAAATGGCGGACTCAGCCTCATTATGGTGGATTATTTGCAACTTATGCGCGCACCGGCATTTTCCGATAACCGTACTTTAGAAATTGCGGAGATTTCGCGTTCGTTAAAAGCGTTGGCGAAAGAATTGGAAGTGCCTGTTATTGCTCTTTCTCAGTTAAACCGAACCTTAGAGCAACGGGCGGATAAACGTCCGGTAAACTCGGATTTACGTGAATCGGGCTCTATAGAACAGGATGCCGATTTAATTATGTTTATCTATCGTGATGAAGTTTATAACGATAATTCTGAGGATAAAGGTGTGGCGGAAATTATCATCGGCAAACAAAGGAATGGTCCGATTGGTCGAGTACGTTTGAAATTTAACGGACAATTTTCACGTTTCGATAATCTAGCAGAACAACGTGAATATCATGATGATTATTAAGGAAAAATAATGAACGTAAAACCGGCAACAGCAAAAATTAGTTCGCGGGCCTTAAAACATAATTTAGCGGTGATTAAACAAAAGGCACCCAATAGTAAAATTATTGCTGTGGTGAAGGCCAATGCCTATGGGCATGGTGTAGTATTTGTGGCATCTACCTTAGAGAAAGATGTTGATTGTTTTGGGGTGGCGCGTTTAGAAGAGGCCCTTGCGCTACGTTCAAGTGGTATCACGAAACCTATTTTGTTATTAGAGGGTTTTTTTGCTGAAAAAGATTTGCCGATTCTTGCTGTGAATAATATTGAAACTATTGTTCATAATCATGAGCAACTTGAGGCGTTAAGACGAGCAATATTACCAAGCCCGATTAAAGTATGGCTTAAAATTGATACCGGTATGCACCGTTTGGGCGTTGCCCTTGATGAAGTGGATGAATTTTATCAAGAATTGAAAAAACTCCCTCAAATTCAACCGCACTTAGGTTTTGTCAGTCATTTTAGCCGGGCTGATGAGTTGGAATCCGATTATACACAACGTCAAATTAATCGCTTTTTATCGGTAACTCAAGATAAATCGGGAGAACGCAGTATTGCCGCCTCAGGGGGAATTTTATTTTGGCAAGCCTCCCATCTGGATTGGATTCGTCCCGGGATTATTATGTATGGTATTTCACCAACGGATACCGTGGGTGCAGAATTTAATTTAACTCCCGTAATGAATTTAACTTCCTCCCTTATTGCCGTACGCACCCACAAAAAAGGTGAACCGGTCGGTTATGGTGGGATTTGGACAAGCCCGCACGATACAAAAATTGGGGTTGTCGCCATTGGTTATGGCGATGGTTATCCGCGTGATGTTCCCGAGGGTACGCCCGTATATTTTAACGGGCGTATAGTACCGATTGTGGGCCGCGTGTCTATGGATATGCTCACCGTAGATTTAGGCAGGGATAGTCAAGATCAAGTTGGTGATGAAGTGATTTTATGGGGTAAAGAATTGCCTATTGAAACCGTCGCGAAATTTACCGGCATTTTGAGCTATGAATTGATTACAAAATTAACACCGCGTGTTATAACCGAGTATGTAGACTAGTTTTTAATTAATAGAAGGAAATATAACAATGAAAAATATTGATCCGACTACGACTAATGCTTGGAAAGCATTAGAAATTCATCAAACCGAGTTGGCAAATATCACTATCCAAGATTTATTTTTACAAGAAAAAGATCGCTTTAAAGATTATTCATTAAACTTTCAGGATCAAATCTTAGTGGATTTTTCAAAAAATAACATTAATCAACAAACCCTTTCTCTTCTTCGACAATTGGCTCAAGAATGTTCACTAGACAGTGCAAAAGAAGCCATGTTTAGTGGTGAAAAAATTAACCGTACCGAAAATCGTGCGGTATTACATACCGCACTTCGCAATCGGGCTAACACACCGGTGATGGTGGATGGCAAAGATGTGATGCCGGAAGTGAATGCGGTTTTGGCAAAAATGAAGGATTTTTGTCAGCGTGTGATTTCCGGGGAATGGAAAGGTTATACCGGTAAAGCAATCACTGATGTGGTGAATATCGGGATTGGCGGTTCGGATTTAGGCCCTTATATGGTGACTGAAGCATTACGCCCTTATAAAAATCATCTCACAATGCACTTTGTTTCTAATGTGGACTGCACACATATTGCAGAGACGCTGAAAAAAGTCAATCCGCAAACCACGCTTTTCTTGGTTGCGTCTAAAACTTTCACGACGCAAGAAACTATGACAAATGCTGAAAGCGCACGTGATTGGTTATTGGCTTCGGCACAAGATAAAAGTGCGGTAGCAAAACATTTTGCGGCACTTTCTACCAATGGCAAAGCGGTAGCCGAGTTTGGGATTGATACCAATAATATGTTTGAGTTTTGGGATTGGGTTGGCGGACGTTATTCCTTATGGTCTGCTATTGGTTTATCTATTGCGCTTTCCGTTGGTTTTGAGAACTTCGAGCAATTATTAAGCGGTGCGCACGAAATGGATCAACATTTCCGCACCGCACCAATTGAACAAAATATTCCTACTACTTTAGCCCTTGTGGGATTGTGGAACACCAATTTCTTAGGCGCACAAACGGAAGCGATTTTACCTTACGATCAATATTTACATCGTTTTGCCGCTTATTTCCAACAAGGAAATATGGAATCAAACGGTAAATATATGGATAGAAACGGTAATACTATTAGCCATTATCAAACCGGCCCAATCATCTGGGGCGAACCGGGTACAAACGGTCAGCACGCCTTTTATCAATTAATTCATCAAGGTACAACCTTAATTCCTTGTGATTTTATTGCGCCGGCAAAAAGTCATAATCCGTTGGCGGATCATCATAATAAATTACTTTCTAACTTCTTTGCACAAACGGAAGCCTTAGCTTTCGGTAAAACAAAAGAAGAAGTGGAGGCGGAGTTTGTTAAAGCGGGCAAATCATTGGGTGAGGTAAAAGATATTGTTCCGTTTAAAGTGTTTACCGGTAACAAGCCGACCAATTCTATTTTGCTTCAAAAAGTTACTCCGTTCACTTTAGGGGCATTGATCGCCATGTATGAGCATAAAATTTTTGTTCAAGGCGTGATTTTTAATATTTTCAGCTTTGACCAATGGGGTGTGGAATTGGGGAAACAACTGGCTAACCGTATCCTGCCGGAATTAGCGGGTAGCGAAAATGTGTCAAGCCACGACAGCTCAACAAACGGATTGATCAATCAATTTAAAGCGTGGCGATAAATGAGTATGACAGTGCGGTCAATATTGATCGCACTTTTAATGAAAGGAAAAGTTTATGATTAAAACATTTTTTGGGAAAAAAGAGCCAAGAGTGCCGCCGCAAGAAATATTTATAGTTATTCATTTAAATATGTCTATGCAACCCATTCATCGTCACGAAATAGAAGATAATATTTGTGATTTGATGGTAAAAAAATGTGGTGAAGGATGGGGCGATGTGGTTGGGGGAGGAACAGGCGTTGATGAAAATGATGAGCCTGCCTATTGTGATTCGGAATTTCAAGTTAATTCTCAATTTCTTGATAGGTTTTATGATGTTTTAGATTTTACTTCAACATTCTATTTTTTTGCAAAAGGTTCGACCCTAACAATCTTTGATGAAAACCATCAGATAAAAGAGATGAGAGATATTGGAGATAATGAAGGATTAGCGATTACTTTCAGTAACGAACTAGCTGATGAAGTTTATGAAAATACGGACATTAATGATGTTATTGATTATTTAAGTGAACATATTGGAGAAAAAGGCACATTAGTAAGCTGGTTTGAACCAGTTGGAACATTCTATTTTTATGGTTATTCTTATGAAGAAATGGTTAATCTGATTACTCCGTTTATTTCTCAACATCCATTTTGTGAAAAATGCCGGCTTAGAAAGCTGGGAGAATAACTCCGACTTAATGGACTGGCAATAGACGTTGAACACCGAAAGTGATTATTTTTCTTTCCAATAGCCGATCCATTCTTTCAATAGTTGCATATTTTTCGCTAATGCACCGCCTTGCGGAATAAAATGCATCATATTTAACTCGTATTCTTTGGGGGTGATCCCTTCGCCGACACTAGCCGGCAATACTTTAAATCCTTGTTGTTGGAAAAGCAAGGTTGCACGTTGCATATGCCATTCATTGGTAACAAGAATAATTTTATTGATATGCTCTTTTTCCAATATTTGTTTGGTAAAGAGGGCGTTCTCTTTAGTAGTTAAGGCGTTAGGCTCAATCCATTGTGTCGGTACATGAAAGAAATGTTGTAATTCTTCCGCTGCAATTTTTGCTTCGATTGCACCGCTCGGGCTTGCTCCGGTAATCAAAAGCGGTAGATCCGTTTCTTTTTGTAAATACGCCGCATAGCGTAAGCGTTCAAGCTGAATTGCGGTGGAAGCAAGCGGCGCATAAAGCTCTTTGCTATCCCGTAATCCGCCACCCAATAGCACAATGGCTTGCGCATTTTTGTAGTCGTTGAGTGTTAAATTGTCTTCCGTAATTAAGCTGTCTTTCAAGGTTTGTGCCGTGAAGGGAATACTCAATATATAAAGTAGAGCAAGCCCAAGTGCGGTTGAGATTCGGCTTAGTTTTTTGAAATTAAACCTTGCCAAAATCAATGCCGACAGCCATAAAATTAAAACATTGAATGGTGGTAATATCATGGCGGTGATGAGCTTTTTGATTTCTATCATTTTTTGTCAATTTCCACAAAATCAATATTTTTTGTCCATAAATTGGCATAGCCGGAATTTTTACCGTAAGCGTTATCGCATACTCGGTTTGGAATTTCCAGTAAACAGGAGAAAATATGGCCGTGTAAACGTGTGGTCGTTACCTGATCATTTTGTAAAAATACCTCGGCTACGCGATTCACAATACGCTTGGTGTAAGCAAACCAAAATTGATGGAAAAGATTTTTTAGCCAACCCCAATTTTGTTGATTGGCAAATTTACTTATACGCCAACCGAGCGCCAAAACGATACTGTCTAAACGGGAGAGAATATCATCCCAATCTTTCACATTTGAATTTGCCGGCAGGGTAGCAAGGATATTTTTTTCTACGTCACTGGCTTCAATGTCTTTGCGTAAAAAATAAAGTTGTTTACTGGTGTAGCCTTGTTTTGTCGGCAATGTTCCGTAGAGCTGGTGTGCCATATCCGGTGATAATGTTACATTCGAGGAAAATTGTTTGAAACTTTCCGCTGTGCGTTCATCACGGGCAAGTAAGTAACAATCCGCGTGTTGATTGAAAAGTGCGGCTGATTTTTCGAGATTTTTTTGATCTTTAAAATACAAGGTTTGAGGCAGCACAATAATGCGATTGTTGGGAAAATGTTGAATCATTTGTTCACGGATTTTTTGATGTTGCGGATAGAGATCGCCAAAGTTCCCCCCACCGTGTAACAAAATGGTGGTATTCGGGGTAATCTTTTGTTTTACCTCATTAATATCCATGTCGAACTCACAACGTTTCAATCTCACATTGATATGGTGATCTTTAAAAAATTGTTCCGTTCCGTGATAGATCAATAAATCTCCGACATTTAAATGCAACGGATAATCAAAGTAAAACACGTCATTTTTATCTTTGATTAAATCCGCAATAGGATCGAGTCGTTGCTTTAGAGAAACTAATGCTGAATTCATTTTTTTACCTTTTTCAAAATATAGCCAAACAAGAAGGCTTTTTCCGTACGGTTTAAACCGATTAATAAAATCATGGCAATCAGCCCAAATTCCAATAATATAGCTTTACCTAGAAATTCAAGAAAAGTATAAACTCGCTGAGTATCCGACAAGTAAATGAGCCCGATTAAGCAAGCAAATACGGTGCCGATATTAAGTAAATATGTGACAAATTCTTTTCGGTTAAATTGAATTTTTTTGTTAATGAAATAGAAACGGTAGATTTGCATGATAAGTGCGGTGGAAAATCTGCCGATAAAGGCATAGATCGGGTTATAACCGAGAGTAAATAAATAATAAGCGAGCGGTACGGTACAAAGATCAATGATTGCAATGATAATATTGTATTGTTTAATTTTATTTGTGCCGATAGCGAGCGCGGTCATCCAAAATGATCCCGCCATGGCACTAATCAGCGAGCATAACAGGGTAATTTGCACTAATTGTTGCACATATATCGGTAAATGATCACCTAACCAAAAGGTAAGCAACGTGTGAGGAAAATAAAGTACCGGTGCGGATAAAATCGCAATGAGATAAAAGGAATATTTTGATGTGCCGAGAATAAGCTTTTTATTGCGTTCGTAATCTTTTGCCGCATAAGATTGCACAAGTTGTGGGTTAAATGCCACTTGAAAGTTATTCACAAAGCTATAAATCGCGGTGTCCACTTGAGTAGCAATGCCTACGGCGGCATTGACAGTAACGCCAAAAAATAGGTTGATGACCATATTTAAGCCTTGTGTTGAGGCAACATAAGCCGTTTGCCCGAGTAACATCCAAGCGGAAAAACTTGCCATTTCCTTTGTTTTGCTAAAATCTTTGTAGAAACAAAAGCGGGTTTCAGTGTAAAAGGTGCGGCGGGTAAAATTAACATAAAGTACAAATACGAGCAGGCTCACCCCAAGTAATAATAGGCTATAACTGATTAATTTATCGTATTGTTCAATCTGCATTAAAATAAAGATAGCAGAAAGTTTAAATGCCGTTTCACTCAAGCCCAGCCAAGCATAAAATGACATTCGCTCATGGGCGACAATCATAGCATTGAAAGGGACTTTAATAACTTCAATCAAAGCAATGAGGAGGGCAATTTGATAGACAATATTGACCGCATGCATTCTTTCTGTCGGAATATTGAGTTTATGGTTTAAAAACCAAAGCCCCACGGTTTCCGCCAACACTGCCACGATAAGCATAATAAAGAGATGATTTAAGATACTGATATTAAAAATAATATTGACACGGCTTGAATCATTGGAGGCTTTTTCCACATTAATAAAACGTTGGGTGGTTGCCGTCATCGTACCGTTAAAAAACGAAAATAACACCACAACGCCCATAACAATATTGTAAATCCCGAAATCTTCCACCCCTAACACACGTAATACAACACGTGAAATATAAAGCATTGCTCCCATATTAAAGAGCATACGGATATAAAGAAACAGGGTATTTTTAGCAATGGTTTTGTTCGACATTATGACTTATTTTTGCCTTAAAATTGGTGGGGAATTATAGATTTCTTTAGTATAATCAGCAATCTTTTATGCAACTATTTCCCATTTGATTAATCAAACAGACGATACTATTTTTAGTCGAGAGAATAATGAATAAATATTTGATTTCCTTGGATAAAGATGAACAGCGCCGTGCGCTTTTCTTTTCGCAACCCGATACGGCGGATTTTTGTGTATTTTCCGCAATTAATACGATGCAAAATGAATGGGAAGAATTGGCGCGGCAGTTTGATTTGGATCAATTTGAACGGCATTACGGGCGTAAAGTTACCAAGGGGGAAATTGGCTGTACGCTGAGTCATCTTGCAGTGTATCGTTTGATAGTCGAGGATGAATCGGTAGCGGAAGATGATTATGCCTTAGTGTGCGAAGATGATGCCTTATTTGCTGCAAATTTCCAACAAAACTTGACCGCACTTTTAACGCAAAAGAACACTATGTCGATTATGCTTATCGGGCAATCCAAAATTGCTCAATTTAGTGATGCGGAGTTAGAAATTAATTACCCTACGACGTTTTCGTTTTTGTGTCATAAAGCCGTCGGGGTGACTTATGCTTATCCCTATAAAAGCTATTTTGCCGGTACGGTAGGATATTTGATCAAAAAATCTGCTGCACGTACTTTTCTTAAACAACTTGAACAAGGGAAACCGTTCTGGCTTGCCGATGACTTTTTATTATTTGAAACGCAATTTGCCTTGCCGAATCAAGTGGTTCGTCCGTTAATGGTGATTGAAAATCCGCAACTGGTAAGCAATCTTGAGGCGATTCGTGGTTCGCAAGCGAATAATCTTGTAAAAAAACTGGTGAAATATCCGCTGAAAAAAATAATGGCAATTCAGAAAAATTTAGGAAAATAAATGACCGCACTTTTTAATTTTTTCTATATTTATGATCCGTGGTTTTTCCATGTCGTGCGTATGTCCTTTGTGGTTGGCTTGCTTGCTTTTATCGTGTTGTTTTATCGTTATATAAAGAAAAAAAACGCGCAAGGCATTATTGTACCAATGGATAGCTTAGCCGTGCTTTTAGGATTAATTTTATTTAGTGTCATTCCTCTGTTGATTAATGGCACAAGGGATTTTTCGGTGATGATGATGTATGTGAAATCACTGATTTTATTTATTTTCGGTATTGGGTTTTATAACGCCTTCTATGCGATACCAAACGGACAACAACAGCTTGTGCGTGATTTACAAATTGGGGTTGTGGTGCAATTTGTGTTCGGTATATTTGCCTTGCTTGGCGTGTCCTTTTTGGCAGATTTTTTGCTTTCGACCAATGCGGTGCTACCGGCACGATTTTATGGATCGGAACAAGAATATCGCCTATATAATCTTACTGCCACTGCGTTTTTTCAACTGAGTTTATTTTACTTAATGCTGCTTCATTTTCTACTAGCGTATAACGCAAAACATAGCGGCATACCGAGTATTTTTGTATTTTTGATGCTCTGTATCGGGTTGATTTCCGGTAGAACGTTTTTGTTACTTTCCGTAGTGAGTATAGCCGTGTATTTTAAATGGCGATATGTCCCTTCGTTAATTGCATTTTTGCTGTTGGTGCTGGGATTGGCTTATTTTGCACCCAAAAATCCTTATGTCGCCCATGCGTTAGAGCCGGTAATTAATTTGTTGCACGGTGCCGGTTTTGTGAGTTCTTCCACCGATACTTTAGTAAAAAATCATCTGTTTATGCCGACCTTGAGACAATTTATCACCGGTGATGGGATGTATATGACAGGGCAGTTAGAGATCGGGCGTTATTATGGCCATACGGATTCCGGTTTTTTACGCCAAATTTTATACGGTGGCGTAGTTTACGCACTGGTTTGTTTTTTTGTCACTTTTTATTTTGTACGCAAAATCGCACTGAACTGGTTTGATGGCAGTTGGAAATTTATTCTTTCCGCTTTTGTGATTCTTACCGCCTGCAATATCAAAGCCGATACTTTCGCTTTTCCGGGCATTATGTTTGTGATGTTGATGTTTTTGTCATTATTCGGTACTCACGGAAAACAACGAATTTTCTTAGAGAAAGAGGAAAAAAATGTTTAGTATCATTGTGCCGTCTTACAACCGAAAATCGGAGATCCCTGCTTTATTGGAAAGTTTAACTCACCAAACCGACAAAGGTTTTGAGGTGGTAATTGTTGATGACAAATCGCAAGAACCTGTTGTGGTGGAAAAATCTTATCCCTTTAAGGTAAAAGTGATTCGTAATGAAACAAATCGAGGTGCGGCGGAAAGCCGAAATATCGGTGCTCGTGCAGCAACGGAGGAATGGTTGTTATTTTTGGATGATGATGATCGATTTGCCGAGAATAAATGTGAGAAATTAGCTGAGGTTATTAGCGAGCAGCCCGCTATTAATTTTATTTATCACCCTGCGAAATGCGAAATGATAAATGAAGGGTTTAGCTACGTGACCCATCCGATCTCGCCACAAGAAATTAGTGTGGAACGTATCTTACTTGCTAATAAAATTGGCGGTATGCCGATGGTGGCGGTGAAAAAAGATCTTTTCTTAAAAATTGGCGGATTATCTAGCGTACTTCGTTCATTGGAAGACTATGATTTTTTGTTGAAATTAGTTAAAGATCCAACGTTTAAGCCTTATAAAATAAGTGAACCTTTGACTTATTGTTCTTTCCATACAAAACGTTCCAGTGTTTCAACGGACACTACTAACACTGAAAAAGCTATTGATTATATTCGTGAACATTATGTGAAAACAGAAGAGCAGGTACGTAATTTCAACATCAATGCCAGCTATATTTTGGCTTATCCGCATATCATGAATTTATCGCGCAAAGCGGCTTATTATTATTTTGATATTTTTAGGCGAACAAAAAGTATTAAACAATTAGTGATTGCGATGATTGTGCTGATTTCACCGAAATTGGCACTAAATTTGAAACGGTTTATGTAATAGAAAGGGTCATGATGAGATTTTCAGTTTTAATGTCCTTATATGTTAAGGAAAATCCAAGGTTTTTACGTGAATGTTTTGAAAGTTTGTTAGCTCAAACCTATCAGGCGGATGAAATTGTTTTAGTGTTTGACGGGGCGGTTACTCCGGAATTGGAGACTGTTGTCTCTAAGTTTGAAAAACAGTTACCGTTAAAATTAATTAAACTGCCGAAAAACCAAGGATTAGGTAACGCCTTAAATGAGGGATTGAAACATTGTTCCCATAACTGGGTTTTCCGTATGGATACGGATGATATTTGCGTGCCGGAACGTTTTGCCAAACAAGTGGCATTTATCGAACAACACCCCGATACGATTATTTTTGGCGGGCAAATTGCCGAGTTTGGTGAAACTGTGAATGATATTATTGCCTATCGCCGAGTGCCGACAGAAGCGAAAGATATTGTGAAATTTACTCAAAAACGTTGCCCTTTTAACCATATGACGGTGGCATATCAAAAAAGTGAGGTGATAAATTGCGGAGGTTATGAAGATCTGCAAGAAGATTATTACTTGTGGATTAAACTTGTAGCACAAGGACAAGCCGTAGCAAATTTGCCCGATATTTTAGTTTATGCCCGTGTAGGCAATGGAATGGTGGGACGTCGCAGAGGATTGAATCAGGCTAAGGCGGAGTGGCGATTATTTAAATTAAAATATCGTCTGGGTATACAAGATTTAGCCTCGGGATTATTTATTTTTATTTTACGATCTGCTTCCCGTTTATTGCCGATTTCATTATTAAAAGCGGCTTATAGCAAATTTTTAAGAAAATAAAAATGATGTTGAAGGAAAGAAAATCAATGAAAAAAATTTCGTTATTATCAACCGCACTTTTATCTTGTTTACTGGTAGGCTGTTCCGCTAGTAGTCAAACGGCAGCGGCTAAAAATATTCCTACAATTAGTCGTAATGCGGTTTATTCCAAGCCGCGCACACTTGGTAACTTTAATGATTATGTTCAATTTTTAAAAGGTAAAGCTGCGGCGGAAGGGGTTTCTCTTTCTACCTTAAACGCACAAAGCAATATTTGGTATCTAGAGAAAGCCGTAGCCTTAGATCGTGCACAAGTGGAGCGGTCAGTAAAACGCGATCCAAACCAATCTCCGGTGTTGAATCCGAATGGTACAACCAATTATCTGAATAAAGTACTCACAAACAATAAGGTAAGTATGGCTGAAGAACGCTATTGGGAAGTCCAAGTACCGCTTCAACGGGCGAGTCGGCGTTATGGCGTACAACAGGAATATATTCTTGCTTTATGGGGAATGGAAAGTAGTTTCGGGCATTACCAAGGGAATTATGACGTATTATCTGCCTTGGCGACTCTTGCTTTTGACGGTAGACGTGAAGCCTTGTTTAGTAAAGAATTCGTCAATGCGATGAAAATGCTAGACAGTAATTATATTCAACGCCCTAAAATGTTAGGTTCATGGGCGGGAGCGATGGGACAAACCCAATTTATGCCAAGTGCTTTCTTAAATTATGCGGCTGACGGTAATGATGATGGGATAAAAGATATTTGGACAAACCAATTTGATACTTTTGCTTCCATTGCGAATTATTTACATAGCGTAGGTTGGGATGATAAATTGCCCTGGGGAATTGAAGTTACCCTAAACCAACCGCTTGATTTATCCCTTTCCGGTATTGAGAGAAATAAAGCCCGTTCTTTACGTGACTGGCAAGCTCAAGGCGTAATACCGATAAGTTTTAGCGCAGAACAACAAGCAAAACTGACCGCACTTTCCCATGCGGATCTTTGGCTTGTTCGTCCGGATAAACAAGTGGGTCGGGCTTTTTTAGTATCTAATAATTTCCGTACGATTTTAGATTGGAATAAATCTAATTATTTTGCCGTGAGCATCGGTATGTTTGCGGATAGAATTAAGGAAAGAGTCGGATTATAAAAAAACAGCGGTCAATTTGACCGCTGTTTTTTTGTTTGGTTAAGTAAATTATTTGGTAGCCGGTGTTTGAGCCGGTTGTTCTGCGTTAGGAGCAGTCGGTTGAACCGGTGCCGGATTAAATTTAGCTTCAATTTTTGCACCAAGTTCAGCCAAAGATTGCATTTTGTTTTGCAATTCAGCGGCTTTTTCAGCGTAAGCTTTTTGATCTGCTTCGGTTTTCACGTTTGCTTGAGCAATCAATAATTGGCCGGCAAGGGTTAATACTTCTTTGGTTTGATTTTTTGCACTGCCGATTAAATCGGATTTCACATCGAGAGCATCTAAACTTGCAATACTTGCTTGAACATTTTTATTAAATTCTTCAATTGCAGCTTTTGCTTTATTTTCATCTTTTGCTTCAGCGGCAGCAGTTAATTCCTGTTGTAGTTTTTGCTGATTTTGAGCTTGCACCGCACCTTGCTCTTGGTTCCAAGCGATTAATTTGTCGTAATCCGCTTTTTCTTGTGCTTCCGCACTCATTACCGGTGCGGCTTCAGTCGGTTTCGCCGTCTCTGCTTGTTGGGTTGTTTCAGGTTTAGCGGTATTTGCGGTTTTATCTGCCGCTTTATCACAAGCAGTTAAAAATAAAGCAAACAATGCAGTGGCAGTAACTTTTGTCAATTTGTTCATAAATAATCCTTTAAGTTGAAAATTAAAAAGTATTTCTTGGATGATTAAACCCACGGTATCTTGAGACCGCTTATTTTCGGATTAGTTTAAAAAATTTTCAAGAAATTTATTTTAGCGTAGGTACAAACTCGGATAAGGCTTTTATTTCCTCTTCGTTTAAACGTTGTTTTGCAGGGTTGCCCGGTCCGATAATCTTTCCCTTTTTACGGTTGAAAAGTGCGGTTGAAATTTCTTCTGTTTTTAATTGATTGATGATTTTAGATTCGCCCATTGCCGGTTTCTCACCTTGTTTCCCGTGGCAAGTGGCACAGGAACGTTTATAAATCTTTTCTGCTTTGATGAAGTCAGGATTTTCAGCTTGAGTAAAAACAGGAAGACAAAATAGGCAGCCAAGAAATAAACGAAATGCTTTCATTGAGGATCCTTAATAATTTATTTTTTAAATAATTTCTCTAATTCTTCCTGCGGAATTTTACCTTCAAATTTCGCTTGAATATAGCCCTTGTCATCAATAATAAAAGAGGTGGGCGTACCCACTAATTGATAGCGTTCTGCGGTGATTTTCATTTGATCTTTAATCACCGATTGGGTGAGTTGATGTTTAGCGACGACTGCATTGGTATCCATATTTTCACCATCAACATTGATAGCAATGAGCTGAACTTTATTTGGGTAATTCTCATTAAGTTGCTCGAATGTTTTTAATTCTGCCATGCAATGACCACAGGTTTCCGACCAAAAGGTGAGTAAGCGAGTGCCTTGCCAATCTTTTAAGCTCACTTGCTTGCCTTGTAGATCATAGGCGGCAAGTTCCGGTGCTGCGTTACCGAGAGCCGCTTTTTCTTCTTTGCAAGAAACTGTGCTGAAAATGACCGCACTTAAGCAGAGTGATTTGACTAAAAGTTTAATGTTCATTTCGTTCTTCCCGTAAAAACTTACCATGTTGGAGATAAATAGTGCGATCAGTGAGTTCGCCCAGTTCCGGATTATGAGTAACCATAACAATGGTTCTACCTTGGCGGTTTAGTTCTTGTAATAAATCTAATACCAGCGCCTCATTTTTTTCGTCTAAATTACCGGTGGGTTCATCGGCAAAAATAACGGGAGGCTGATTGACAAGGGCACGAGCAATGCAAACACGTTGTTGTTCGCCGCCGGAAAGTTGATTTGGTCTGTGATCCATACGATGTCCTAATCCTACTTGTGTTAATACGGCTTTTGCCGCTGCTTCATCAATGACGCTGTGATAATGTTGAGCGAGCATCACATTTTCAAGTGCGGTTAAATAAGGAATTAAATGGAATTGTTGGAATACCAAGCCGATTTTTTCCGCACGAAAGCGTTGGCGACCGACTTCATCCAGTTGAGCGGCGTCAATACCGGCTAAAATAACTTTCCCTTCACTGGCGGTGTCCAGACCGGTGAGAATGTTCATCAAAGTAGTTTTACCTGAGCCGGATGCGCCCATAATGGCAACAAATTCACCCTGTTTAATTTGAATATTAATGTCTTCAAGTGCGGTCACTTGACCGAAGCGTTTGTATAAATGTTCTGTTTCGATCACAAATTGAGTCATAGCTTTCTCTTTTATTTTATTAGGCGGTTTTTTCTAAACCTAAGTTTTAAGATTTATTCGCCTTTTAGTACATTTGCCGTTTGAATATTTAATGCGCGACCTGTTGGTATGATAACTGCAATAAATGCGACCAACAAGGAGAGCATAATGGTAATAGGGAAAACCGGTAAACGCATATCAATGTAAGATTTAAAAACCGTTAAGCCTAAAATTTGAGCGAGTAAATAACCAAATATTAATCCGACTAAAATGGCACAGACCGCAATAATAAGAATTTCCGTGCAGATTTGTTTAATAATATCCGATTGCTTCGCCCCTAATGCTTTTTGTAGGGCAAATTCTTTGGCACGTTCTCCGACAATAGCGATCAATGTTGTGTTCACACAAAGGGTTGCCAACACTAAAATCACTAAAGAAATTAGCCCCATTAGCCCTTTGATTTTATCTAAAATTTGCCCTTCCGAGGCGGAAACCTTACGAATCGGGCGGGCGGTGAGATCTTTATATTGTTGCATAATATTTTCTGCGAACTGATCGACTTGCCCAAGTTCATTTCTGACGTTGAGTAGCGCATTGTTGGCAAGCCCTTCTTTTTCCAACCAATTCTGTGCAAAATCAAGATTGACGATAAGCATATTGTCTGTGGCGTCACCGGCTTCTACAATAGCCTTAATAGTAAATTGATGTTTTTCTACCGCATTTTTGGAAAGTTGCAGTTTGTCGCCGATTTTTAAATTGAGTCGTTCGGCAAGGGTTTTCCCAATCATTGCATTACGATCATCAAAATTTACATTAATGGCTGAACCGCTAATTTGCCAATAAGGGGCTAAAACACGCATATCTTCAAAGCGAACGCCCATAATAACGATTTTTTCCAATTCGCTACGTGTTACACCGTAAAGATAGGGGCTGGCAGCGGTGATTAATCCCTGTGGCGCCTGTTGTAAAATTTCATCAATTTGATTCACTGAAACCATCTCGCCTTTTATGGAACCAATATAGAAATTGGCACCAAAGGTACGAAGTTCTTGACTCATTTTGGTATTGATATCGAAATAAACGGCAGCCATTGCGGTAACAATTCCGGCACCGACCGTTAAGGCAGTGAAGATAATCATCACCCGTTGTAAACGCAGACGAAGCGCACGGAAAATTAATCGCCAAAACATACTTTTATTGTCTGCCATAAAGTACCTCAACGGGATAAAGTTTGGCAATACGATGGGCGGGGAACCAAGTCCCAATCAGGGCAATGAATATTGAAAGTACGAGTACGCACGGGATCACGATCCAAGCAAAACTGAGCGGTACGCCAAACAGTGTGAGACCAATAAATTTTGCCAAGCCCCAACCGGCTAAACATCCCAAGATGCCGCCAATCAAGGCGCTTAATACGGCTTCGCAATAGAACAATAAAACGATCTGCCATTGGTAAGCACCCAAGGCTTTCATTAAACCGATTTCTTTGCCTCGTTCTATAATGTTGGAACTCATCAGCGAGGCAATGCCCATTGCCGCCGCAATTAATGCCGCAAGTGTTACGACCGAGAGTAATAACTGAATTTTGCTGATCACTACGCCCTCGGAGGCGGCGACTTGCCAGATAGGGCGTACAATCGCACCGGAAATGGCTTCTTCCAGTTGGTGGGAGATCGAAGAGACATAGGCGGTACAGTACCAACGGTCGTACTCCTCCGCATCAAGGGCATCTGTATTAACTCTCGCTTTACGGGAGAGGGTATTTTCCGGTACTGTGAGAGCAGACACTTTCACGGATTGTACTTTGCCTTCCAAACCCAATAAGGCTTGGGCGGCACTTAGCGGCATCACAATCTGATTATCTTCCGTACCGCCTGTGGTTAAAATACCTTGAATTTTGACCGCACTTTGAGCGGAAAAATCGTTTTCTTGATAGCTTAAATTGAGTGTGTCGCCAATTTTCCAGTCGTTCGCTTTGGCAAGCTGTGCACCCACAAGTACGGGAATTTTTTCCCCAAAATTGTCATTTTCATCATTCACCCAATCGCCTTGCACCTGCCAATAGGGGCTGATAATGCGTTGCCCGGTGTGATAATCCTCTTCATCGGGAATCGCAATGTGGTGATCGAAAAAGGTCCCTAGAATTGAAACGGATTCCGCAAGTGCGGTCGATTTTTCCGCTGTTTTTATTACATTGACGGTTGCCGTTAATTGAGGAGCAAAACCGACAATATTATTACGCCAGAAAATATCTTTGATGTTTGGCAGCTCTTTTTCGTCAATAAAATCCTGACCGGAAAGAGCGATATTCGAATTTAGCTCATCCGGTAACACAGCACTACTTGCCGGTTCAATCAAAATGTTAGCGCCGTAAGATTTTAGTTCTTTTGCCATTTTATCGCCAATATCAATAGAAACGGCAAGCAAGGCGGAGACTAAACCAGCAGCCAAGAAAACGGTGACAATGGCTAATAATTTGCGCTTGATACCAAAACGCCAAGACTGAAATAACATCCTCACTAACATTGTTATTCCTTTTTCCCATTTTCATTGCTAAGGTATTTTTCAGGGGTATTGCGGAACCGTTCAAGATTTTCTTCATTTTCAAAGAAATAAGTACGGTTCTCAAAGCTGTATTTATGCTCCGTTTGGGTGTTTTTTAATTTTTTACCACTAATAGGATCTTGCACCTCAATTTCCATGATAGTGCTGAATAAATTAAGCCCGTCTTCCAATGAAGTGCGGTGAATAATCAGTTCATTTTCCGTTTGTTGCCAATTTTCAATCGGGACGGGATTACATCCCCCGGGTTTACCAATGGACGGAATGAACATATGTACGCCGCACCCCACGCAGACTACTTGATTGGCTTGCATCACATAGCCTTGATCACCGCATAATAGACAAGCATCAAACACTGCGGCAAGGCTGAGCTTATTTGGTTGTCGGTTAATAATAAAAAAGCGTACGGCTTTCCCGTCATCCGCAATCCAGACAAAACGATGAAGTTTTCCGTCTTTCACTTGTTCAATGGGAATACGCACTTGCCCGGTTTGATCGAGTGTAATAGGAATAGCTTCGGACAACTGAGGCGGGCGTGAAGCAACTTGTACCCAATAAAATTGGGTTACGCCAATAAAAATTATTGCCAATGTTCCCCAATTAATCAGACGTTTTGATACTTGCACCAGTGCCAATTTTTTGCGTTTTTCGATAGGATCTTGTTCGGTTTTAGCTTGTAATCTTCGTTTAAAATGAGTTTGAAAGATGAAAATGCTTAAGCTTAAGAACATAATGGCGAGACAGAGGAAATTTAACCAAGTAGTAAGTGTGCTTGATTTTGCCACAAAACTTAATCGTACTTTGGTAAGTTCGATTAGCTGTAATTTCATTAAAATGAGGAGTAATTCCCCCACAAGTGGACTCATTAAGGCAAACCAAAGTATAAAATTCAGCCCGAAAAGTATGGTGGATTTTCCTTTTGTTTTTTGTTGTTGTTTCAGTAGAAAGTAAGTCCACGCCGAGATCGCTAAGCATAAAATTATCCCAAAAATGACCGAACTTAGGTTCAAAATAAAATCAGTGTTAATAATATCCGTGTTGGTAAGCGCGGTGATATTTGGATCTTTTGCCCAAGTGGCGCCTGCAATCAGCATTAAGATAAATTGCCAGCAAAGAGCTATTCTGGTCGAATTTGTCCATTGACTGAGGGCAAAAAGTAAGAATGCGACTAGAAAAATGATCGTGAGAATAAGATTTGCCACTTGGCCGTTTGGCAAACTAAGACGTAATGTAACACCGCTTATTAAGCCGAAAATACTCAGCCAAATGATTGTTTTTGAAGTGGGTGTAGTTGGTTTTATTGCCCAGGATGCGCCGAGTAAAATTGAAAGAGGTAAGAGCGCTTGAAGCAGAAAAACGAAAAAGTAAGTCATAAGTCAAAAAATATCATCGTGATAAAATATGTTGGCACACATATTATTTTGTTAAGTATCTATAATACATAGATTTGTGCGTGAATATAAGTCATTCACGCACGTTGTAAAGAATTATTTAATTCCTGTGAATTTAAATTCATAGTTTACATCAAAAGGCTTCCACCAACGACCCACACCGGTTTCTCCATCCGTATGACGGTGCATACCGGCTTTTGACGGCGGATCGATATGATAAGTTAATTTGTAGTTACCCACCCCCATCATTTTTACGTTTGCACCGTAATGCGGGCCGTCACCGGCAACCATTGGCATAAAGGTTCCTTCTTGTTTTTCGCCCGTATCAGTATTGATTAAGGTGTAATTGATTGTGAGATAAGGCATCCATTCGCCGTCACCAAATCCATTTTTATTACCTTTCACAGAGTGAATATCCGCTTCTAAGTGAATATCGGATTTTGCTGCAGGTAAGCCCATACCACGCGGTTCCATATCAATTGGTTTCAGATAAACGGCGGCAATTTCCATATCGTTCATTGTCACGGCTTCACCGATAGGATATTCGGTAAAGGCTTGGACGCTTGCCGCAAATAAACCGGCGGTAAGTGCGGTCGCAATAAGTGCTTTTTTCATATTAGATCTCCTGAGATTTAAGGTTATGCTGCTTTTTTACTTTGGTATTTCATAACGGCTAAAGCAAAAAGTGCAGCGACGATTAAAATGCCTTGTGGAATTAATGTTTCCAGATAAGGGTAAATGCCTAACCACGAAATTTCCGGTATGCCGTTGATTAGGGTCGGTTCAAATAATTTTCCTTCAATCAGTTCTAAGACGGATTTACCGGCAAATACAAATGCCATTACATACATAAATGTGCCGGTGAACATAAAAAACGGTTTAAGAGGAAGTTTCACCACGCTATAGCGCATGATGAAATAGCAAATTGCCAGTAGCAATACGCCGGCAAGGAAACCGGCGAAAAGATAAGCTACACCGACCGCACTTTTTGCATCACTTGCAAGAGCATAATAGAACAAGACGGTTTCCGCCCCTTCACGATAAACCGCTAAAAAGCTGGTGAGCCACAAGCCAACTAAAGAGCCTGCGGTTAATGCCGTGGAAAGTTTGCCTTCTAGATAACGTTTCCAATTTTGTGCTTCAACTTTAGAAAGGAGCCAGTAACTCATCATAAAGAGCATAACGACGGCAATCATCATTGTGAAACCTTCCAGCAATTCGCGATTTTGACCTGAATTTTCAAAAATAAGTTGGAAAATAAAGGCAGTGATGACACTTGCCGCTAGGGCAACATAAACGGATTGACGAATTGTTGGCAATTTATCTTGATGATTATTTTTGACGAGATATGCCACAATAGCGGCGACGATGAGTAAGGCTTCCAAGCCTTCGCGCAAAATGATTAACAGGCTGTATAAGAATAATGACCAATCACTTTGCTCTCCACCCTGTAACATATTGACGGCTTTGGATAAATTTTGGGCCAATCCTTCCGCTTGGGGTTGTAATTTTTCCCCTTGATTGGCTTTCATTAGGCTTACCATTCGTGTGAAATAGCCTTCAATTTCCGCTTTGAAATTACTATCGCGAGAGCCGATTTTATTTTCCATTCCACTATTTTCAAATATATCAAAATAGGTGTCTTGTACAGAAAGAATAGCTTTTTTCTGTTCGCCTTTTTCGTAAAGCGAAATGGCTTGTTGAATACCTTGATTGACTTGATCGGCAATTTTTTGCCAATCTTGTGACTCATTTTCTACTGATTGCGCGCTATTATCTTGTTGATTCTGTTCTTCACGGGTAGTCGGTAATGCCGGTAATAATTCTTCAATATCTTGTAGAAGGTTCGTACTTTGATAGGCGATTTCCGTCATTTGATCCGCTTGTTCGCTTAAACGAATTAAATTGTAGAATTGTTGATTGATGGCGGCGGATTGTTCGGCAGAACGGTAAGTACGCACCGCCATTTCCATTTCCGAATTTTTATAGCCGTCATATTGTGCTTGCTGAAAAGATTGTTTGGCTTTGGAGAAATCGCCTTGTTCATAAGCTTCAATGGCTTGCGCCACTAAATCATCAATGGTTTTAAAACTCTGCTGCCAGTAAGGCAAAATCTGATCATTTTGGTATACGCTATGTTGGCTGTCGGCATTAAGTTGATGACCTTCTGCTAAGGCGGGCAATACTTCTTGCAATGCCTGTTTTAAACCGTTAATTTTGGCTTGAATTTCACCTAGGGACTTGCCCTCTCCAATCATTTTACGAATTTCGCCAAAGGTAGATTCCATTTGATAGCTTTTCTGTGCGGAAAAATTAATACGAATCGGACCTTCCAAATTTTCAAAGACTTCAAAATACGCCATTTGTACTTCGGTTCGGGCATCATCAGGATTATTTTGTTGAAGGAATGCGGTTGTTTTGTCTAACCGTGTTGTAATATCCGCTACCCATTGTTGATAGTTATCTTGTGCTAAAACGAGTTGAGAAAAGAAAAAGGTAAATAATACTGCGCAACAACGCACAACACGCAACATTGAAATCTCCAAATGCAATTTATTCTTATTTCTGCATATTATCCTCTAATATGAAAAAATCTCAACTGTTATTTTGTGATGTAGGTTAAGTTTTGGGAAAAGGAGAACATGAAAAAATGCGGTCAAATTTGACCGCACTTTTATTGATAGACAATTAGTTAAACATCGCAGAGATGGACTCTTCATTGCTGATACGGCGAATAGATTCGGCCAGCATAGAAGAAAGAGTAAGTACACGTACTTTACCAAGCGCTTTCATTTCGGCTGAAAGCGGGATAGTATCTGTGACTACAATTTCATCAATTGAGTCGCTTGCAAGGTTTTTTGCCGCCGCACCGGAGAAAACAGCATGAGTTGCATAAGCAAATACGCGTTTTGCACCGCGTTCCTTGAGGGCTTCCGCCGCTTTGCATAATGTACCGCCGGTGTCGATCATATCATCTACAAGAATACAATCACGCCCCGCCACATCCCCAATGATGTGCATAACTTGTGCAACATTAGCGTGCGGACGGCGTTTGTCAATAATCGCCATATCGGTATCGTTTAATAATTTTGCTACCGCACGAGCACGCACTACACCACCGATATCCGGAGAAACAACGATCGGATTTTCAAGATCGGTTTTTTTCAAAATATCATGAATGAGTACCGGTGAACCGAATACGTTATCTACCGGCACATCAAAGAAACCTTGGATTTGTTCGGCATGGAGATCACAGGTTAGCACGCGATCGATACCGACAGTGGAAAGCATATCGGCGACAACTTTGGCGGTGATCGGTACACGGGCGGAACGTACGCGACGATCTTGGCGCGCATAGCCGAAGTAAGGAATCACGGCGGTAATACGACCGGCCGAAGCACGGCGTAAGGCATCCACTATAACGATTAACTCCATTAAATTATCGTTAGTCGGCGCACAGGTAGATTGAATAATAAATACATCCGCACCACGCACATTTTCGTTAATTTGAACTTGAATTTCACCATCACTGAAACGACCTACTGTCGCATCACCAAGGGAAATATATAAACGTTCAGAAATACGTTTTGCAAGTTCAGGCGTTGCATTCCCTGCGAAGAGTTTAATATCTGGCATTAGTTTATGACCTCAGGTTAGATTGTAGATGAATTAGGGAGATTGTGGTGTTTCAACAGTTGATGTAAAGGTGAAACATTGAGTCCTTTTGCAACAAAACCGAATAACTCTTTTGGTTTTTGTTGAAAGCATGCTTGAGCATCTGCTTCGTTGTCAAATTCAGCGAATACGCAAGCACCGGTTCCGGTTAATCTTGCCGGCGCATATTGTAGCAACCAGTTTAGGGCTTTTTCAACGTCTGAATAGTGATTTAGCACAATTTTTTGGCAATCGTTTTCGTAAGGCGAATCAAGCAGCGCGTCTAAAGTTTGTTTTGGCGTATGGCGCGGTAGATTGGGATCATTAAAAATTACCGCAGTGGAAATGGAACTTTCTGGTTTTAATACCACAAACCATTTTTCAGCAGGGGAGCAGTAGGTGATTTTTTCGCCTACACCTTCGGCAAAAGCGGCATGACCATGTACAAAAATCGGTACGTCCGCACCTAAGCTTAAACCCAGTTCGGCAAGTTCATTAAGTGATAAATTGGCTTGCCACAGATAATTTAATGCAATCAGTGTTGTTGCCGCATTAGACGAGCCACCGCCAACCCCGCCGCCTATGGGGAGAATTTTTTCTAAGCGAATGGTCGCGCCTTGGCGAATTTTTGCTTTTTCCTGTAATAATTTTGCGGCGCGATAAATCAGATTATCTTCTATTTTAAGGTTGCTGATATTCGGTGAAATCAAAATTTTGTTATCTTCTTCTCTAACATGGATTTCAAGCCAATCGCCAAAATCAAGAAATTGGAACAGGGTTTGTAGCTCGTGATAACCGTTTGATAGTTTGCCGTTAATATAAAGGAATAAATTAAGTTTTGCAGGACTAGGAAAACGGCAGGGTCTTCCTAGTGAAGGTTGTGAAGAAAGTGCGGTCGAAAATTGATATGTTTTCATTAAAATGCCCACTCGTCCACGCGAATTTTTAGGGTTTGGGAGGTATTTTTATTTTTTAGTAAGATATTTTCCGGCATAGCGTTTTCACTATGGTAAGTTAAATAGTCCGCAGTCCAAATCGAACCGTCAAGGGGATAGCTGAATGCGCCGAGTAAGTGATTCGTCCCGACTTTATAATCGGAATCGACGGCAGGTTGTCCTTTCAGCCAATAAGTAAGCTGTTCTAAGGGAATATCCATACCAATCATTTCTTGTAGCAATAATTTTGCATTGCGTGCCGATTGTCGATTGCCATTGTTATCCGAAATCGTCATACCTTGAGGGCGCATTTCAAGAAGTAAGGTGGATTTGCTGACCAGAGAATACAATTTAAGCGTATAGAATTGTGGATGTTGGTATTGCCATTCAAAACGGCTGGAAAAACGCTCTGTCGGGCTAATGTAACCGATTTGCCCTTTGGCGCGATATTGTTGGATTTTTTCTATTTTTTGTAAATGCTGTAACCAAGCCGCATCGGTTTTATCGAGGTATTGTACGTTTCTTGGTCGTTCAGTATCTAACGTACAAGCGCTGATAACGGCAGTGATAAAAAGTGCGGTTAAAAATTTTAATGGTTTCATGCTTATGCCCGGTCAAAAAACTTTCGTCATTGTAAGGTGTTGTTTCTGCTTAGTAAAGCCTATTATTCGGCTTGATGTGTCCTTTTAGCTTGTTTAATCGCATTGAGTCGTCGACGGTTCAATTCATCACGAATTTTTTCTTTTTTAAAGCCGTCTTTAATCACCTGTTGCACATCCACATTTTGTGCCGCTTTTAGCAGGCTGTTAACATAATTAAGTTGTGGGTATTCACGCTCTTCAAAGCCGGTTCTGCCGCGCGTATCGGAAAGGCAGACTATAAGAAATTCTTGGAAGCGTTGCGGCTTACGCCATACATCAAAGCGATTGAATAATTTCATTACTGTTTCGGGGCGAAGTTCAAAAGCTTTGTGAATGTGTGTGTGATATTCACAAGTGAGTTCGGCAAGTTCTTGATAATAGTTTTTTACTTTTAATCGTTTAGACAAATGACGGGTCGGTTTAATACCCGCCTGTTCGTGGCCGTAGTGATGAGGAAGCATGTCTTTTGGCGTAAGGGCTTTACCCAGATCATGACAAATCGCCGCAAAACAAACCGCACTTTGGTTGAACTCAGGATTATTTTGTATCAGTTTAACAGCTTGTTGCAATACCAACATGGTATGAATAAAGCTGTCAATTTCCGGGTGATGTTGTACCGGGTTCGGCACGCCATAAAGTGCGTTAAGCTCAGGAAAAAGAGTGTTCAACGCGCCAATTTTACGCAGCACTTCAAAATAAATTTCAGGGTGCTTTTCATTCAACGCCTTTTCCGTTTCTAACCAAACGCGTTCGGCCGTTAGATGTGAGAGCTCGCCGCTTTGTGTCAGACTTTCCATTAGTGTTAGGGTTTGCGGTGCGATTTTAAACCCTAAATGATGGAAACGTGCGGCAAAACGGGCAACACGTAGCACCCGTAAAGGATCTTCCGCAAAAGCAGGGGAGACATGGCGTAAAATTCGGTTATCCAAATCGCTTTTACCATGATAGGGATCGTGAAGGTTGCCTTGCGCATCAATTGCCATCGCATTGATTGCGAGATCTCGTCGAATGAGATCCTGTTCTAATGTAATGTTCGGAGAAAAATCACAGATAAATCCCGTATAGCCGTTACCGGATTTACGTTCTGTGCGTGCAAGGGCATATTCTTCTTTGGTATCGGGATTAAGAAAAACCGGAAAATCTCTGCCGACTTGTTGATAGCCTTGAGCTAATAGATTTTCGGCGGTTGTGCCGACAACGACCCAATCCCGATCTTTTACCGGTAAGCCTAATAATTGATCACGAACCGCACCGCCAACTAAATAAATTTCCATTGATTTCCCTTAAAAAAGAAACACCGAACATTTGCTCGGTGTGATTGATTATGCCCAGCCGCCACGGCGTTTACGTCTTGGTAAAATATGAGGAATAATTAAGCCAAATAACAATCCGACACCAAGTACCGAACCGCCGTAAATGAACCATTGGATTGCAATTTCACGTTTACTGACATCAAGCATAGCTTCTAAGTCGCGATTTTTATTTTTGGTAATTTCCAACTCGCGTTTGAGCTGGGAATTCTGTTCCAATAATTTGCTGCTTTGTTGCTCGGACTGTTTGGTACGTCGCTGCATTTCTACGGTACGTTGCTGCCAATCATTGTCTAAATGACTAAGCTTTAACGTTAATTCTTGAATTTGAGCCTTTAATTTTGGATTTTCAAGCTTACTGCTTGGCGTGTTGCTTAGTTCGGAAGTTAAAATCCAAGCCTCACGGTTTTTGTTGTCACGAATGAGACTATACTTGCCTTGTCGTTCTAATACATTAACTTGTTCACCGGCTTGAATAGCTCCGGCAATTTTAAATTGATCACCAGCGCCGCGACGGAGATAAGTATTGAGGTTTTCTGTCACGTATTGAGTTTCCGCATAAGCGATGTTAGTTGTTGAAACGAGTAAAATACTAGAAAATAAAAGCTTGATAAGTCTTAACATAGTTTTTGGCATAATTCGCCCTTAATTTTTTTAGATCTTGTTAACAGACCTCAATTTTGAAAAAAAGTGCGATTAAATTTAACCGCACTTTTTAATTAAAGAAAAATTGCACGTAAAATATAGAAAGTCACAATAGAAAAGAACGCACCTGCAGGTAGTGTGACTATCCAGGAACTGATAATATTGCGAATAACAGTTAAGTTTAATGCCGCAATACCACGTGCGAAGCCGACACCTAATACAGCCCCCACTAATGTTTGTGTAGTGGAGATCGGCAAACCGGTTCCTGAGGCGATAACAACAGTAATTGCCGTTGCAAATTCCGCGGAAAAACCACGGCTCGGTGTTAGGTCGGTAATTCCTGTTCCGATTGTTCCCATTACCTTATAGCCCATAACGGCTAAACCACTCACAATACCTGTCGCACCTAATGGTAAGATCCACCAAGCTAAAGTACTTTTGGTTGTAATTTCACCGCTGTTTTCTACAATTGAAACTACGGCGGAAAGCGGGCCAATTGCATTGGCAACATCGTTAGAACCGTGTGCAAAAGCCATTGAACAAGCGGTTAATAACATTAAAATACTGAATACTTTTTCTACTCCGCCAAATGTACCGCCTTGTACACGATTTTTGAAAGCCTCACTACGGAAGTAAAAATAGCAGAATACGATTGAAGTAACACTGATGGTTGCCGCAATTGCAATGGTTTCGGTGGTGGTAAAATGTAAGCCAACGTGTTTTAGCCCTTTTGTTATCGTCACAATACTGAGGATAAAACTGGTTAATCCCATGTAGTATGGACCGAATTTTTTTGCATTTTTTAAGGGATCTTCCGTATCGAAAATGAGTTTTTGGGTACTGGTAAAAATGGCATAAGAAACAATGCCTGATACGACAGGTGTAATAAACCAACTTCCAACAATTCCTCCGATGCTTTCCCACCGTACGGCTTCTGAACCGATTGTTACACAAGCGAAACCAATGATTGCACCGATAATTGAGTGTGTCGTTGAAACCGGCCAGCCCATATAAGAGGCAATGAGTAACCATATTCCTGCAGCACATAAAGCGGACATCATTCCTAACACTAAAATATCGGGAGAATCAACAAATTGTGTAGGATCAATAATACCGCTTTTGATTGTTTCGGTTACTTCACCACCAGCGAGATAAGCACCGGCAAACTCAAATACCATAGCAATTAAAATAGCTTGTTTAGCTGTGATAGTGCCGGAACCGACCGAAGTACCCATAGCATTTGAAACGTCATTTGCACCAATACCAAATGCCATTAACAAGCCAAAAACTGCTGTTATTATGATAAATAATGTCCCATATTGATTAATAAGTTCCATCGTGTTTTCCTATTTCTTATTGTCAATAAATTATGAGCGTGCGAGCATTAATTCAATGCGTGAACCGACACGTTGGGCTTGGTCGGCAAGCACTCCAATCCATTCAATAATTTTATATAGAAACATGACATCAATTGGATTGTAATTATGTTCAATAGCCAGTAGCATTTTGCGTAATTGAATTTGCATTTGATCCGTATCGTCTTCAATTGAATCCAATTCTTGAATCATATTATTAACTAACTTCAATTCGCGACCTTTAAAGCCGGTTTCCAGCAGTTCGTCCATCTGCTCAATAGCTAAATGGGCTTGATGGGTCGAATCTAAACTGCGTTTAACATAGTTCAAGAAATCTCCTTGCATTTCTTCAGGGATGCCAAATTGACGGCCAATCATTCTGCCGGAAATATCTTTGGCAAAGTTTGCGAGTTTGTCTTGTTGTGTGACCAATTCTAATAAATCTGTACGATCAATAGGTAAGAATAAACCGCGGGGTAATTTCAAACGGATTTCGCGTTTGAGGGAATCTGCTTCACGCTCACAACGGGAAATTTCTAAACGAACCTTTTCCGCTCCTTCCCAATCTTTTAAAAAAGTTTTTTCAAAAAAAGGAATCAAAAGATCGCAACATTCTGTGACTTTGTCCGAATGTTTTTGCAAAGGTTTTAAAGGCGAGTGGGCAAATAATCCAAGGATATTATTCATTGCCATATCTCATTTACTCCATAATAGGGGTTGAAATTCGTGCGCATATTACCTGATTTTTATTTGAAATAGAATTGATTTTATAGATAACAATCATCAGCTTATTGATTAATGTTTTAATCTAAATGGACGAGTGCAGAAATAATAGTCGATTTTTCAGTATTGTGTACGTAGTCATAATGATCTGAGATTAAATATATAGCAGATCTATTCATGAAGTAGGGATAGAACAGGCATTTTCTGAAATATCATTTGATAAAAATAAATTTTTATTCCGTTATAAGCGAGTAGAAATTTAGCAGTACACAAAAACCTTGATTTATTTATATTTACTTGTATATTTAACCAGTTAAATTAATAAGGATTTATCCTCATGAATAATGAAATCGAACTCAAGCTTGTTGTTTCAGCGGAAGCATTGAATTTATTGGAACAGCATCTCAAACAATTTAACCTGTTGGAATATAAAAGATTTTTTCTTGGTAATACTTATTATGATTACCCTGATCATTTTCTTTCTAAACAGAAAATGGGCTTGCGTATTCGACAAGAAGATCAATGTTTTACATTAACCCTGAAAACCAATGGGAGAGTTGTCGGCGGTTTGCACGAGCGTCCGGAATATAATTTACCGTTGAAAGAAAAAGAAACGCCGACAAATGAACAGTTACGGGAATTATATAACTTCGAGCAGTTACCCAATGCCCCATTAAATACCATATTCTCAACGGATTTTAACCGCACTTTATGGCTGATTGAATTTCGAGATTCCAAAATTGAGGTGGCTTTTGACCAGGGAGAAATTGTGAATGGCGATCGTTCACAACCGATTTGCGAAATTGAGTTTGAATTAAAAGAGGGGAAAATTGGCGATCTGTTTTATTTTGTTGAAGAATTGCCGATTTTAACCGATATGTATTTCAGCAGTGTCAGCAAGGCAAAACGGGGTTATCAATTAGGACATCTCCCTATAATGACCGATTGGTTAAATAAATGGCGTGATTTTTTAAGAGCGGAACAGGAAGAAAGTGCGGTTGATTTTCAGGCTAAATTTAATGCTGTACTGAAAATGGAACAAGAATTGGTGGAGGAAACCCTGTCATTGCCAAAATCGGTTTTTTGCCAAGATTTTATCAAAACCGTCGAACGTGTAGGCGCTTTTTTTAATTTATATCACTATTATGATGAAAATAAGGGATTGTTTGAGGTCGTCGTAAAAAGTAAAGGAGAAAACTTAACGGACGATAATATATTGCCACAATTGTTAGAAAACAATCAGTATTTTCTTAATAAAATTCAGGCATTGATTCGTTTTCATAGCGAAACGAAAGATAATGAAAAAACCATTGAAAAACTCACCGCTCTTTTTAAAAACCGTTTTTATTTTGACAGAGTGGTGAAATTAATGAAGCTCGCATTATAAAAATTTAAGGATGAGAGAATGGCAAAAGCGCCGAAAACAGCCTATGTGTGTAATGATTGTGGTGCGGAGTTTCCCCGTTGGCAAGGGCAGTGTTCTGCCTGTAAAGCCTGGAATACGATTAGCGAAGTGCGGTTGATTTCCGCCACAAAACCGAAAAATGATCGTTTCAGCGGTTATGCAGGTGAAACGCAGGCAAAAATTCAAACGCTGTCAGAAATTAGTTTACAGGAAACGCCCCGTTTCAGCAGTGGCTTTAAAGAGCTTGATCGTGTGCTGGGCGGAGGCATTGTGCCGGGAAGTGCTATTTTGATCGGCGGTCATCCCGGTGCGGGAAAAAGTACCTTGTTGTTGCAAGTGATGTGCGGTTTGGCACAAAAAATGACCGCACTTTATGTCACAGGGGAAGAATCTTTACAGCAAGTGGCAATGCGGGCGAATCGTCTTGGTTTACCGAACGATCAACTGAATATGCTTTCTGAAACTTCGGTAGAGCAAATCTGTAATTTGGCGGATCAACTCAAACCGCAAATTATCGTGATTGATTCTATCCAAGTGATGCATTTAGCGGATATTCAATCTTCGCCCGGTAGTGTGGCGCAAGTGCGGGAATGTGCCTCTTTTTTGACACGTTATGCGAAAACCCGTCAAGTGGCGATTATTATGGTGGGGCATGTCACCAAAGATGGCACGCTTGCCGGCCCGAAAGTGTTGGAACACGCGATTGATTGTTCCCTACTTTTGGAAGGGGAGGCGGATTCCCGTTATCGTACTTTACGTAGCCATAAAAATCGCTTTGGTGCGGTAAATGAACTTGGTGTATTCGGTATGACAGAGCAAGGTTTACGTGAAGTTAAAAATCCTTCCGCCATTTTTTTAAGCCGTGGAGACGAGCAAACGCCGGGTAGTTCGGTGATGGTGTTATGGGAAGGTACACGCCCGCTTTTGGTTGAAATTCAAGCCTTAGTGGATCATTCTATGTTGTCAAATCCACGTCGTGTGGCGGTGGGGTTAGAGCAAAATCGTTTGGCATTATTGCTTGCGGTATTGCATCGCCACGGCGGTTTGCAAATGGCGGATCAAGATGTATTCGTGAATGTTGTAGGCGGGGTGAAGGTTACGGAAACCAGTGCGGATCTTGCCTTGCTACTGGCGTTAATTTCCAGTTTTCGCAACCGTCCCTTGCCGCAAGATTTAGTGATCTTTGGTGAGGTAGGGCTTGCCGGCGAAATTCGTCCGGTACCAAGTGGGCAAGAACGCATTAGCGAAGCGGCAAAACACGGTTTTAAACGTGCAATTGTTCCTTTTGGGAATAAACCGAAAAGTGCGGTCGAAAATATGCAAGTTTTTACCGTGAAAAAATTAGCCGACGCATTAGACGTATTGGATAATTTTTAGAAATTCATTGTCATACTGAAAACTTTGGCAAAATTCGCTAAAATACGTCCATGTAAAAATAGATAGTAAGCAAAATGGAAAAGAAATTAAACAAAGCATTAGATGCGATCGATATTAAAATCCTTAACGAATTACAACGTAATGGAAAAATTTCAAATATTGATCTTTCCAAAAAAGTCGGGTTATCTCCGACACCTTGTTTAGAGCGGGTAAAACGTTTGGAAAAGCAAGGTGTGATTATGGGCTATCGTGCTTTGCTGAACCCTGAATTACTTGATGCGCCGCTTTTAGTTATTGTTGAGATTACGCTTATACGGGGCAAGCCCGATGTATTTGAAGAATTTAATGAGGCGATTCAAGCTCTTGATGAAATCCAAGAGTGTCATTTGGTTTCGGGCGATTTTGATTATCTGTTAAAAACGCGAGTGGCGGATATGGCGGCTTATCGGAAATTACTCGGTACAACGTTACTTCGTTTGCCGGGCGTGAATGATACGCGTACCTATGTTGTAATGGAAGAAGTGAAACAAACCAATTATCTTGTTTTAAAATAAAAAATGATTAAACGAATTACTGAACGTTTCACCCCTAAACAATATTTGGGGGAATTAATTTTGGGATTGACCGCACTTTTCGGGTTATATCTGATTGTGGCGTGGTCAAGCTACACACCATTGGATAATTCTTGGTCAACCGCTAGTTTTCAGAGTGAGACAATTAATAAGACGGGGGCTTTCGGTGCGTGGATAATTGATGCTTTTTTTGTTTTTTGGGGTTACGTAGGGCATTTACTGCCTTTTCTGATCTTTTTCGTACCGGTATTTCTATTAAAAACAAAAGCTGTCCGTTCGCTATCAATAACAAAAATTGTGTTGCGTAGTTTCGGTTTCGCTACATTATTAATCGGCTTAACCGTCATGGCGAGCTTGTTGCTTTCCAATACTAATTATTACTTATCCGGCGGTGTGTTGGGCGGTAGTCTGGTGATTTCGTTTTATCCGACTTTAGGGAAATTCGGCTGCATTGTTGTCGGTTTCGGACTGGCTGTTCTTGGTTTTATTTTTTGCTCGGGCGCTTCATTAATTCGCGTGATTGGGCTGTTTTATAATTGGCTCACGATGAAAAATGACTCTCAGCAAGGAGTAGAGCAATCGTCAGAATCTGTTGAAGAATTAGAGCAAATTGTGATTCGGAAACCATTCAGTTTGGTAAAAGAAGATAACACATTGTCGGAAGAGGCGGAGGAAAAGGATGAAAGTCAACATTCCAAAGAAACAGAAACTGATACATCCGTAGAAAATCCACTGGTTCAACCGGAAAAACTGATCAATATTCGGGGATTATCCCCGTCTTTGGATATGTCCTCCCAACATCAAAGATCAATATCTGAATTTGACGAAAAATTTGATGGTTTTAAAACGGAAAATTTAGATGAATTACCAAAAGTAACAATTTCCGAGCAAGGAAGCGTATCAAGACAATCGGATTTTATGACGGTGTGGGAACAGGGGAGTAAACAAACGGAAGAAAATTCACAAGGTGAAGATGATTTTACTTTAGATAAATCCGCTATTCCAAAAGTGACGCTAGCACCAATGAAGCAAGCGATTTCATTGGAGGCTGAATCGGCTCTGTATCCCGATGTGGCAGAGGATAATCGTTTGGAAGATGATTTGTCCCGTCAATTTGCCGAACAGGAAAAACAACGTTTGGCAGAGATGGAAGCCCGTGCTAAAGCGTTAAATGCCGAAGAGACATTACAAGTGATTTTGGTTGAATCTGAAGCTCCGCTTTATAAACCTTATGGAGATTCTTTGGTTCATCCGGCTTTTCAACAACCTACAACAAAACGAGAAAAACCAAGTACGCCATTGCCAAGTTTAGAATTATTGGAACATCGACCGACCCAAGCTCAGGATATTACCCGTGAGGAAATTCACGATACGTCACAACGTATTGAACAACAGCTTCGGAACTTTAATGTAAAAGCGGTGGTGAAAGATGTACTGGTCGGGCCGGTGGTAACGCGTTACGAGCTTGAATTGCAACCGGGGGTGAAGGCCTCAAAAGTAACAAATATTGATACGGATTTAGCGCGTGCGTTAATGTTCCGTTCTATTCGTGTGGCGGAAGTGATTCCGGGCAAGCCTTATATCGGTATTGAAACGCCGAACGCTCGTCGCCAAATTGTACCGTTACGTGATGTGTTGGATAGCAATGAATTTCGTGATTCTAAAGCACTTTTACCGATGGCATTGGGGAAAGATATTAGTGGCAAGCCTGTTGTGGTGGATTTGGCAAAAATGCCTCATTTACTCGTGGCAGGTTCAACGGGTTCCGGTAAATCTGTTGGCGTGAATACCATGATTCTCAGTTTGCTTTTCCGTATCCAACCGGAGGAGGTGAAATTTATCATGATTGATCCGAAAGTGGTGGAGCTTTCGGTGTATAACGATATTCCGCATTTACTCACACCTGTTGTCACCGATATGAAAAAAGCGGCGAATGCGTTACGTTGGTGTGTGGATGAAATGGAACGCCGCTATCAACTACTTTCAGCGCTTCGCGTGCGGAATATTGAAGGGTTTAATGAAAAAATTGATGAATATGAAGGCATGGGAATGCCGATTCCGAATCCAATCTGGAAACCGGGTGATACCATGGATCAAATGCCGCCGGCACTGAAAAAATTAAGCTATATCGTTGTAATCGTCGATGAGTTTGCCGATCTGATGATGGTTGCGGGCAAACAAATTGAGGAATTAATCGCGCGTTTAGCCCAAAAAGCACGGGCAATTGGGATTCACTTGATTTTGGCAACACAACGTCCGTCAGTGGATGTAATCACCGGATTGATTAAAGCCAATGTGCCGAGCCGTATTGCCTTTACCGTGGCAAGTAAAATTGACTCACGCACCATTTTGGATCAAGGCGGAGCTGAAGCCTTATTAGGGCGTGGCGATATGCTTTATTCAGGGCAGGGCTCTTCGGATCTGATTCGTGTACATGGTGCTTTTATGAGTGATGATGAAGTAGTACGTATCGCCGATGACTGGCGTGCACGGGGTAAACCAGATTATATTGACGGCATTTTAGAGAGTGCCGATGATGAAGAAATGGCTGAAAAATCACCCGGAAACAATGGTGAGTTAGATCCGCTATTTGATGAAGTGATGGAGTTTGTCCTCACAACAGGCACAACCTCCGTATCTGCCCTTCAACGTAAATTCAGCGTAGGCTTTAACCGCGCAGCCAGAATTATGGATCAAATGGAAGAACAAGGTATTGTGAGCGCAATGCAAAACGGAAAACGTGAAATTCTTGCACGCCGTTCGGATTATTAATTTCTACTTTAAAGGAAAGTAAAATGAAAAAAATAGGTTCAAAATTGACCGCACTTGGTTTAATCGGGTTGGGCTTAATCGGATTTACTAATATGGCGCTTGCCGATGCCGTAAGTGAGTTGCAATCACGCTTAAGCCAAGTGAATGTATTAAGTGCGGATTTTTCCCAAACAGTGACTTCTGCCGGAGGTAAAAATGTGCAACAAGGGAGTGGGAAAATTCAAATTAAACGCCCTAGTTTATTCCGTATGGAGACTACATCGCCACAAGAAACACAGATTATTGCAGACGGTAAAACCCTTTGGTATTACGATCCTTTTGTCCAGCAAGTGACGGCGCAGTGGGTGAAAGAGGCGATAAATAATACTCCTTTTGTCTTGCTGACCAGTGATGATAAAAGCCACTGGAATCAATATTCGGTGATAAAACAGGCGGATACTTTTGTGCTAAAACCTAAATCGACGAAAAGTAATATCAAACAATTTGATATTCGAGTGGATGAAAATGGCATATTGAGAAATTTCAGTACCACGGAGAAAGACGGTCAAACCAATCTCTATGTATTGCGTAACATTACCAATCAGTCTCTCTCGGATAGTTTGTTCCAATTCAAGCCGCCAAAAGGAGTAGAGTTGGACGATCAACGTAAAAAGTAATGCTCGGGGCGTATTAATTACGCCCTCAATGTTTGTTTTAAATTCTCCAATGGAATCCTGTTATGGCTAATCTTGGTTTTGATTTTTCGGAAAATGATTTTCGTCCGCTTGCCGCCAGAATGCGCCCGACGAATCTCGATCAATATTTTGGTCAATCGCATCTTATCGGTGAAGGTAAACCGTTACGTAAAGCGATTCAAGCGGGGCATATCCATTCTATGGTTTTTTGGGGCCCTCCCGGAACCGGCAAAACCACATTGGCAGAAATTATTGCAAATCAAATTAACGCCGATGTGGAACGTATTTCAGCGGTTACCAGTGGGATAAAAGAAATTCGTGAAGCCATTGAGCGTGCAAAACAAAATCGTCTTTCCGCTCGAAAAACAATTTTATTTGTAGATGAAGTTCATCGTTTCAACAAGAGTCAGCAGGATGCTTTTCTTCCTCATATTGAAGACGGCACTATTATTTTTATCGGTGCGACAACAGAGAATCCCTCTTTTGAATTGAATAACGCATTGCTTTCGCGTGCGAGGGTATATGTGTTGAAATCTTTAACTGTTGATGAAATAGAATCCGTGCTTCAGCAAGCGTTACAAGATTCGGAGCGTGGGTTAGCAAAGGAGCGGTTAATTTTAGAAGAGAATTTATTATGGACGCTTGCCGAATATGCCAATGGTGATGCCCGCCTCGCCTTGAATTGTCTTGAACTGATGGTTGATATGGCAGATGAAACGGAAAACGGCAAAAAAATTGACCGCACTTTGTTAAAAGAAGTGCTGGGAGAGCGTCAAGCCCGTTTTGATAAACAGGGTGATCGTTTTTATGATCTTATTTCAGCATTGCATAAGTCTGTTCGAGGTTCCGCACCGGATGCGGCATTATATTGGTATGCGCGAATTTTAACGGCGGGTGGTGATCCTCTTTATGTAGCAAGACGGCTTTTAGCAATTGCTTCGGAAGATGTAGGGAATGCCGATCCTCGAGCAATGCAAGTGGCGCTTGCTGCTTGGGACTGTTTTACCCGTGTTGGGGCTTATGAAGGAGAACGTGCTATTGCGCAAGCGATCATTTATCTTGCCGTAGCTCCCAAAAGCAATGCGGTTTATACCGCTTTTAACACGGCAAAAGAGCAAGCCAAAAACTTACCGGATTATGATGTACCGCATCATTTACGCAATGCACCGACTAACCTAATGAAAGAGTTGGAGTTTGGTGCGGAATATCGTTATGCCCATGATGAACCCAATGCTTACGCTGCCGGTGAAAATTATTTCCCTGAGGAACTCAAAGAGACACAATATTACTTTCCGACGAATCGTGGAATGGAAATCCAGATCAAAGAAAAACTGGAACGATTGCGTGAACAAGATAAACGTGCGGTTAAAAAACGGTACAAATAAAAAATGCGTGTTGGAGACACGCATTTTTTTTAGAACATACTACGCCCGCTCTCTGTTTTTTCTGGTACGGTTTGAATCACATCCCAGTGTTCCACAATTTTGCCGTCTTTATCAAAACGGAAAATATCTACAACCGCTTCACCGCGATCTTCATCATTTAATTGACTGTGAACATGTAGAGCGACCAAATCACCGTCAGCCAATACACGTTTTACCGTTGCTTTTGATTTTGGATGCGCTTTTAAGAAAGGTGCAAAAGCGTCAATAAATGCTTGTTTACCGTCCGCTACGCTTGGATTATGTTGCAAATACTCCTTGCCGATATATTTATCACTGCCTTCTTGCAACTTATGTTGGTTAAATACCATTTCATAGAAATCAAGAGCATTGGCTTTATTTTGCTCCGGTGTTGAAGCAAATAAACCGGTTGAAAAGGCAAAAAGTGCGGTAGTTAAAATTGCTTTTTTCATAAAAACTCCTTTATGTTCTGTTAAAAAGTGTGCGTATTATAATGAAAAAAACACCTAAAACCAGGGTAGGATTTGGAAATAGACTTTTTCTTATTATGAAATAATAAAAGCCTGAAAATGGGTTGAAAGGAGAGAGAGAATTTGTACAATAAGCACTTTTTTACGATTAGGATAGGTTTATGACAAAAACAAACTCAAAAGTCTTTTTAGTGATTTTACTGGGCGTGCTTTCTGCATTCGGTCCTTTTGTTGTGGATCTTTATCTTCCTTCTTTGCCACAATTGGTAAGTTTTTTTGATACTTCTACCTCTGTGACCCAGCTCACCTTAACCACTGCGATGATTGGGCTTGCTGTAGGGCAATTATTACTTGGTCCTATCAGTGATAAATTTGGGCGTAAAAAACCGCTGATTATCTCATTATTCGTTTATATTTTAAGTACCCTGTTGATTGTATTTTCTCCGAATATAGAAAGTATGATTGTGTTGCGTATTGTTCAAGGCTTATCTTCCGCAGGGAGTGTGGTGATTTCCCGTGCGGTTGCGACGGATCTTTATCGAGGTCGTGAAATGACCCGTTTTTTTGGTTTATTGATGACAATCAATGGGATGGCGCCGATTATTTCTCCGATTTTAGGAAGTCTTTTATTGGAATATGTTAGCTGGAAAGGTGTATTTGTTTTTCTTGCTTTGATCGGCGTATTGGTTTTAGCCTTTTGTTTTCGTTTAAAAGAAAGTTTAAAAGAGGAAAATCGTTTGCAAGGATTGATACTTTCAACCTTTTCTACTTTCGGTGTGATTGCGAAAAATCGCCTATTTATGAGCTATGTGGGGATTGAAAGTTTCTTACTTGGAGCAATGTTTGCTTATATCGCTGCTTCCCCTTTTATTTTACAAAGTTTTTATGGATTGAGTCCTTTTGCTTTTAGTTTGTGTTTTGGGGCGAATGGTGCGGCATTAGTGATCGGGGCGAACATTGGCGGAAAATTATCAAATCGAACCGCACTTTCAGTGGGAATATGGGGTTTTCTTGCAGCAGCAAGTTATACTATTGTAACTTTGTTAGTTCAGCCCTATTGGTTTTTTGTGGAAGTGGGATTCTTTTTAATGTTGCTTTTGATGGGAATGACATTCCCTGCCATTTCTTCATTGGCAATGGAAAGTGAACGTCAGTATGCAGGCAGCGCCTCTGCGTTGTTGGGTTTTGCCCCCTTTTTTTTAGGTGGCATCGTTTCTCCATTAGTTGGGATTGGCGATGTTTTCTATGCCACTTCAGCAGTTATTTTGGCTTGTGGTTTGCTTGCAGTGGGAATTTATATCGCCATTAGAGATCAAATTACCGATTCTGTCGAATAATCCATTTTTCTCTATACAAAGTGCGGTCAAAATTTTCACTATAATGTAGGGACGCTATGCCGGTGTCCTTTTTACGTATTGAAATTGTTTGGTTTTTATAACGGACGCCAGCGTGGTGTCCCTACAGGATAAACAAAAATCAAGTTTGTGTAACATCAATATAATACCGAAAATTCTCGTTTTTTAACCGCACTTTTATCTACACAATACAGACTTCCAATTTCAATTGTTTATTGTGGAATTGATGGAGTGTGCTGCGATGTCCGATACTAAGAATAATCATATTCGGTAAACGTTCTTTAATGATTTTATAAAGCTGATATTCGGTGGCTTCATCAAGTGCGGAAGTCGTTTCATCCAAGAAAACCACATCAGGTTTGGTGAGCAAAATACGAATGAACGCGACCCGTTGTAATTCACCAGGCGATAAAATAGCCTGCCAGTCGTTTTCTATATCAAGCGCGTGGAGATATTTTTCCAAGCAACAATAGCGCATTATGTTGATTAAGTCCGGATGATGAGGATTAATGTCCGGATAACAAATAGCTTCACGCAGCGTTCCTTGTGGCATATAAGGGCGTTGTGGTAAAAATAAACTTCCCATACAGGGGTGTTCCGCAATACCGATAATTTCAAAAGGGTAGATTCCAGCAATGGCTTTGAGTAAGGTGGTTTTACCTGTACCTGACGCCCCTTGAATGAGTAGCGCATCACCATTTTCAAGTTCCACATTTATGTTATTTACTAAAATGCGTCCTTGTTCGTCTTTTACACCAAAATCTTTTAATGCCACTCGATTGGTGCAGGTATAAGGTTGGGAGATTCCCGACTTATCCAATTCATCTAATTTGGTTATAAAACCATAAAGACGGTTGAGACGTGCCTGATATAAGGTAAATTCTTCATAAAATAACCGGAAGAAAGAAAGTGCGGTCATTAATCGATTAAATGCTTGCACGGTCTGGTGCATATCGCCTAGTTTGATTTGTCCGCTAAAAAAACGGGGGGCTTGTAGCATTAATGGTAATAGTTTGGCAAAACGAGTAACGCCATTGTTAAAACCATCCAAACCAAGCATTTTTAATACAATCGCCCAACGATTACCAATGATTTGCGAAAATTTATCTTTCAGTAAAATTTGCTCTTTCGGCTCACCATGATAAAAGGCAATACTTTCCGCATTATCACGCACTCGAATTAACGAATAACGATAATCGCCGTTGAGTTTTTCTTTATTAAAATTAAGCTTGATGAGAGGGTGCCCGATCCAGACAGACATCAGGGTGGCAAAAATGATGAACGCATAAATGAAAAACACCACACCTTTTTCAATCGGTAAACCGAATAGACTGAGAACGCCGGAAAGCGACCAGAGAATAATGGTGAATTCAATGGTAGTCAGCACGGAATTAATTATACCCCGCACAATTTGTACGGTACTACTGATAAATTCACGGGCATCTTGTTCAATACGTTGATCGATATTGTCGGGCAGATCTTGCTCATATTTGAGACGGTAATATTTTTTATTTTCCAGCCAGCGTTTCACCAAAATAGCGTTAAGGCTTTCTAACCAGCGGATTTCAAATACTTGGCGAAGAAAATAATCGACAATAGCGTGGAGCACCTGTATGAGTGCCAAAAGTGCGTTAAGTTTGGCAAAGAACCAGAATTTATCCGACGCCAATTCTTGCATTGAGCTGTATAAGCCGTTGTAAAAGAATGAATTCAGCACGCTAAACCGCACTTCAAGTAAAATCATTAGGAAAAGCAATAGCAGTGTGGCGATAAGTTTAATACGGTTTTGCTTGGTAATGGACGGTGAGGCAATTCGCCAAAATTTTTTGCCGAAAGTTGTGTGTTTTAATGCTGTAATTGTAAGGGTAAAGCAGATTATCACCCAAAAAAGTGCGGCCAAAATCCAGTTTAAACTATTATTGAGTTCGGTTTGCCAGTTCATAAATGTTTATCAATGAAAAAAGGGCGAGAGTGTTTCGCCCTGATAAGACTCAATGAATTAGAAGGTATATTCTACGTTAACCCAATAAGTGCGAGGCATACCTAACACGGCAAAGCTGCGATCATAACGGCCGCGCTGAACCTGCCAGTATGATTTATTAAATAAATTTTCTACTCCAACACGGAATGTTAGACTTTGTTGTTCACTTAATTTCGCCACATATTTGGCACCTGCATCAACCGTCGTATAGGATGGAAAGGCAAATTTTTCAGAATAATCTTGATAGGATTTTCCATAGTATTGAACTGCCGCATTTAGTGTTAAATTTCTGATAAACGGGGTGTCCCACTCAACGGCTGCTTTCGCAATCCAACGAGGGCTGGCAACTTGTGAGCCATTAATAATTGGCCCGGCAAAACTTGGGTAATCAATTAATTTTCCTTGATTGTAAGTGATACCTAAACTTGGGCGTAATGTACTATTTAGCAGATTTCCGTAGATGTTTAATTCAATGCCACGGTTACGTTCTTTGCCTTGTTCCTGTCCGGTTTTAGAATGAACGCCCGGACGGGATAATTGGTAAATGCTTAAGGTTGTGGTTGCAAGATCTTTCCAGTTTTTACGCACACCTAATTCGACTTGTCGGCTAACAACAGGTTTTGCCATAACGCCGGTATCCTCATCGGTTGCACCCGGTTCTAAATCTTCTAAATAATTGGCATAAAAAGTTAAGTTTGGATTAGGTACATAGGCTGCCATCACCATTGGGCTAAAACGACTTTCGTGATAACGAACATCTCGGCTTGGTTTTGCCGGATAAGGCAGGGCGTGTTGCTTAATCCACTGGAAACGTCCGCCGAGTGTTAAACGAACTGTGTCATCAATAAATGAAGCGGTATCTGCAAAAGCAAGGCTGTAACTCGCTAGTTTTTCGTTCGTTGCGCCCTGCGTTACAGCACTATTAGGCTGACGGGATGTCGTAAATTGCGGATGATAAAGATTGATATTGGAATAAATATTTTGACCTAAAACTTTTCCCTGATCGAAATCGCGTTGGCGTCTTACCGCATCAAACGCTAAATTCCAGCTATGGTTTATCGAACCGGTTTCAAATTCACCTTGTAATTTTAGATTTCCGCTTGTTGTACGAATATGAAAATCCATTGCTCGTAGTTGTTGTAAACGATATTGTTCGGTATATGCGGTTTCATCCATCATTCGAACTTGACCGAATGTGCCGTAATAGCGTGACTCTATATAACCCAATCCTCCGGATAACATCATGTTATTAGGTAGGTCATACTCAAAGGTTCCCATAATGATTTGATCTTGAGTAGTTTGACCGTTCCAATACGGCACAAAATTTGTATTGCCGTTTGGTGCGCTTGGTAAACGATAGTTTAAGCGTTGAATATCTTGAATACGCGCACGACCGCCGTGTGTTGCCCGTTTGCTATACATATAATCTATGCCAACCCGTAGTTTATCCCCGCGATAATCTAAACCCACGGCAAATTCTTTGTTTCGTTCGTCATAGTCATGGCGCGCCGTATCACCATCGCGATATTTACCGTTTAGGCGAATACCCCATTCTTTATTTGCACCGAAACGGCGACCAAAATCAAAGGTTTCTTGTAAACGATTGTTGCTATACCAAGCAAAACCAAGTTTATTAATATCTTCATCGGTCGCCCGTTTGGTTTCAACATTAAGGGAAGAGCCGGCAGCTCCTTCTGGATCCATTCCGGCGATAGCCGTTGATGCACCTTTAATTAACTGAGCTGAGCTAACGGCAGCAGTAGGGGAGTTATAAGTAGAGTAAAGTCCCGCTAATCCGTTGACAGTAATTTGACGGGCATCCAGCTGTAATCCTCGAACATAAATTCCCGATAAGGTATTGGTTTCTCCACCGAAATTCATCACTGAAGAATCAATTTTAGCAATCCCGTCTAAAAGATTACGTTGTTGAGAGTTTTCAAATGCTTTTTCATCGTAGTGAACAACCGCAATGGGCGAAGTGAATGCGGTCTGCCGTCCGAGTAAACTTAGGTTAACAATCTCTTTTTGTTTTTCACCTGCGGCTTTTGCCTTTTCCAATTCGCTTACGACATTCACTTGATCCAATATCATTTCGGAACTTGAGCCGACATCGGTTTGTGTTTCCGCTAGCACTGAAACAGATACACCGGTAAAAAGTGCGGTGTAAAGAATACTGTGTTTAAACGCCATATTTGCTTTCCTTAAAATTGATGTAGTAAAAAGAGTGGTAAGTATAACTGAAAATAATCGTTGCTCTCAATAGGAATAATTTGCATTTACTATTAAATAAGAGTTTAGAGAAAAATAACCGCACTTTTGCTTGTTTTTTCTTCAGTAGCGGTATAGACTCTTAACAACTTTAGTCGGGGTGCCGCGATATGGCTGAGATTACACCCGTGAACCTGAAACAGTTAGCACTGACGTAGGAAACTAATATGCCAAAATATCTTTTCATTTCTCATTCCATTCTTAATTTTTCATTTTCGCCTATTCAAATCTCTTGATAATTTTGAGAGGTGAACAATGGTGTATATCCGGAATTTAAGCCTTAATTTTGGTGATCAACCTTTATTTGTGCGGCTTAATTTATCTCTTTTTCAAAAACAGTGGGCAAGTCTATTAGACTCATCAGGCGAATCGATATTATTACGTCTGATCGCGGGCATTGATACTCAAGGTTCGGTTCAAGGACAAATCAATGTTGAACCCAATGTATGTATGGCGTGGTTTGCGCTAGAACCTTAATAAGGAGACAAAATGATTACTCAACTCATTGAACGGGCACAACCTTATTGGCAACGGTATATTGAGCATGAATTTGTTCGGCAACTAGCCCAAGGTACGTTACCTAAACATTGTTTTCAACATTATTTGAAACAAGATTATCTCTATCTTTTTCATTATAGTCGAGCTTTTGCATTGGGCGTTTTTAAGGCAAAAAACTTTGCAGAAATGACAGTGCCACGCAAAACGTTGGAAATTCTTACCCAAGAAATTCAACTACATATTAATTATTGCAACCGGTGGGGGATCAGTGAACAAGAGATGATAAACACACCGGAAAGCCCGGCTTGTGTGGCTTACACTCGTTATTTATTGGATGTTGGAATGGCAGGAGGATTGGCAGAGCTTTATGCTGCCATTACGCCTTGTGCGGTTGGTTATGCTCAAGCGGCTTGCTACATCGCCACGCATTATCCTCGCTTGCCGAACAATCCTTATCAGTCTTGGATTGATGTTTATTCAAGTGCTGATTTCCAGCAAGCCGCAGCAGAAACGGCGGATTTTTTGACATCACTTTGTCAATCACTAAATCAAAATCAACTTACCCATATTCAGAACATTTTTACCACCGCAACGCGTATGGAAATTAATTTCTGGCAAATGGGATTGGATTTATCTTAACCGCAAACAGGAGACTATGATGAAATCTATTTATCTTGCAAAAATTCGTGAGCAAAATCCGCTCATTCATAATATTACCAACATTGTTGCGGCTAATTTTAGCGCCAACGGATTATTGGCATTGGGTGCTTCTCCGATGATGTCCGATAGTGAAGGGGAAATGGTCGAAATGCCAAATTTAAGTCAAGCTCTCGTGATTAATATCGGCACGTTGATTGGCAAAGAACAAAAATCTATGTTATTGGCAGGGAAAACGGCAAATGCGAAAGGGATTCCGGTTGTGCTTGATCCTGTGGGCGTGGGCGCAACGAGTTATCGCCGAGAGACCGTACGTCAGCTTTTATCTGAAATAAAATTTGCACTCATTCGTGGTAATGCCGGTGAATTGGCAGCGATTGCAGGTGAAGCGTGGCAAGCGAAAGGCGTGGATGCCGGGCAAGGTAACGTCGATCTGAAAGCCGTTGCCCAACGTGTTGCAAAGCAGTATGACTGTGTCGTATTGATTAGTGGGGAAGTTGATGTCATCAGCGACGGTCCGCAAACCGCTACGGTACATAATGGCACGCCGTTGTTCCCTAAAGTGACTGCATCGGGCTGTTTACTCAGTGCGGTCTGTGGGGCTTTCTTAGCCGTGGATTCGGGTGATCATTTTGCTGCAACGATTGAAGCCTGCGTTGCTTATACTGTTGCGGGTGAACTTGCCGCTAAAGGTCTGACTACTCAAGTCGGTCAATTCCAGATTCGTTTATTAGATGAATTGGCTACGCTGTCCCCTGAAACAATTGCACAAAAGGGGCGTGTTAATGAGTAACATTGCCCAAGTGTTAACCATAGCCGGCTCGGATAGTGGCGGCGGTGCGGGTATTCAAGCCGATCTTAAAACCTTTCAAATGCAAGGCGTGTTCGGCACCTCTGTGGTGACTGCCGTAACAGCTCAAAATACGCAGGGAGTATTTGATATTCACACTATTCCGTTGAAAATAATTCGTTCACAACTACAAGCGGTGAAAAACGACTTCAATATTGCAAGCGTTAAAATTGGAATGCTCGGAACGCCGGAAATTATTGAATGTGTGGCGGAATATCTTAAAGAACGTCCATTTGGCAATTTGGTTCTTGATCCTGTGATGATTGCGAAAGGCGGAGCAGCACTCTTACAACCGCAGGCGGTTTCAGCTCTTATTGAACATTTGCTCCCACTGGCGGATGTGATTACCCCCAATCTTCCTGAAACGGAAGCCTTAACGGGGATGACGATTTACGATGAAATGAGCATTCAAAAAGCGGCAAAATCCCTACAAAAGTTAGGGGCGAGTAATGTGATTATCAAAGGCGGGCATTCACTGAACTCGCAGAGCGAACAATGCCAAGATTGGGTTTTCCTTGCCGATGGTCGTTATTTTGTCTTGGAAAGTCCACGTTTTTATACGCCGCATACGCATGGTACAGGTTGCACTTTTTCCGCTTGTTTAACTGCGGAATTGGCGAAGGGGAAGCCGCTGCAAAGTGCGGTCAAAATTGCCAAAGATTTTATTACGGCAGCGATTAGTCATCCGCTTAATATCGGTCATGGACACGGGCCGACAAACCATTGGGCCTATCGTGATTTAGTTAACTTAGAGAGGAATAATTAAATGCAAAAAATTCGAGAAATTCTACCGCTTTACTTTGTTGCCGGGACGCAAGATTGTCGGCATTTGGGGGAAAATAATGCACAAAATTTACTTTCTATATTAAAACAAGCATTAGACGGCGGTATTACTTGTTTCCAATTTCGGGATAAAGGCAAATTTTCCCTTGAACACTCACCGGCAGCACAAAAAGCGTTAGCTATTAGCTGCCGGGATATGTGCCGAGAATACCGCGTGCCGTTTATCGTCAATGATGATGTTGATTTAGCCTTTGAGCTTGAGGCGGACGGTATCCATGTCGGACAAACCGATATGGCGGTACAGGTTATTCGGGCAAAAGCGAATAAAGCGATGATTGTAGGTTGGTCGGTTAATTTATTAGAAGAAGCCAAAATAGGCGAAGCAATGGCGGAGATTGATTATTTTGGCATCGGGCCGATTTTCCCAACCCAATCAAAGGAAAATCCAAAACCGACACGCGGTATGGCGTTTGTTCAAGATTTGCGAAAATCAGGCATAACCAAACCGTTTGTTGCGATTGGCGGCGTAAAGTTGGAACACGTTCGTACTTTGCGGGAATTTGGTGCTGATGGTGTGGCTGTAATTTCAGCAATTAGTCAGGCAAAAAATGTTGAAATGATGACTAAAGCGCTAAGAGAAGCTAGTCGGTGAATTATCCATCAAAAGTATGGGTTACATTTGAAAGCCCTTCTTTGGAGAAAAATAATGAAACAAAACAGCCCGAAACAAATTGCGATGGCAACAATGATTGGTACGGCGATTGAGTATTTCGACAACTATATTTACGCTATGGCTGCCGTGTTGGTGTTTAACCACCAATTTTTTCACGCAGCCGATCCTCTCTCAGGGCAAATTGCCGCCCTTTCTACACTAGCCTTAACCTTTATTGCCCGTCCTTTAGGCGCGGCATTATTCGGACATTTTGGCGATCGTATCGGGCGAAAAAATACCTTTGTGATGAGCTTACTGTTAATGGGCATTTCTACCGTAATTATCGGATTATTGCCTACTTATGAAAGTATAGGTATTAGTGCAACAATTTTGCTCTGTTTATGTCGTATCGGGCAAGGGATCGGGTTAGGCGGAGAATGGGGTGGCGCCGCATTAGTAGCTGTTGAAAATGCGCCGGAGGACAAACGCGGTTGGTATGGTACGTTTCCACAACTTGGTGCACCGTTAGGCTTACTGTTAGCGAACGGTGTATTTTTGTTGATCGGCGCTGTTTTCGGGCAGGCGGCAATGCTAGATTGGGCGTGGAGAATTCCGTTTTTATCTTCAATTCTATTGGTTGGTATCGGTTTATATGTGCGGTTAAAACTCACTGAAACCCCGATTTTTCTTGAAGCGTTTCAAAAAACACAAGCTAAACGTTTGCCAATGTTAGAAGTTATGACAAACCATTTCAAATCTTTTTTCTTGGGGATGTTGACTTGTATAGCCGGTTATGTGTTGTTTTATGTGATGATCGCATTTAGTCAAATCTATGCGAAATCCGCGCCAACCGTATCGGATGCCGGTTATGTAATGGGATTGGGGTTTTCCCCTCATATTTTCACCGCTTTATTAATGGCAAGTGCGGTTTCTTTAGCGGGTACGATTGTCATTTCGGGCAAATACATTGATAAAATCGGCCGCCGGCTTTGGCTGATTTGGACTACCGTCGGTGTCGCGATTTTTGGTTTAGCATTACCGTTTTTCCTTGAAAACGGCACGGCTCACAGTTTGTTTTGGTTCTTAGTGATCGGAATGGGATTAATTGGAATGGGGTATGGGCCGCTTGCCAGTTTTTTACCTGAATTATTCCCAACCTATGCCCGTTATTCAGGGGCCTCACTGACTTATAATATTGCAGGTTTATTTGGTGCGAGTGTCGCTTCTATTATCGCTTTACCGTTAAATGCTCATTACGGTTTAAAAGCGGTGGGAATTTATTTGACATTAAACGCCTTGCTGAGTCTGATTGGTTTATGGTTTATCCGAGAAACGAAAGGTACGAAACTAGGGGAGTGCTGATTTAGAATAATAGGCGGTCATTTTTCACGATATTATAAAACACAGTGAAATTTGACCGCACTTTTTTAATTGATAGCGCAATAACCTTATTTTAGTTTTTCTAATCGGCTCATTAATACTTCATCACTTAAATTTTGTGTTTTTCTCATTCGATAAAATAATAGAATAGCGGCAAAAGTGAGCGAGACCACAAAAGCAATCCAGAAACCCTGTGCTCCGATGCTTGGCATAAGCAAATCGGTTCGAGCCAGCGTATAACCCAACGGCACACCGATCATCCAATAAGCAAAAAGCGTAATATAGAGTATCACTTTAGTATCTTTATAACCGCGTAACACTCCGCTTACAACCACTTGGATCGTATCGGAAAACTGGTAAATAGCGGCAATAAGCAATAAACCGGCAGCCATGCTAATCACGGTTTTATCCGTCACAAAAATGCCGGCAATTTCATAGCGAAAGAATACCGTAATAAATGCCGTAATGAGTGTGACGGTTAAACCGAGAATGATAGCGGAGTAAGCGATATTTTTAGCTTTTTGCGGCAGACCGGAACCGAGAGCTTGTCCAACAAGAATCGTGGTAGCCATACCGATAGACATCGGAAACATAAAAATAAAGGAACTGGTATTTAACGCTATTTGATGGCTTGCCACAATAGTCGCGCCGAGCGGAGAAAGCAATAAGGCGGTAATCGCAAAAAGTACTACTTCACAGCAAATCGAAAGAGCGATAGGTAAGCCTAGCTGTAAAAGTTTTTTTAATGTTGCAAAATGAGGTTTTTCAATGAGTTGGCTAAATACTTTTAACTCACGTTCTTGGCGATTAAAGTAAGAATAGCTAACCATCATAAAAAACATTAACCAATTCACCATTGCCGTTGCAATACCGCAACCTACCGCTCCGAATGCCGGCACGCCGAGTTTGCCGTAAATAAAAATGTAGTTTAGCGGAATATTTACCATTAAACCGAGAAAGGTAATCACCATAGCGGGCTTGGTTTTTGCAATACCATCATTTAAACAACGAAAATTAATCAGCAATAAATATGCGGGTAATCCCCAAATCATGGCACGTAGATAGTCTCGTGCAATCTGTGCCATTTGAGGATCCATTTGCATAAATTGCAAGACAAAATCGCTGTAATAAACCAGTAAACCAAGAGGAAGACAACTTGAAAGGGCTATCCAAATACCTTGACGAATTTGGTGGGCAATGTGATGACGTTGTCCCGAACCGTTTAGGTATGACACGGTTGGCGGTAGTGCAAGTAATAGACCGTGCCCGAATAAAACCAATGGCAACCAAATTGAAGCGCCGACAGAGATTGCCGCCATATCCGTAGAGCTGACACGTCCTGCCATAATCGTATCCACAAGCCCCATAGAGTTTTGTGCGACCTGAGCAAATAGAATCGGCGTAGCGATTTTGATCAATTTTTTAATATCAGCTTGATATTCAGATAAAAGACGAATATTCATAAATTTGATACACTATGCGAAAATTTTTATTGAAAATATTGAGGAAAATTATGTTTACCGGAATTGTACAGGGCATTGCCCGGATTCATTCAATTACAGAAGGAACACATTTTAGAACACAGGTAGTAAAATTACCACCTGAAATGCGAAAAGGTTTAGAAATTGGTGCATCGGTATCTAATAATGGTGTGTGTTTAACCGTTACTGAAATTAACGACGATCTCGTTAGCTTCGATTTAATGCAAGAAACGTTGCGTATTACCAATCTTGGGGCATTAAAGGCCGGCGATTTCGTTAATATTGAACGTGCAATGCAAATGGGAGCTGAAATTGGCGGGCATATTTTGTCCGGCCATGTGTATTGCACGGCGGTGATTGCTGACATTATTGTGACGGAGAATAATCGCCAAATTTGGTTTGAATTACCGAATGCCGAAGTAATGAAATATATTTTAACCAAAGGCTTTGTTGCAGTAGATGGTATTAGTTTGACGATCGGTGAAGTGAAAGACAATCAATTTTGTGTGAATTTAATTCCGGAAACGCTGCAAAGAACCTTGATGGGACAACGTAAAACGGGTGATGTTGTGAATATTGAAATTGATCCGCAAACCCAAGCGATCGTAGATACGGTAGAACGTTATTTAGCGGCTCGTTGTTAAATGAAAAGTGCGGTCAAAAATCTAACTGTTTTTGACCGCACTTCTATAAAGTTAATTTTTCTGTTTTTGCGATTTTTTCCATTTCCAAAGTAAGAATAGGGCAACGGCAGCAACCAGTACATAAATAACCATTTGACCTTTCTGAATTTGCTCATGCAACCAATCTAAATTTCTCGCCCCAAATTCTCCAAGGTACACCCAGATTGGCACGGAAATAATAGCGGCACAAAAATCAATTAAGAGAAAGCGAGTATAACTTACACGTCGAGTGATACCCGAAACCATATAAATTGGCGCTCGTAATCCTGGTAGAAAACGTGCGACAAATAATACACGGTTACCGTATTGAGCGAATTTTTCACGTACCATTTTCAGACGCTGTAAAGTAATAATTTTACGCATCGGGCGGAAACGTAAAATTTTTGTACCATAAATGCGACCGAGCCAGTACATAGAGGAATCACCTGCGAGTACGCCGATCATACTGACGAATAACATGAGGTGGGAATTAACGCTTTCAGGATAAAGCCCGGCAATCACGCCTCCTGAAACAAGGGTAATATCTTCAGGAATGGGTACACCGAAACCACAGATAATTAAGACAAAAAATACAGCCCAATAGCCGTAGTCGGTGAAAAAATTAATAAGAAATTCCATTTGCTCGCGTTGTTTAGATTTTCATAGATTTAAAAAAATTAGGGGTTATTCTAATCGTTTCGTACTGAGTTTTCTAGAAAAAGTTTGCGTTAACAAGTTGAATCCTCTATAATCCGCATCCTCAAAGTTGGGCTTTGAGTTAGCTTAGGAAAATTGTTGGGTCGCCTGCAATTTTTTAATTTTTAATCTTACTTTAAAGAGAACATAACAATGGCATTTAAATTTAACGCTGAAGTTCGTACAGCGCAAGGTAAGGGTGCGAGCCGCCGCCTGCGTCATAACGGCCAAATTCCTGCAATCGTTTATGGTGGCAGCGAAGCACCGGTTTCAATCATCTTGAATCACGATGAATTAAACAATGCACAAGCTCACGAGTCTTTCTACTCTGATGTGATTACACTTGTCATTGACGGTAAAGAAGTAGCGGTAAAAGTGCAAGCAATGCAACGTCACCCGTTCAAACCAAAATTGGTTCACATTGACTTCAAACGTGCATAATCCGATATTTACACGGTGTTAAGTCATTTATTTTCGAAACAACCTTTGATTTAATCAAATCAATAAGACAAAAAATAGTTTCAGAAGTATGTTTGAGATAAAAGCTCATTGTTTTAACAATGGGCTTTTGTCATTTGGTGGGGAGAAGGTTTCTATTTTATCGTGTAATGCAGTGTTGTTTGTATTGGCGATAGGGCTTTTTTATTCCTTGTTCTCCCGAAAAGTCGAGATTCCTGTATAAAAAGCCCATACTTGGGCATTCCATTTTATTACCCCGGCTAATTATTTTGAACTGTCACTCGACAAGGTTTTGTATTGTTCACACAAGGATAAAGAAAAAATTCATTATTCTTCTTTCCTATATCTTGAAGCAAAATAAAGGTGCCATTACATCTTCCAAAGATGTAATAGTCCTCTTCAAATAATGTAATTTGAGCATAAGTTTTGGGGAAAATCTGAGCATAATAACCAATCATAAAAGCGGATAAAGCAAAGTAAAAATACACCATAGTAAGCGCAGTGAGTAAGTGAATTTTATGATTTTTAATATCACGAATAATCTTTCGGATACTAATGTGGTAGCTATGCTTTGTACAAATAAGCGATATGGTTATTGCCCCAAGCAAATAAACAGAAATGATGACATAGTCAGTTTTATGTGTAACTAATGATAACTGAACTAATAATGGAGTAAATACAATACTTAATATAACAAACGTTCGAATAGATGCAACAGTTTTTCTTGAGAATACTTGTTTTGCACCCTTAATAATAATCCAGCCTATGGCACAAGTTATGACTACAATCATTGAAACGAATAGAATATAACCAAGTGCTCTAGCAATATTATTTATACCAATTTCTACAAATTCCCAGGGATAATTATAGTAGTAAAACTTGGCCCATCCGTGTATGTAAGCTACAGACCAACCTAAAAAGGAGATATAAGCGAGAAAAACAGAAGAGTTGACGATAATGTTTAAATTTGTCTTCATTCTAATAGGTTCTAACCTGTGTAGTAGGATATAGGAGAGGGGGAAACTACATAAATTACTTTGCATTGTCAATTGTTTAGTCATTTTGTTGTCGCGAATCGCTTTAATTTTAGACTAATATCTTTTAGATGAGATAAGACAGTATCTCAAATATTTATATGGCATAATTAATGATGTGATTACTCCGATACCAGAACTTTGAGAAGTTTAGAAATATAGTTGATTTCGGAAATAATGAATTTTTTTCTTCATTGATACTATTAAAGTAATTTGGTGAAATTAAAATTGAACACATTGACTTCAAACGTACATAATTTTTAATTTTGATGAAAAATGAGGTAGAAATGAAAATTGCCTTAGGAATTGAGTATAGCGGCCGACATTATTTTGGTTGGCAGCGACAAGAAAAAGTGCGTTCGGTACAGGAAACATTGGAAAATGCGCTATCTTTTGTGGCAAATGAAAAAATTGACGTATTTTGTGCGGGAAGAACGGATTCCGGTGTGCATGGTACAGGGCAGGTTGTGCATTTTGAAACGGATGCCGTCCGTCCTGAAAAGGCTTGGGCGTTTGGTACAAATACAAACCTGCCTGATGATATAGCGGTGAAATGGGCAAAAGTCGTGGATGATGAATTTCATGCCCGTTTTTCTGCTATTGCGCGTCGTTATCGCTACCTTCTATATTGTAATAAATTACGATCTGCTATTTTTCCGGCCGGTATTACCCATTGTCACTTAACATTAAATGCCGAAAAAATGCGGCAAGCCGGGCAATATCTTTTGGGGGAACATGATTTTTCCTCTTTCCGTGCGGCACAATGTCAATCAAATACACCCTGGAGAAATGTGCATCATCTGAACGTCGTACAAAAAGGCGAATATATTATTGTGGATATTCAAGCCAATGCGTTTGTACATCATATGGTGCGAAACATAGTTGGGAGCTTGATTGAAGTTGGTGCAGGGAATCAACCGGTTGAATGGCTTAAATGGTTACTTGAACAGCGTGATCGCAAACTTGCCGCACCAACGGCAAAACCGGACGGACTTTATTTGGTTAATGTGATTTATCCTGAAAAATTTGCGCTCCCGCAACAAAAATTAGGCCCGCTTTTCCTTGAAGATGAGTTGATTTAGTTTGATAAGCTTGTCTGACTAGCAAGGTTCGTCGAATTATGGTTTAATACGCTGGATTTTCTAGTGGATAAATAGGTAAACAATAATGAGCTGGATTGACCGAATTTTTAATAAAAGCCCTTCTTCTTCAGCACGTAAATCTAATGTGCCTGAAGGGGTTTGGACAAAATGTACCTCGTGTGAACAGGTACTTTATAGCGAAGAATTAAAACGTAACCTCTATGTATGCCCGAAATGTGGTCATCATATGCGTATTGATGCGCGTGAACGTCTTTTACGTTTATTGGATGAAGATTCAAGCCAGGAAATAGCGACGGATTTAGAGCCAAAAGATATTTTAAAATTTAAAGATTTAAAGAAATATAAAGATCGTATTACAACGGCACAAAAAGAAACCGGTGAAAAAGATGCGCTCATTACCATGACAGGAACACTTTATAGTATGCCGATTGTCATGGCTGCCTCAAACTTTGCTTTTATGGGGGGCTCAATGGGCTCCGTTGTAGGCGCTAAGTTTGTAAAAGCAGCTGAAAAAGCTATGGAATTAAACTGTCCGTTTGTGTGTTTTTCCGCCAGTGGTGGAGCACGTATGCAAGAGGCGTTATTCTCATTAATGCAAATGGCAAAAACCAGTGCAGTGCTCGCCAAAATGCGTGAAAAGGGTGTGCCTTTTATTTCGGTTTTAACCGATCCGACTTTAGGCGGCGTATCTGCCAGTTTCGCAATGCTAGGTGATCTAAACATTGCCGAACCGAAAGCCTTAATTGGTTTTGCAGGCCCAAGGGTGATAGAACAAACCGTTCGTGAAAAATTACCGGAAGGTTTTCAACGTAGCGAGTTTTTATTAGAAAAAGGGGCGATTGATATGATTGTAAAACGTGGCGATATGCGTTATACCCTAGCAAGTGTGTTAAGTAAATTAACAAATCGACCTTCACCTTTTGCCGAACCCGAGTTAGTTGAAGATGACATTGAAGTAAATGAAGAACAGCATGAAGAATAATATGAATTTAAAAGCCACTTCGCCACTCGCTGAGTGGCTTTCTTATTTAGAGAATAGCCATTTTAAAGCCATCGATCTTGGCTTGGAACGAATTAAATCTGTTGCAGAAAAGTTGGATCTTTTACACCCGGCACCTTATGTGATTACTGTTGGAGGAACCAATGGCAAAGGAACAACCTGCCGTTTATTAGAAACTGTTTTGCTCCGACACGGCTTGCGTGTAGGTGTGTATTCCTCCCCCCATTTATTACGTTATAACGAACGTGTACGTATTCAAAATCAGGATTTACCGGATGAGGTGCATACCGCTTCCTTTGCTTTTATCGAAGAAAATAAAACGGAATCTTTAACCTATTTTGAATTCACTACTCTTTCTGCTTTGCATTTGTTTAAGCAACATCAGCTTGATGTCGTGATCTTAGAAGTCGGTTTAGGCGGACGCTTAGACGCAACCAATATTGTGGATAGCAATTTAGCGGTGATTACCTGTATTGATATTGATCATACGGATTTTTTAGGGAACACAAGAGAAGCGATCGCCTTTGAAAAGGCAGGCATTTTTCGTCAAAATTGCTCGGTTGTGATTGGAGAGCCAAACGTACCGAATACGATGTTAGAACAAGCAGATCTGTTAGGTTGTAGGGTATCTCGTCGTAAGGTAGATTGGTTATTTCTGGCTAATTCAGAAAATTGGCAATGGCAAGGCCGAAAAGTACGGTTAGAAAATTTACCGTTTTGTCAAATCCCATTAATGAATGCCGCTACCGCATTAGCTGTGGTTGAACAGTTACCGTTTGATATTCAGGAAAGTACCCTTCGAGAGGCATTGCAAAGTGTCGAATTAGTCGGACGTTTTCAAACCATTAAGGGAAAACAACGTGAAAAGCTGGCGAATTTATTTAATCAAAAAGTTGATAATTTACCAACGGTGATCGTTGATGTTGGGCATAATCCCCATGCTGCGGCATATTTGAGTGAAAAATTGACCGCACTTAAAACGCAAAAACAAGGTAAATTGATTGCCGTGTGCGGAATGTTAAAAGATAAAGATGCTCAAGGCGTTTTTACTCATCTTATTTCTATTGTAGATGAATGGCATTGTGTGACTTTAGAGGGCTATCGTGGGCAAACGGGAGAAGAATTACAGCTGAAGCTTACAGAGTTTTTCCCTAATGCTAAAGCAAAATCACAAAATTCGGTGATGAATGGTGTAGGGATTGCATTAAAAAGTGCGGTTAAAAATGACATTATTTTAGTGTTTGGCTCATTTCATACGGTGGCGGAATTTTGGCAGGAAGTAGAATCGCTGTGAATATAGGGTAAACATATAACTAAAACTCAAGGATTTAGTAATATCTCATTGGCTCGCATTGGACAATAAAAAAGCCTTGAAGTCAGTATTTTCAAGGCTTTATCGGTTCTTATTGGATTGTGTTGGATTTCAATTTGGTGGAGCTGGCGGGAGTTGAACCCGCGTCCGAAATTACTCTACCTTCAGTACTACACGTTTAGTCAATCTTTGATTTCACTTAAGTATGCGGACAGACACGCTAAACTTAAGCCAGTTTGATTCAATTTAATGCTTCGATCCTCAAACGGCGGCTTCCACACGATCTCGTTTTGGTTTGACTCCGCGTTATCCCCGTCTTACGAGCGGAAGCTGGGGCGCGAAGGCTAAATGCAGGTTATTAAGCTGCTAAAGCGTATTGTTCGTCGTTTGCGACTATTTTTTTGCGGTTTATTTACGAGGCCTACCGCACCTCGACGTGCACCTTGGGCTTTGCTAATCCCGTCGAATCCAGAATCAGCCCCAAAACTTCGCCAAGTGTAGCAAAAAAAAGAACCTAATAAAAGAACCTATTTATTAATCCTTTGCGTTGGGTTAGAATTCGAGCACTTTTTATTAAGGAAAAATAAAATGAAAAATTTAAAACCTTTTATTGCTGTTTCAATGGTATCGCTATTTTTCGCGATGAATACATTGGCTGCACCCACAAAAACAGCCTCGAAAATAACAACCAAAAAAGAGAATGTTGCTGAGGTAGAAGCTATTTCACAAGCCGTTTCAATTAATGTTGAAGATCGTCAATTAATGATTGATAACAATGGCCAAGCTTTGGTGATGTTTAAATATGTGGTAACAAATAGCGGAAATAAGCCCATTTCCAATATTCAATGGATAAGTGCTTATGTGAGCAAACGTGAGATTGTTCATAGTCAAAATATGCAGCTTGAGCTGGAATCCACCTTAATGCCGGGCAAGTCAATCACCATTAATTTACAAATTCCGTTTGCCCAAATTGAGGAAAAATTTAGACCTGTGTTTACTAACCCGCAATCTCGAATTGATGTCTATCCGATTGATCGCATTATTCGATTTAATGACAAAAAAGAACTTCATGAACGTAAATAACCCTTTCTGATATAAACCTGCCGAGCGCAGGTTTATTTTTGCTGTATGGTTGAACAGTAATTTGCTTTTCGCTATACTAAACCCTCGTCTTTTTAACCGCACTTTTCTTTATGTCTTTAACGCGCAAAATCATTCACATTGATATGGATTGTTTTTATGCTTCGGTGGAGATCCGGGAAAATCCCTTATTACAGGGAAAACCGGTTGCGGTTGGTGGCGATTCGCGCCTACGAGGGGTATTGACGACCTGTAATTACGAAGCCCGAAAATTTGGTTTGCATAGTGCGATGCCTACCGCCCAGGCAGTGAAAAAATGTCCTCACCTTATTCTTGTGCCTGTTAATATGCCGCTATACAAACAGGTTTCTGCACAAATTCATCAAATTTTTCATCGTTATACCGATATTATTGAGCCTCTTTCTTTAGATGAAGCCTATTTGGATGTGACGGATTGCGAAAAATGTTCGGGTTCCGCCACTTGGATTGCACAAGAAATTCGTCACGCGATTTTTTATGAACTCAAACTGACGGCATCGGCAGGCGTTGCACCTCTTAAATTTCTTGCCAAAATTGCCTCTGATATGAATAAACCGAACGGGCAATTTGTGATTAAACCGGACGAGGTGGAGGAATTTGTAAAAGCTTTGCCTTTAAAGAAAATCCCCGGTGTGGGAAAAATCACATCACAGCGTTTATTAGAAATGGGGCTTGAAACCTGTGCTGATGTCCAAAGATTAGATCAAACCGTATTACTCAATCAATTTGGCAAAATAGGCAAACGAATCTGGGATTTTAGCCATGGCGTTGATGAACGTGAAGTACAAGCCCATCGCGAACGTAAATCTGTTGGTGTAGAGCGTACCCTTGCAGAAAATATTGATCAGTCGGAGCAGGGGATTACATTACTGGACAGCCTGTATGCCGAACTTGTTCGCCGCCTTGAACGTGTAGCTCCGAATACCCCTTTGACGGCTTTTCGTAAAATCGGGGTGAAACTGAAATTTGAAGATTTTCAAGTTACCACATTAGAAAAAACCGGATTGCCGCTTTCCTTGGTCAGTTTTCAGCAATTACTTATACAAATTTGGCAGCGCAGCCAAGGGAAATCAGTACGTTTAGTCGGATTAAATGTGGCATTACCGGAAGAAAATAAACAGGAGCAAATGACCCTTTGGTGATATAATCCGAGGCTTTACAGCATGAGTAATAGAGAATTATGGAACATAAATTAGAAGATATTATCGCAATTTTTAATCAATGTTTTGAGCAAGAATATAACACCCGTCTTGTAAAGGGGGGAGAAGAGCCAATTTACATTCCGGCAAATGAAAATATCCCCTATAACGCCATTTATTTTGCGCGAGGTTTCTATAGCAGCGCATTGCATGAAATTGCCCATTGGCTGGTTGCCGGCAAAGAACGCCGTAAACTGGAAGATTTCGGTTATTGGTATGAGCCGGACGGTCGCTCGGAAGCTCGTCAGCGTGATTTTGAAAAAGTCGAGGTAAAGCCGCAGGCATTGGAATGGATTTTGGCAACTGCCGCCGGTTTTCGCTATTTTGCCAGTGCGGATAATCTCAACGGTAATCCCGGTGATACCCAACCTTTTAAACAAGCCGTGTATGAACAGGTAAAAAGCTATGCGGAAAAAGGGTTACCGAAACGGGCGGAAACCTTACGAAAAGCCTTGGCGGATTTTTATGGCACGGAAGATCGTATTGATTTGAGCAAATTTGATGTTACCCGTATTTAAAAATGCTGTTATTTTTATACATAATCACTGATGTGATTATTTACGGTTTCGCCACCGTCGGCAAAGCTAACGTTCAAAAAACGTTGTTTTTTGTGATCGCACTTTGCATACTGTCAATTTTCCCTAAAATCGGCTAGAATATGCCGGTTTTATTTCCGCTTTAACTTAAGACAATTTATGAAAGATTCCATTATTGCAAAACTTGAAAGTTTAAAAGAACGTTATGAAGAATTAGAGGCATTACTTGGTGATGCCTCAGTGATTAGTGATCAAGATAAATTTCGTGCCTATTCCAAAGAATATGCACAACTTGAGGACGTGGTGAAATGTTTTAACCGCTGGACACAACTTAACCAAAATATTGAAGAAGCGAAAATATTATTAGACGATCCGGAAATGAAAGAAATGGCGCAGATGGAAATTGAAGAATCCAAAGCGGAAATTGAAGAAGTGGAACAGCAACTTCAAATTCTTCTATTACCAAAAGATCCGAATGACGAATACAACTGCTATTTGGAAATTCGTGCCGGAACCGGTGGTGACGAAGCGGGCATTTTTGCGGGCGATTTATTCCGAATGTATAGCCGTTATGCGGAAAGTAAACGTTGGCGTGTAGAAATATTAAGTGCCAATGAGAGCGAACAGGGCGGGTATAAGGAAATCATTGTGAAAGTCAGCGGCGATGCGGTATATGGTCAGCTGAAATTTGAATCCGGCGGACATCGTGTGCAACGTGTGCCGAAAACCGAATCTCAAGGACGTATTCATACCTCCGCCTGTACGGTAGCGGTGATGCCGGAACTACCTGAATCGGAAATGCCGGAAATTAATCCCACCGATTTACGCATTGATACTTATCGTTCGTCGGGAGCCGGCGGACAACACGTTAATACCACAGATTCTGCGGTGCGTATTACTCACATTCCAACGGGTATTGTGGTTGAGTGTCAAGACGAACGTTCACAGCATAAAAATAAAGCCAAAGCGATGTCTGTATTGGCATCACGAATTGTGCAAGCGGAACAAGAACGTCAAGCGGCAGAACAAACGGATATGCGCCGTAACCTGTTAGGATCGGGCGATCGTTCGGATAAAATCCGTACTTATAACTATCCGCAAGGGCGGGTTACCGATCACCGTATTAATTTAACGATTTATCGTTTAGACGAAGTGATGAACGGAAAAATTGACGAGCTGATCCAACCGATCATTACAGAATACCAAGCGGATCAGTTGGCGGCATTATCTGAAAATAACTAAAACAAGGGTATCCGTTTCGGATACTCTTTTTTGCTTAGAGAGAAATAAAATGTTAGTTGAAAACCCAAAGGATAAAAAAATGCAAGATGCGGAATTTTCTTCATTTTCTCAAACTTCGACGCCGGTATTAGCAAGCCGTTTTAAACGCTGGCTTGCCAGTTTGATTAATAGTGCGCTTTCATGGCTCATACTCGTCATTGGTTTTATGTTTGGGGATTTTATCGGCTTGTTATCTATTCTGCTGTGTTTAGGTTTACAGGGCTATTTTATAAAAAACTATGGGCAAACTGTCGCAAAACGTTGGTTGGGATTACGGGTTTTTGACTACCAAACCCAACAACCGATAGCATTTGGTAAATATATTGGACGTGAAATTATTGATTTTTTGTTTTCGTGGACAAGTTTTTTAATCATTATTAGTGGGATTGTGGCGCTTGTACGTGATGATCGTCGTTCTTTAACCGACTTAATTGTCGGCACTATCGTATTAACAGACGAAAAATAATGAATTATCGACAATGGTTGACACAAGCCTCAGCAACCTTAAATCAAGCTAATCCTAATGAAAACGGCAAAAATGAGGCGCTGATTTTATTGCAACACACTACGGGAAAATCTCGCAGCCAAGTTTTAGCCTTTGATGAAACCGAGATTGATGAAGAATTGCGAGAGGATTTAGCCGCACTTTTAGCACGTCGTTTAAAAGGCGAACCCGTCGCCTATATTTTGGGTGAAAAAGAATTTTGGTCGCTTTCTCTAAATGTGTCTGAAGATACCTTGATTCCCCGCCCCGATACGGAAATTTTAGTGGAAAGGGCGTTGATGATTGCAAGGCAAAAACTTCAAGAAAATCCACCGCACTTTGGCATATTGGATCTCGGCACGGGGACCGGCGCTATTGCTTTAGCGTTGGCATCAGAATTAATACCGATTTGTGAAAAACAACAGACCGAATTAAAAATTATTGGGGTGGATTTGATCCCGAATGCGGTGGAATTGGCAAAATCCAATGCGGAAAAAAATCGGCTTAATGTGGTTTTTTTACAAAGCAAATGGTTTGAAAAGGTAGAGGGGAAGTTTGATTTGATTGTGAGTAATCCTCCCTACATTGATGAAAAAGATGAACATTTAAAACAAGGCGATGTGCGTTTTGAGCCGCTGTCCGCTTTAGTAGCTTGCGAGCAAGGGTATGGGGATTTACGCCATATTATTGAACATGCACCGGTTTATTTAAAAGACAATAGCGCACTGTTGGTGGAACACGGTTGGCAACAAGGTGAAAAAGTGCGGTCTATTTTTGCAGAAAATTATTGGCGAGAGATTGCAACCGTGCGTGATTATGGCGACAATGAACGCGTAACATACGGTTTTTGGAAGAGATGATGAAATATAATAGACGTGCATTGTTTGATCAATTTGTTAGTTTTTATCATATTATTTTTGATAATTATGGGGAATCAAAGGTCACAATTCGAGGAAAAATGGGGGCTTTGGTAGGCAAAGCACGCTGTGAAATTTCATCGGATTGGTCGGTAGAAGAGCGTGTTCGGCGTTTATTGCAGCTGGTTTATCGGGACTGGGGTTTTCATTGCGATCCGAATAATTATTTCCGTTCAAGAAATCTATATTTGCCTTACGTCTTAGAATATCGAGAAGGAATGCCGGTAAGTCTTGGGGCGATAATCTTGTATCTTGCGGAAGCGTTGGATTTACCCATATATCCCGTCAATTTTCCAACGCAGCTTATTTTACGTGTAGAAATGGATGACAAGGTAATATTTATTGATCCTTGGAACGGTAGCTATATTTCTCAAGAAAAATTACAGCAGCTTTATGAAGGCGCTTTTGGTTTCGGTGCGCAAATTCAGCCGGAAGAGCTTGAACGTGCGGATCTCCCGCTCCTTTTTTCTCGTTTTGAACAGCTTGCCAAAAATGCGCTAATTCGCGAAGAGCATAATGATATGGCGTTTCGCTACATCGAATCGCTGATTCATCGCTCTGACGATCCCTACAATATTCGTGACCGCGGTTTAGTGCTGGCACAAATGGGGGCTTACCCTACCGCATTGAAAGATTTAGAATATTTTGTTGATAAATGTCCGCAGGATCCGACTTCAACGTTCATTCGTACACAGCTTTCAGAACTTAAAAATGAGCTTGAACAAGCTCCTCACGCTATTCACTAATAAAGGAAAACTTATGCAAAATAAAATTATAAAAATCGGTCATATTGATGTTGCAAACGACAAGCCTTTTGTTCTTTTCGGTGGAATTAATGTACTTGAAAGTCGCGATATGGCGATGCAAGTGTGCGAAGCCTATGTCAAGGTTACCGAAAAACTCAATGTGCCTTATGTGTTTAAAGCCTCTTTTGACAAAGCCAACCGTTCGTCTATTCATTCATATCGCGGACCGGGTATGGAAGAAGGTTTAAAAATATTCCAAGAATTGAAAGCAACATTCGGTGTAAAAATCATCACGGATGTACATGAAATTTACCAATGTCAGCCGGTGGCGGATGTAGTGGATGTGATTCAACTTCCGGCATTTTTAGCCCGTCAAACGGATCTGGTGGAAGCGATGGCACGCACTGGGGCGGTGATCAATGTGAAAAAACCGCAATTTTTAAGCCCCGGTCAGATGGGTAATATTGTAGAAAAAATCGAAGAATGTGGTAATGATCAAGTGATTCTTTGTGATCGCGGTACTAACTTCGGTTATGATAATCTAATCGTAGATATGCTTGGTTTCAGTATCATGAAAAAAGTTTCCAAAGGTAATCCTGTGATTTTTGATGTCACGCATTCATTACAATGTCGTGATCCGTTCGGTGCGGCATCCGGTGGTCGCCGCGAGCAAGTAACGGAACTAGCCCGTTCAGGTTTGGCGGTAGGGATTGCAGGTTTATTTTTAGAGGCCCACCCGAATCCGAATCAAGCAAAATGTGACGGCCCGTCAGCCTTACCGTTGTCCGCTTTGGAAGGTTTTGTCTCACAAATGAAAGCCATTGATGATTTAGTGAAATCTTTCCCTGAATTAGATACCTCAATTTAATGGCGAAGTGCGGTTAAAAACACCAACATTTTTGACCGCACTTTTTTAACTAAAAAAGGAGAACATTATGCAAATCGTATTTTTAGACAGTACCGCTATTCCAAAACACATTCCTATTCCCCGCCCGAATTTTGAGCATGAATGGATTGAATATCCTCATACCTCGGCTGAACAAACTATTGAACGGGCTAAAAATGCGGATATTGTGATTACAAGTAAAGTCATTTTTGATCGTAACACCTTAGCGCAATTGCCAAAACTTAAACTCATAGCGATTACCGCAACGGGAACCAATAATATTGACTTAATTACGGCAAAAGAATTAGGTGTCGAAGTCAAAAACGTGACAGGGTATTCCAGCGTCACCGTACCCGAACATGTGATGGGGCTGATTTTTTCTTTAAAACACAGTCTTGCCGGTTGGTTGCGTGATCAAATTTCTGCAAAATGGGGTGAAAGTCAACAGTTTTGTTACTTCGATTATCCCATTACCGATGTTCGGGGTTCTACCCTTGGCGTTTTTGGAAAAGGTTGTCTGGGTACGGAAGTCGGACGATTGGCACAAGCCTTGGGAATGAATGTGCTTTACGCAGAGCATAAAGATGCCACAACTTGCCGTGAAGGTTATACGCCTTTTGATCAAGTATTAAAACAAGCCGATATTGTCACCTTACATTGTCCGTTAACCCAAACGACAGAAAATTTAATCAATGATAAAACCCTGTCACAAATGAAAAAAGGGGCGTTTTTAATCAATACGGGGCGAGGGCCTTTAGTGGATGAAAACGCTTTATTGGCTGCATTAACAAGCGGGCATTTAGGCGGTGCCGCCATAGATGTAATGATTAAAGAACCGCCGGAAAAAGATAATCCGCTGATTCTTGCGGCAAAAACTCTACCGAACTTAATTATTACCCCTCATATTGCTTGGGCAAGTGATAGTGCCGTTATTACGCTCGTGAAAAAAGTGACGCAAAATATCGAAGATTTTGTTGCGCAACTAAAACAAAAGTAATATGAGTTTACCCATTTCTTTTTATATCGCCCTACGTTACTGGCGTGCCAAAAGCGCCGATCGTTTTGGGCGATTAGTAACGAATCTTGCCAGTTTTGGCATAGTTTTGGGCGTGATGGCATTAATTATTGTCCTTTCAATAATGAACGGCTTGGAAGGTTATCAAAAGCAGCAGGTGCTGTCTTCTATTCCTCACGCCGTTATTCGTCAAGAACAACCGATTTCTACGGAAAAATCATTGCAAAACTTACCGCACTTTGTGCAAAAAGCCGTACCGATCAATACCACAAATGTGATTTATCAAACCTCCAAAGGTGTGAGTGCGGGACAAATCATTGGTGTGCGGTCGTTTTCTGATGATCCCTTATTAGAAACTTTGGATAATACAAATTTTACTAATACATTGCCGACGGGCGGATTTAAATTGGTGATTGGCGATCAGCTTGCACAAAAACTTGATGTCAATGTAGGCGATAAAATCCGTTTAATGATTACCGAAAATAGTCAATATACGCCTTTTGGACGAGTGCCAATGCAACGTCTTTTTACCGTGAGCGATATTTATTTCGATAACAGCGAAGTATCGGGTTACACCGCGTTTGCCAATTTATCGGATATTGGGCGATTAATGCGTATTCAGCCGGAGCAGGCTCAGGGTTATCGTTTATTTTTGACCGATCCTTTCTTAATTACTGAATTGCCTGATTATTTTCCTCATTATCAAATCAACGATTGGCGTGTGCAAAAAGGCGAATTTTTTCAAGCCGTGCGTATGGAAAAAAATATGATGGGGCTGTTGATTAGCTTGATTATTGTCGTGGCGATTTCTAATATCGTTACATCTTTGAGCCTGATGGTGGTGGATAAGCAAGGGGAAATTGCAATTTTACAAACTCAAGGGCTAACAAAATCTCAGGTGAGTTCGGTGTTTATTTACCAAGGCTTGTTAGTGGGAATGGTTGGTACGTTGATTGGAAGTTTATTCGGCGTGCTGATGACATTAAATCTGGCAGAGATAGTAAGTGCGGTCAATCCGAATGGTGTTTTTCTACCGACATCAATCGAACCGATGCAAGTGGTCATTGTTATTCTGTTTTCTTTGTTGTTATCTTTATTATCAACAATTTATCCTGCTTATCGCGCAGCAAAAACAGAGCCGGCGGAAGCTTTAAGATATGAATAGCAATCTTCATAAGATATAGATAAAGAATGAACGAACAACAACTTTTGGCTTTTGATCATCGGCATATTTGGCATCCGTATTCTTCGATTTATTCCGATATGCCCTTGTATGCGGTAGAGGGTGCCGATGGCGTGAAGATTAGACTCAAAAACGGGCAAACGTTAATTGATGGGATGTCCTCTTGGTGGGCTGCGTTACACGGTTATAATCACCCGCGTTTAAATCAGGCTGCACAAAATCAATTAGCCCGCATGAGCCATATTATGTTTGGTGGTTTTACCCATGCACCGGCAGTAGAATTGGCGCAACTATTGGTGAAAATATTACCGGCGGGACTGGATAAAATTTTTTTCGCCGATAGCGGCTCGGTAGCCGTTGAAGTGGCAATGAAAATGGCTATTCAATATCAATATGCGAAAGGTGAACCACAACGACAAAAATTTGCCACGATCCGTTCCGGTTATCATGGCGATACTTGGAATGCCATGTCGGTTTGTGATCCGATAACCAGTATGCATCATCTATTTCAGCAAAGTTTACCTGTTCAATATTTTTTGCCTCAGCCTTGTATCACATTTTATGAACCTTGGGATGATCGTGCCATTGCCCCCCTTGCAGATTTATTGCAAACACATCATAAAGAAATCGCCGCCTTAATTTTAGAGCCGATAGTGCAAGGGGCGGGCGGTATGTATTTTTATTCGCCGGAATACCTTATTAAAGCTCAAGAGTTATGTCGTGAATACGGTGTTTTGTTAATTTTTGATGAAATTGCAACCGGTTTTGGACGTACCGGTAAATTATTTGCCGCAGAGCATGCCGGAATTTCTCCCGATATTATGTGTATTGGCAAGGCTTTGACAGGCGGTTATTTAACCTTATCGGCAACCGTAACAACAGAAACAATTGCGGAAGTAATATGCAGCGGTGAAGCGAAATGCTTTATGCATGGCCCGACTTTTATGGCAAATCCTTTAGCTTGCGCTATTGCTTCCGAATCCATTCGTTTATTGCTGGAAAGTTCGTGGCAAGAGCGGGTTCGACATATTGAAAAAGTATTGCGTCGGCAGCTTTCACCATTGGCAGAAAAACATTATGTTAAAGATGTAAGGGTATTAGGTGCAATTGGCGTAGTAGAAATGCAGGATGAGGTGAATATGAAAACGCTTGTTCCGCGTTTTGTGGAAAATGGTGTATGGATTCGCCCTTTCGGAAAATTGGTTTATGTGATGCCGCCTTTTATTATTCAAGATGAAGAATTGTCTCAACTTACACAAGGTATGATTAATGCCTTAATGCAGGAATATGGGAAATAAGGAATAAAATGGAAGATTTCCAAAAGCAACTAGCCTATCTAAAAAGTATGAATCAATATCGTTCGATTCCTGACTTAACACATCATGGGCGTTATATTGAACGAGACAAGCAACGTATGCTGAATATGTCTTCTAATGATTATCTCGGATTGGCATCGAATGAAACTTTACGGCGTGCTTTTTTTCAGCAATATGGCAAGGATTTACCGGCTTTGACTAGCTCATCGTCCCGTTTATTGACCGGTAATTTTCCCATTTATAATGATCTTGAACAGCTTATTGCTCATCAGTTTCAGCGAGAAAGCTGCTTATTATTTAACAGTGGCTATCATGCTAATTTGGGTATTTTACCGGCATTAACTACAGCCAAAAGTTTAATCTTGGCTGATAAACTGGTGCATGCCAGCATAATTGACGGTATTCGGTTAAGCCAATGCCGATTTTTTCGTTATCGCCATAATGATTATGAACATCTGCAACAACTTTTAGAAAAAAACGTCGGTAAATTTGACCGCACTTTTATTGTTACCGAATCTGTTTTTAGTATGGATGGCGATGTTGCGGATTTAGCCAAACTGGTAAACTTGAAAAAGCAATTTCCTAATAGTTATCTTTATGTGGACGAAGCGCACGCTATAGGCGTTTATGGTGAAAAAGGCTTAGGGATTGCAGAACAAACCGGCACGATTAAGGATATTGATTTACTGGTTGGGACTTTTGGCAAAGCATTGGCTTCAATGGGCGCTTATGTGATGTGCGATCAACTATTAAAAGAGATCTTAATTAACCAAATGCGTCCATTGATTTTTTCAACGGCGTTACCTCCGCTTAATGTGGCATGGACTTATTTTCTCTTTGAACGTCTGCCACAATTTGCTCAAACAAGACAACACTTAAATGAATTAAGTGCTTTTTTGCGTCATGAAGTGGCACATCGCACAGGGAATATGCCAAGTTCGACCTGTATAGTGCCTTATATTTTGGGTGACAACGAAGCAACATTGGCGAAAGCACATCGACTACAGCAACAAGGTTATTATTGTTTGCCAATCCGCCCGCCAACCGTGCCAAGAGGAACATCCAGAATACGCTTATCGGTTACGGCAGATATAACAAAAGAAGAAATCACGGAATTTATTACCTGTTTGTAGGCAAAAAATGAAAATAAAATTTGAAGATCGTCAGGCTGGAAACTTACTGGTTTATTTTGCCGGTTGGGGAACGCCAATCTCCGCCGTTTCTCATTTAGCGATACCTGAAAATTACGATTTATTAATTTGCTATGATTATCGAGATCTTTTCTTGGATTTTGATTTTTCACGCTATCAAAAAATTCGTGTCGTCGCGTGGTCGATGGGCGTGTGGGTGGCCGAAAGAGTATTACAAGGAATTCCGCTCGAATCAGCAACCGCCGTCAATGGAACCGGTTTACCTTGTGATGATCAGGCAGGTATCCCTTTTAGTATTTTTAAAGGCACGCTAGATAATTTAAATGAAACCACAAAGGTAAAATTTGAACGTAGGATTTGTGGTGATAAGGCTAATCTAGCGTTTTATCATTCGTTGCCTATGCGGGAATTTCAAGAAATTCAGCAAGAATTAACCGCACTTTTCTACGCAATTGAGTCAGATCGACGCACGGATTTAATTTTATGGACAAACGCTATTATTGGACTTAAGGATAAAATTTTTTCTCCTGAAAATCAGCAACGTTATTGGTGTACACGCTGTAAGATTAACGAGATAGAGGGGGAACATTATTTATTTTCCCGTTTAACGCATTGGGTGCAACTATGGAATTAGAGGCGAGACTAATTGAAAAACAACGTATTCGGCAGCATTTCCATAAAGTTCTTGATTGCTATGACGACCATGCTTGGATACAGCAGAGAATCAATAGGCGGCTGCTTTCTTACATCATGGCTAGCTTACCGAGCTGTTCACTTGAAAATGTGTTAGAACTTGGCTGTGGCACGGGGCAACTCAGCAAACTGTTACAGCAACATATTTGTGCCAATTATTGGATGTTTAATGATCTTTGTGATGTTAAAGAGCGGCTAAAGAAAAAGTTATCTCAACCTTTTGAATTTCATTGCGGTGATGCCGAGCTGTTTTCCTTTAAGCGAACCTATGATCTGATTGTAACTGCTTCCGCCGTACAATGGTTTCATCATCACTCATCATTTATTGAACATTGTAAAGAAGGATTAAGCCGAGACGGTTTGCTGGCGATAGCGACTTTTGGTCAGGAAAATCTACATGAAATTCGAGCCTTAACAAATATCGGGTTGATTTACCCGAGTTTGTCTGATTGGAAAGTGTGGCTACAAGATGATTTTGAATTGCTGTATGCAGAAATAACAACAGAAGAGCTATTTTTTTCAACGCCACTTGAGGTGCTAAAACACCTTAAGCAAACCGGTGTGACAGCAACAAGGCAAGGTATTTGGACAAAACAAAAATTACACAGATTTATTGAGCAATACCAACAGCATTTTTCTTTACCTAGCCAACAGGTGCGACTGACTTATCAACCGCTATGGATTGTTGCACGATATAAAGGATAAAGAGGATATATGGGTAAGGTAATATTTATTTCCGGTATTGATACGGATGTGGGCAAAACAATTGCAACGGGGTTTTATGCCAGAGCACTTATGGTGCAGGGCTTTTCCGTCATTACGCAAAAAATGATTCAGACCGGCTGTCGAGAGATAGCCGATGATTTATTAGTGCATCGTAAAATTCAGAAAATCGATCTAACAAGCCATGATCTTGACGGGACGACTTGCCCTTATCTTTTTGAATATCCCTGTTCACCACATTTAGCGGCGAAAAAACAAGGATGTGTTATTGATACAAAAAAGATCGAAAAATCAACCGCACTTTTGGCTGAAAAATACGATTATGTATTGCTTGAAGGTGCCGGTGGATTGATGGTTCCATACAATGACAGGGAAACCACGTTGGATTATATTCAAGCTCACGGCTATCCGTTGGTACTGGTGACATCGGGCAAGCTCGGGAGTATTAATCATACATTGCTCAGTTTAGAAGCGTGCAAAACACGAAATATTAATGTATTGCGCGTGTTATATAACCTTTATCCGGAATATGATCCTATTATTTCTGAAGAAACACAGCGGTATTTAAAACATTATCTTGTGCGCTTTTTTCCTAACACACAATTTGAGGTCTTTGAAAAAGTGTCGATTTAATCAGGGATGATATGAAAATATGATAGACTGGCGCACATTATCCGTTACTTATCTAAATTTAATTTATCCTTAAATGTAGTTCAAAATATGAGTAAAAAATGAATCAGTATTTATTAGAATGTAAAGATATTAACAAATTCTATCAAGAAGGTGATAACCAAACGCAAGTGCTAAAAGGTATTTCTTTTGCCATGAAACCTAATGAATTGGTTGCAATTGTGGGCAGTTCCGGTTCCGGAAAAAGTACGCTTTTACATACGTTGGGGGGATTAGATCAGCCAAGTAGTGGGGAAGTCTTTATTAAAGGGCAATCACTGCAAAAAGCCTCTGAATCGGAATTGGCAAAGTTGCGTAATCAAAATCTAGGCTTTGTGTACCAATTTCATCACTTAATGGCGGATTTCTCAGCCCTTGAGAATGTGATGATGCCGATGTTGATTGGTCTGCAAAATAAAACGGAAGCGAAAGATCGGGCGGAAAAAATGCTCGGTGCGGTGGGGTTAAGCCATCGAATTTCTCATCGTCCCTCTGCGCTTTCCGGTGGCGAACGCCAACGTGTTGCGATAGCCCGTGCTTTAGTCAATAACCCTTCTTTAGTACTTGCCGATGAGCCGACCGGGAATTTGGATCATAAAACAACAGAAAGTATTTTTGAGTTAATTCAAACCTTAAATCAAGAACAACAAATCGCTTTTTTGTTGGTTACCCATGATATAGAATTGGCAAAAAAATTGTCCCGCTGCCTTACCATGCAAGATGGCATATTAAGGGAAGGAACACAATGAATACCCCTTTCTTTATCAGTTGGCGTTATCAGCTTGGCAAACAAAAAAATCCCTTAGTGTCGCTTATTTCAAAATTTTCATCTATTGGCATTGCCCTTGGTGTGGCAGTGTTAATCGTAGGATTGAGTGCGATGAACGGTTTTGAACGTGAGTTGAATCAGCGAATTCTTGCTGTTGTACCTCATGCCGAGATTGTGATTAATCCTTATGGTGATGAACAAACCATTAATCAATGGCAATACCTTGCCAGCCGTTTAAAAACAAACGAAAAAATTACCGCACTTTCGCCTTTTGTCAGTTTTACGGCATTGGTTGAGAATGGGAGTAAACTCAAAGTGGTACAGGTGAAAGGTGTTGATAAAAATGCGGAAGATAAAGTCAGCTCCTTGGGTAAATTTGTAGAAGGCGAAGGGTGGCAGAGATTTGGAAAAGAGGGCGGATTAGTCCTCGGTTCCGGTATTGCCAAGGATCTTGATGTGCAAGTCGGGGATTGGGTTTCTTTGTTGGTTTCGCAACCAAATAATGATGAGCAATTGTCTCAACCTCATCGCGAACGCGTGCAAATTAGCGGTATTTTACGTTTAGACGGACAATTGGATCACAGTTATGCTTTCTTGGCATTGCCACAGGCTCAAGAATTGTTAGGTTATCAATCAGATCAAATTACCGGTTTAGAGATTAAAGTTGATGATCCTTTTAAGGTTCAAGAGGTGGATTATTCAACATTACGGGATTATCCGCAGCTTCTCTATGTGCAAAATTGGATTGCTAAATTTGGTTATATGTATCGCGATATTCAGCTTATTCGCACCGTAATGTATATTGCTATGGTATTAGTGATCGGTGTCGCCTGCTTCAATATTGTTTCGACTTTGATCATGGCGGTAAAAGATAAAAAAGGCGACATTGCTATTATGCGTACACTTGGTGCAAATAACGGTTTTATTAAACGTATTTTCGTCTGGTACGGCTTGCAAGCCGGGATGAAAGGGTGTTTAATAGGAGTCGTTCTTGGCGTGATGTTGGCGTTGAATTTAACCTCGCTTATTCAAAGCTTAGAATATTTACTCGGAAAGAAATTGCTATCAGACGGCATTTATTTTGTTGATTTTCTTCCTAGCGAGCTTCATTGGCAAGATGTTTTGTTAGTTTTAGTCGCTGCGTTAGTTTTAAGCCTTTTGGCAAGCCTTTATCCGGCAAGTCGGGCAGCCAAACTTCAACCGGCTCGAGTATTGAGCAGTCAGTAAACGGAACTTTTAATTTTTTTCTGTGAACTAGTTTACTAGTACAAGAAATAAGTGTAGAGTATTTGCAATTTTCAGACACAACATTTTAACAATTATAAGAGAGTGACGTATGACGAAAGAAAAAATTGAAATCATCGTAGCAAATGATGATACACGTATTGAAAAAGTCGATCAGGTTTTGCCTCCAATCGCATTATTAGAAAAATTTCCGGCAAGTGAAGAAGCTGCCGAATTAGTTAAACAAACCCGCCAAGAGGCGCATAATATTATTCATGGTAAAGATGATCGATTATTAGTGATCATCGGCCCGTGTTCCATTCATGATCCGAAGGCGGCTCTTGAATATGCAAATCGCTTAAAACCTTTACGCAAAAAATATAAAGACAGTCTAGAAATTATTATGCGTGTTTATTTTGAAAAACCGCGTACCACAGTAGGTTGGAAAGGTTTAATTAATGATCCTTACTTAAATGATACCTATCGTTTGAACGACGGTTTACGAATTGCCCGTAAGTTGCTCTCCGATATTAATAATCTTGGTGTCCCGTCAGCCGGCGAATTTTTAGATATGATTACACCGCAATATGTCGCGGATTTTATGAGTTGGGGAGCAATCGGTGCTCGTACGACCGAATCACAGGTTCACCGCGAGCTGGCCTCAGGGTTGTCTTGTGCCGTCGGCTTTAAAAATGCAACGAATGGTGGCGTAAAAGTGGCATTGGATGCGATCGGAGCAGCCGAAGCACCGCATAATTTCTTATCCGTGACAAAATTTGGTCATTCAGCTATCGTTTCGACTAAAGGAAACGAAGATTGTCATATCATTCTACGTGGTGGCGATAAAGGTCCGAATTACAGTGCGGAAGATGTGGCGAAAGTTTGTAGCGATATTGAAAAATCCGGTCGCGTTCCGCATGTTATGGTTGATTTCAGCCATGCTAATAGTAGTAAACAATACAAAAAACAAATGGAAGTTTGTGAGGATGTGAGCAAACAAGTTGCCGGCGGTTCAAAACAGATCTTTGGTGTGATGGTGGAAAGTCACTTAGCTGAAGGTCGCCAAGATTTAGTTAATGGCAAAGCCGCTACTTACGGGCAGAGCATTACCGATGCCTGTATCGGTTGGGAAGATACGGAAATCTTGCTCAAACAGTTATCCGATGCGGTGATTGCCCGTCGCAAACTCAACTCATAATTTTAGTTTTATTTCAATTTATAGGGGCGTATTTTGCGCCCCTTTGTTTTATTCTGTTGTTAATTCTTCTGCAATTTCTTCCGCTTGTTCTAATACTCTGGCAATAGCTTCCGGTTCTTGATCCGGCGGGTATTTATAGCGTTTCAGCGTACGGCGGACGGACATTCGCATTTTGGCACGCACGGCTTCTTTATATTGCCAATCAATCGTCGCGGATTGGCGCAACTGGGCGGTGATTTCTTTGGCTAGGGCTTTCAGCGTATCATCACCCAGCCCCTGTACCGCACTGTCATTTTTTACTAACGCATCGTAAAAGGCGATTTCTGCCGCCGAAAGCCCTAATTTTTCGCCCCTTGCCAAGCGCTCCATAAAGTCTTTCCCTAGGCGGATCAACTCGTCAAGCACTTCCAATACCGATAAACTCTGATTGTGATATTTCGCTAATGCTTCTTTTAGGCGTTGTTCAAACTCTTTTTGAGCGGTGAGATTGTTGGCGGCTTTATCCCGAATTTGCTGGGCAAGGTAGCGTTCCACTGCCAATAGCCACAGGTTTTTGGTTTGGCTGTTTTTCACCATCTCCAAAAATTCCTCGGAGAGCAAATTCAAATTCGGGCGATCTCGGTTCAACAAGTCGAGTAAATTGACCGTACCTTGTGCTTCCACCGCCTGATTGAGCAGCGACACCAATTTTAATTGGCGATCTTCGGCATTGTAAGCGGTCGGATTATCGGCTTTTTTCGCAAGAATTGCGCGCACGCCGTCAAAAAATGCCAGTTCTCGCTGATAGGTTTGGGCTTCTGGTAATGTGCCGCAGAGCTGGAAGCCCTTTTTCGCCGAACGCACTGCACGCAAGAATGCATTTTTGCGCGGGGTCGGAGTTTGCTTTTCGTCCTTACTCGGCTCACCGTCTAAGCCCAGAATATGGTTGGCAGCCAGCAAAATTTGTTGATAGAGCAAACGCTCGTCCGTAATTTGCAAAGAATAGGGCAGATCGAACCGCTTGTTTTCCACCGGTGTGGCAAATTGCCCGCGGATAATGTCAATATGCTCACGCATTTTATCCAGCACGGCTTCCAGATTATGCACCATTTTGCCTTTGCCGTTCGCTTTGCTGTATGCTTGCATTGCGTTTTCCAGCTCGCCGGTCAGCCCGATATAATCCACCACCAAGCCGCCGTTTTCACGGCTTTTGTTACGGAACACCCGATTGACCCGTGCGATTGCTTGCATTAAATTATGCCCACGCATTGGTTTGTCGATGTACATTGTGTTACAGCAGGGGGCATCGAAGCCCGTTAGCCACATATCCCGTACAATCACCACCTTGAGCGGATCATTCGGATCTTTAAAGCGTTTTTCCAAGGTTTTTTTATCCTGTGCCGAATAAATGTGCGGCTGCATTTCGGCGGGGTCGCCGGCACTGCCGGTCATTACAATTTTAATTTGACCCTGCTGAAGATCATCGGAATGCCAATCGGGGCGGAGGGCGGTAATTTGGTCGTACAATTTCACACAAATTTGACGGCTGGCAACCACAATCATCGCTTTGCCGTCCATTAACGCGGTGCGGGCTTCAAAATGGCTGACAAAATCGCCGGCTAATTTTGCTAACCGCCCGTCCATTCCCATTAGTTTTTCCATTAGCCGAAAGTTATGGCTTTGTTCGTCATCATCAAACAGGTTTTCGACCGCTTGCACACTGTCATTGAATTTCAGGCTCTCTTTGAGGGGAATTTGGCGGCAATCGTAGAAAATCGGCACAGTCGCACCGTCTTCAACCGCATCGGTAATATCATAAATAGAAACGTAACGCCCGAATACGTCCTGCGTATCCTTATCTTCAAGGCTAATCGGCGTACCGGTAAAGCCGATAAAAGAGGCATTCGGTAGTGCATCTCGTAAATGTTTGGCGTAGCCGACTTTGTAATTGCCCTGTTGTTTGTCAGTATTGACGTTCATACTCTCACTAAAGCCGTATTGGCTGCGGTGAGCTTCATCGCTAATCACAATAATATTGTGGCGGTCATTGAGCATAGGGTGGCGTTTTTCGCCTGCTTGCAAGCCGAATTTTTGAATGGTGGTGAACAAAATACCGCCCGTTTCCCGTTTAGCGAGTTCGGCACGCAGATTGTCCCGCCCGTCGGCTTGGATCGGATCTTGGCGTAAAATCGCCTTACCACTGGAGAACGTTTGGTAGAGCTGCCCGTCTAAATCGTTACGATCGGTTACGACTACGATTGTCGGGTTTTTCAGGGCGGGTTGCGAGAGCAATTTTCCCGCATAAAACAGCATTGAAAGTGATTTACCTGACCCCTGCGTATGCCACATCACCCCGATTTTACCATTACCTTCGGGGCTGGCAGCAATCAAGGTGCAATCGACCGCTTCATTTACACCGTAGAATTGGTGATAAGCGGCAATCTTCTTGATGGGTAAGCCTTTTTCATCACTGTCAAACACAATAAAATTTTGCATATAATCCAACAACGTTTCGGGCTGCATTAAACCGTTTACGAAATCGGCTAAACTGTTACCGAAACTGATCCGCTGTTTTTGCTGTTCGTCCACCACTCGCCACGGGGTAAAACGTTCCAAATTAGCCGTGAGCGACCCCACTTTGGTGTCTGTGCCATCGCTGATGACGAGAATTTGGTTATACACAAATAGATCGGCGATTTCTTCTTTATAGGTTTGTAGCTGGTTAAAGGCTTGGGTGAGATTGGCATTTTCTTTAAGCGGATTTTTCAGCTCAATCACCACTAATGGCAAGCCATTTACAAAGCCTATCACATCAGGGCGGCGATTGCTTTTTGTGCCCTTAATGCTCAGTTGATTGACCACATCAAAACGGTTGGCATTCGGCTGTTGGAAATCAACCAAACGGGCGTAGTCCACTTTAGTTTCGTCCGCCTGCCGATACTCGACCCGCACCCCCGAACGCAAATAACGGTAAAAGGTTTGATTTCGTTCAGCTAAATTCGCCCCCGTAACACTGCATACCTGCTGCACGACTTCCAACACCGCCGATTCAGGCAATTGCGGGTTGAGACGTTGCACGGCTTCGGACAATAATGAACGGAAAACGACCTCGTTTGGCTGTACCCGCCACGGATTTTCACCGTCTACCAAGATTGTCCGCTCGTCCGTATAATCCCAACCTTGCGCCTGAAAATCCGCCAAGCAGGCTTGTTCTATCGTGTTTTCATTGATGTACATTGTGTGTCCTTATTTTTGTGATCCTGATCGAAAAATTAAAATTATTTTCCCGCCGTTTTGTATCAATGTTTTATATTGAAATTGATTAAATGCGATATCGGGCGCACGCAGTGCGCCCCTACAAATACGTTGATATTGGTTTTACTGAATGTAAATGATTTAATTTCATTATAAATATCAAATATTTAATGTTATTGCATCGTGCTGTGGGCGCACTGCGTGCGCCCCTACAAATACGTTGATATTGTTTTTATTAAATATAAATCATTTAAATTCATTATAAATATCTAATATTTAATTTTATTTCATCGTGCCGTAGGGGCGCACTGCGTGCGCCC